>CAYPWV010000001.1:0-102646 GCA_964414795.1 uncultured Gammaproteobacteria bacterium
CATCTATTGTAACGGCTATATCTCGACTGCTCCAGAGGATTTGCGCTTGATCCGATCCTTCGACCCCCATCCGCACGCAACCATCGTTTCTCTCAGGAGGCTTCCATGCTCACGTCTCTGCTCCTCGCTCTGGTTCTCGCCGGCAAGGCCCCGCAGCCCCTCCCCGGCGCGAACAAGATCTATACCGAGAAAGGCATCATCGTCGCCAATACCATCCTCGTGAACTGGAACGAGGGAAGCACACCGACGGTGACTCTCCTCGGAGGCTACGATGCACAGGTTGCGGGATGGACGCGGCTCTATGTCCTCCACGCCGTGCAGGACAAGAAGTCGCACACCTGGCACTTTCCGGTGCCGAATGACCCCCGACTCATCGTGGACTTCAGCCAAGTCACCCTCGATCCGTTCCTTGGAAAGGTTACCGCAACCGTGCCCACAGGACTCGATCAACGGGTCGTTTCCGCAAAACTGTCCATCTCCGGGATGACGGTGTCCCTGCTCGTTCCCGAGGCGTCGAGCACCGGAACGATCTATCACCTCGACATCGACTGAGGTTCTCGCCCCTCGCCCCGCAACCCGAAAACGACGCCGCATGCGCCTTCGGTGCGGGGTCTTCTTTTTGCAAAAAAGTGCATTTTGGTGTAGTGTGATACACGCTCTTCAACGTCCGCCACTCCCATTTTGGAGGATCCTATGAATCGCAAAAGCTTCGCGCTCATCCCCGCTATTCTCCTTGTCCTGTTTACCATCTGGACAGGATCGATTTTCTTCACCTATCGGCACACGCCCGAACTGCGGGATGCCAAGCTCTGGCCCGTGATGCTTGGCTTCTACATCCTGTTGACCGTGTTCCTCATGGTAAGATCGATCTTCCCTGAAAAAAACTCGTCCTAGTCGACGAACCGATCGCCGTGCGCGCGCCCTCGTGGGCGCGTTTTCTTTTTGAGGAGGTTTGGTTATGATGGGGGCATGGATTTAACCTTGCAAAAAGTACAAATTGGGAATCCGCTGGATGCGCTTAGGCGAGCGGGGTATTTTCCGTTTCGGGATCCGAAGACGGGAGATGAAAGTTTTGTGTGCCGATTGGGCGCAGATTTTTATCCGCGTTTTCATTTGTATGTGAAAGAGGGAGGAGATTCGCTAAACTTTTCGCTGCATCTCGATCAAAAACAAGCATCGTACGGTGGATCGCACATGCACAATGGTGAATACGAGGGCGAAAATATCGAAAAAGAAATTGAACGTTTGCGTGGCTGGTTGCTGTATCGAGGTTAACGGAAAATGGTTTTGTTTCGTTCGGGATGTACGGAAATCATGTCGATGCGCACACCTAAAAGACTTTCAATTTTGAGGACATACTTTTGTGCGTTTTCGGGCAATGCATCAAACGTTTTACATTCGGTAATGTCCTCAGAAAATCCTGGCATTTCTTCATACACCGGAACAACACTTGCAAAATCAGCATCAAGGACGGGGATATGATGAATAATCTCCTCATGAAGCTTGTACGCGGTTGCAAACTTAATCACTTTTTCTCCCGACAACACATCTAATTTTGTTAACCCAATGCTGGTAACTCCCGAAACGCGAAGCGCATGTTTTAGCGCAACAATATCCAGCCATCCGCATCTGCGCTTTCTTCCGGTCGTTGCACCAAATTCAAAACCATTTTTCTGCAATCGCTCCCCCGCTTCGCCAAGATCCTCTGTAGGAAAAGGACCCGAGCCAACACGCGTGGTGTACGCCTTCACTACGCCGATGACTTTTTCAATATGCTGCGGAGCGATTCCTGTACCCGTACTGATGCCACCCGAAATAGTGTGTGATGACGTTACGAACGGATACGTTCCCATGTCAATGTCGAGGAGACTCCCTTGTGCACCTTCAAAAAGGACTTGTTTGCCTTCGATGATCGCGTCGTGCAAAAACAGCGATGTGTCGCGTACCATACTGCGGATAGTATCTGCGTAGGTATTGTATGTTTCAAAAACGTCTTCAAAACGAATCTGCTCTCCTGCGTACACTTTTTCGATAACGTGATTTACACGATCAATATTCTCTTTTAATTTTTCTGCAAAAACATCTTTCCGCAACAGCTCTGCAATGCGAATGCCTTTGCGTGAATATTTATCGGTATAGCAAGGACCAATTCCCCGACCCGTTGTTCCTAATTTCTTTGCTCCCAGCGCCTCTTCGGAAAGTTTGTCGAGGATTTTATGATACGGCATGACCACGTGCGCGCGATCGCTGATGATGATTCTTTGCGTAACGTCGCCACAGGTTGCCTTCAATTCTTCAATTTCCTTTAACAAACTTTCTACGTCAATAACCACGCCATGCGCAATAACCGATATTTTATTTGGATGCAAAATGCCGCTCGGAAGCAAGTGCAGAACGAATTTCTCATCGTTCACAATCACGGTGTGGCCTGCGTTTGCTCCGCCCTGAAAGCGAACCACCACATCTGCTTTTTCGGTAAGCAAATCCACATATTTTCCCTTACCTTCATCACCCCACTGCGCACCAATGATTGCGGTGGTCATGTTATTTAAGCGCTGCGTCAATAATATCCGTAAACACGCTCTTAGGAGCTGCTCCTACTGATGAGCCGTTTGAACCGGCAACGAGCACACCGTTAATAAATGTTGCTGGGGTGCCGGATACTCCTGCCGCACGACCGGAAGCCGCATCTGCATCAATAACCTCCTGATACTTCGCCGTGTCGAGACAGTCATTAAACTGGGATGTTTTTAAGCTAAGATCTTTTGCAAGAGATTTGTAGTACTCATCACCTAACTGATCCTGATTTTCAACAAGAGCATCTGCGTACTCCCAAAACTTGCCCTGCTCGTTTGCACATTCAGATGCAAGTGCTGCGGGATTTGCCTCGGGATGGAACGCAAGTGGAAAATGACGATACACCCACGCAACATCATCACCATAATCATCAAAAATATCGACAAGCGTGGGGTGATGACGACTGCAGAAGGGACATTCAAAATCGGAATATTCAACAATAACTACTTTTGCTTTGGAAAGATCTCCGCGCACATGATCGGCATCCGTTACCTCGGCAAGCTTGCCTGCGACAACGGGCGTATTTACCTTTGCGGTTGCATCAGCTTCGGCAGTATCGGTATCCGATCCCGCAAACCATCCGCTTCCTGTTGTTGCACCGTACGAAATGCCGGTAAAGCTATTCAACAGCAAGGTAAGGGCAATACCCGACACCACGCCAAACACGAACATTGTTTTTGGATTTCCATCAAAAAAACCTTGGGATGTTTCTGCCATACAATAAAGACAAGCATTATCACGAATCATTTTAGCTACTTTCTCCCCTTTTAGCCTTACGCGTTATCCACAACGCCATGCCGATACCAAAAATGATCAGTAAAAGTGAAAGATATTGCCCCGGCGTAAAGCCCATATAACGCACATCAACGACGCGTAAAAAGTCTAAAAAGAAACGGGTTGTTCCGTACCAGAGAGAAAAAACGACGATGTACGTGCCCGTGGGACGATTTTTTCTTGCGAGTAAAAGGAAGAGGAGCGAAAGAAAAAAGGCATTTATCGCAAGATACAGGCCGAGATCATGCCGCACTTCCCCATCGGGATATTTTACGCCGAGGATGAAATGTGTGAGCGTTCCTGGATGATCGTGAATAAGAAAACACCCGATACGACCAAAGATTTTTCCAAACGGAAGACCAAAGATGAGAGCATCCGCATATGCAAAACGATGCGCATGCATATCGATGGAAGCGTTTGTACGGGCGGGTTTCAAACCCGCCCCAAAAATAAAAAACACCAGAATACATCCCAAGATTCCTCCATATACCGACAATCCACCCTGCCAAATAGCAAAAATCTCTAAGGGATGTGCATAAAAATATGCAGGATCATAGAAAAGGACGTGACCTATGCGACCGCCAATCATTCCTGCAATCGCAAACCAAGGTGCCATTTCGCAAATAACGCTCGACGACAATCCTTTACGCTTTGCCATCCATCCCGCCGCAAGCGTTCCTACGAGAAATCCGAGTGCAAGAAAAATTCCCCAAACGTGAAGTGTTAAAGGACCGAGAGAAAATGAGGTGAAGGAAAAATATGGGATCATATCCACCTATATTCCCAACTCACGAAGCGCACGCTCAAATACCTTTAACGCCCAACGCGTTTCTTTTTCGCTGATAGTTCGCAAAGGATTGTGTGCAATTTCGTTGCGCAAACGATGCGCTTTAAATGCTTCTTCAACGGCGGGATATTTTTGTGCCGCACGGCCCATGCGCTGCGCCATGGTTTCGCCCGAAAATCTCCGTGCACGAAGCGCCATATCAAGCACCGCGTCCGCGCGCACAATTGCCGTATGCCAATGCGATGCATCGTGTTGAATATTTTTTGTTACCTCATGCCATGCGGCTAAAATACGATTTCGATCCTGCGTCCGCAACCTCCCCACCGATCGTTTTCCTGCAACAAGAATAATAAGCGCGAGAAAAATCGCAACACCAAAAGAAAAGAGGATACGGGTGTCTAGAAGAACAGAGGGAATTTGAAAAGAGAACATGCAATTATTGACAATTTTATATATGACTGTACACTATATACATCACCACGAAAAAGACCCCTGTGCGGTTCCGTCCGCATCGGGGGCTTTTTTATTTTTTCTCCAATAATGGACGCAAACGAATATCACCTAAAAACGTGATTGAAGCATTCGTCTTTTTCAGAAGAATAGAACATTTCTTTTCTTCTGCAGGAGAAATAACCGCCCCTAAGGCATCACGTTCCTTTAACATCTTTACGAGACTTGCATAATCTCCATCGCTTGTGACAATAAATGCATTCCGTACACCATGCTTCTCCCGTAACCACACACGAAATCGCCGATAATCCAAAGACCATTTTTGCGTTTTTATTCCGTTATACAAGTTTGCTCCATCAATATACGCATTTGCATTCTGTATCTTCTGCATAAGAACTACCGTGGCTTATGCGTAAACGGTGCAAGAGAAGTATACAGTTGTGCAGCACGAAGGACACCCGCGTCGTCGCCTCTTCTGCCCATAAACTGCAAACCTACCGGCAAACCATGTGCCAATCCACACGGAACAGAAATTGCAGGGGTTCCCACGATATTTGCGCTTACGGTGTAGAGATCTGCTAAATACATCGCGAGAGGATCATTGGTTTTCTCACCCAAATTCCACGCAACAGTCGGCGTAGTAGCAGAAAGCAATACATCAACTTGTTTTACCGCATCATCATATTGCGCGCACAGCACCTGACGAACCGCAAGCGCTTTTTTATAATACGCATCGCCATAACCGGCTGAAAGCACAAATGATCCGATCATGATGCGACGCTTTGTTTCTATACCAAATCCCTTGCTCCGCGCAGTGATATACGCTTCATCGAGTGCGCCATCGCCTCGTTCTCCGTAGCGCATGCCGTCGTAGCGCGCCAAATTTGATGATGCTTCTGCAGGCTGAATGATGTAATACGCAGGAAGTGCGTACGGCGTTGTGGGAATAGAAACTTCCACGATTTCTGCGCCTGCATGTTTGAGAACGTCGATTGCTTCGGTAACACAAGCGCGCACTTCGATATCCATTCCTTCGACGAAATATTCCTTGGGAATGCCGATGCGGAGAGGGGGGATTTGGGGGGTGGGGTGTAGGGTGTGGGGGGTCGGGGGGGCCTCTGTCGTGGAATCGTGCGTATCTTTTCCCGAAATAACTGACAAACACAACGCTACATCTTCAACCGTCGTGCCAAACGCACCCACCTGATCGAAACTTGATGCAAGTGCAGTAACGCCAAAACGCGAAACAGATCCGTACGTTGGCTTCATTCCCACAATGCCGCACATTGCTGCAGGCTGACGGATACTTCCTCCGGTGTCAGAGCCAAGGGCAAGGGGCACAAATCCTGCCGCAACGGCAACCGCCGATCCACCACTTGAACCTCCGGGAATTTTTGTAACATCCCAGGGATTTTTTGTTTTTGTAAATGCCGATGTTTCCGTAGAAGATCCCATCGCAAACTCGTCCATGTTCGTGCGACCGATGATGATTGCGCCATCGCGTTCAAGTCGTGCAACGACCGTTGATGTGTATGGCGCGCAATAGGTTTCGAGGATGTGCGAACCGGAACTAGAAATTTCTCCCGCATAGAGCATGTTGTCTTTGATGGCAACAGGAACTCCGCACAACGGGAGTGCTTCTTTTTCTTTTTGAGAAAGTGTGTCGATACGCTGAGCATTTGCACGAACACGATTTGCAAAGACTTCAAGAAAGGCGCCATATTCCCCATCGCGTTCTGCAATGTCGGCGAGCACCGCATCAACGATTTCTCGTGCAGATACTTTTTTTGTGAGGATACGATTGCGAATCTCAATTGCGGTTCCAGAATGCAAAGACATACGCTATTCTTGTTCAACAAACTTTTTCTTTGTGCGTGCACCTACTGAAGGAACTTGCAGTGCGCCTGCTTTCTTTTGCGGAAAAAGTGCAAGCGCAGCATCGCGAACAGTTGCATCTTCTTGCGCAACGTCATCACGCATCACGTTTACCAAGTCCGAAATATACGCGGCTGGATTTACGCCGTCGGTATTTACCTCTTGCAGCTTTGCAACATACGCCAAGATAGAAGGAAGCTGTGCGCTCAGCGCCGCATGTTCTTCGGGTGTTAAACGAATTTTGGCGAGTTGTTCGAGTTTTGTGATGTCTATAAACATAGTGGGTGTAGGGGGTTGGGTGTAGGGGGTTGCGAGGTGTCATCCTGAGGGAGATTCCAAGCCGACCGAAGGATCTCTGGATGAAGTGGTACAGTGGTTTCTCAAAAAATAGGAAGATCCTTCGGTCGACGTAGCGCTCCCTCAGGATGACACAAACGCGGACATGACTACTGTATTGTCAATCACTTCTCTCTTATTTTCTCCAAAAACTCTCCTTCAGTCAACGTCGCAACACCAAGCTCTCTCGCTTTCTCTGCTTTACTTCCGGGGTTTTCTCCCACCACCACGAAAGATGTTTTTTTACTTACCGAATCAGAAGCCGATCCGCCGAGAAGGCGCACGCGATCTTTTGCTTCTTCGCGCCCCAGGGAAGCGAGTGTTCCGGTGATTACGAACGTTTGTCCTGCAAGAATGCGCTGTATCGCTTTTACTTGTTTGATGTGAATGCCGACACGTTCGTACGCATCAAGCAGCTGATGCGTATGTGGATCTTGAAAAAAACGTGCAACCGATTCTGCAACGATAGGCCCAACTTCGGAAACTTGTGCAAGTTCTTCAACAGATGCGTTGCGCAGTTTCTTAAGCATTCCAAAAGATGATGCGAGAACAAAGGCAGTTTCTGCGCCTACATGACGGATACCGAGCGCAACAATAAAATCTGCAAATGCAATGTCTTTTCTCGTTGCGATTTCATCAACTAGTTTTTGCGCGGAGATTTCGGCAAATCCCTCAACGGTGAGGAGATCATCTTTTGTGAGCGTAAAAATATCTGGCGCAATCTTTACGAGTCCTGCATTCAACAGTTTTTCCACGATGCGTTCACCGAGACCGTCGATAGCAAATGCACGCACGGCATGGAGAATGCGCTCACGCTCCATTGCATAACACGAAGGATTCGTACACATGATCGCAACTTCGCCTTCACGACGCGCAACGGGCGCATCACACACAGGACACACACGGGGAAACACGACCTTTTTTTCTTTTCCTGTACGTAATTCGGTGAGTACCTTGACGATCTTTGGAATAATGTCCCCTGCCTTTGTGAGAATGACCGTGTCACCAATGCGTACATCAAGACGCTCAATTTCATCGGCGTTGTGTAACGTTGCATGGGTTACCGTTGTTCCCGCGACAAATGTTGGTTCGACGGTTGCAACGGGCGTCAATGCACCCGTACGTCCCACGAACCAATCGACTGATTCCACGCGCGCTGTTGTTTCTTCGGGTGCAAACTTCCACGCGATAATGCCGCGCGGCGTTTTTCCTACCACGCCAAGATCGGTAAACAAGCGCGTATCATCGACACGGATAACCACACCATCGATCCAAAAATCTAATTTCGCACGTCCTTTGTCCATTTTTTCGAAAAACGCTGCAACTTCTTTTAATGTTGGCGAAAAAATTCCTGGAGCAGTCTTAAAACCCCATAAGCGCAAAAGCTCGATCATCGCCGTTTGTCGCTGTACATCTACGCCATCCTCGATCCGCCACGCAAAAAACGATAACGGACGACTTGCGGCGACTGCCGGATCGAGCTGACGGATGCTTCCGGCCGCAATATTGCGAGGATTTGCAAACAGCTCCTCCCCACGCTCGGTGCGTTCTTTATTCATTTTTTCAAATGCTTTTTTGGGCACGAATACTTCACCCCGGATTTCTACACGTCCCCTCGCCGACGCAGTACTTGAGGCAACATCTGCCGCAACCCCAAAGGTACTTGCCCATGCACGAATCTCGGTTTCGGATGGCTGACGTAAGGTGAGGGGAACTGCGTCAATTGTACGAATATTTTGCGTAACATCTTCACCAATTAAGCCATCGCCACGCGTTGCGGCAGTTTGCAAAATGCCATTTTCGTACACCAAAGAAACCGCGAGGCCATCAATTTTTAACATGGCATACCACGAAGGTATTTCGCCATCGTGCAGTTTTTGGATTCGGGTTGCCCACGCCTCAACTTCCGCAAAAGAAAACGCATCTTCCATAGAAAGCATGGGGCGTTGATGGGTGATTTTTTTGAATTTGGGAAGTGCGGTGCCGGCAACGCGCTGCGTAGGCGAATTTGGGGTGATGAGTTCGGGAAATTGTTGCTCAAGCGTAAAAAGCTCGTGCTTGAGCGAATCGAGTGCAGATTCGGAAATTTCGAGTGCATCAAGAACGTGATATTGATAGCGATATTTTTGGATGCTTTCGCGCAATTTTTCGATGCGTTCAGCGGCTTGGGCTTTGGTCATACGCTTTGCGTATGGTAGCAGGTTATGTGAGCGGAACCAAGGTGAAATACCACTGCAACACGCGCTCTCCCCACAACATCATGATCGTAATAGCGATAACCATGAACGTTGCAAAAGGCACGTGATCGGTAATGTTTGCTCGCTTAAAAAACAGGAGATAGATTCCGACAATTGCGCCGAGAATATACGAAAAAACAAGCGTTGCGATGCCGATCCATGGACCAAGCAAGGCGCCCATCAAAAATCCTACGCGCACATCCCCTCCTCCCACCCACTTCCCTGCTGAAGCGATGGTTTGAAAAGCAAAAAAGGATGCGATGAGTAATCCACCAAAGAGTATGGATAGCGGAGAAATGCCCAGCGCCATATTGCACACGAGTACAACAACGATCGCAGGAAGAGAGAGTTTATCGGGAATAACCGAAGCGAGTGCATCAAACAAAAAGATGTACACGAGTGCAATGCCGAGCAATGCATCGCGCACAAAGAGGAGAAAATATTCCGAAGGAGCAACGTACTCGGGAATCCAAATACCAAAAAGAATACGCGCTGCAAAAATCATAAACAACGCCGCAATGCTTACCTCAACAAGTGCATAATGCCACGGCACAACGGCGCGACACTTACGACATTGTCCGCGCAGACGAAGATGACCAATAACCGGGAACATGTCCGCAACGGCAACAGGATGCGCACATACGGCACATGCACGGCGCGACAAAATTGCCTGTCCGCCAGGCGAACGAGCGATACGTGCATTCATGAGCGCTCCTGCGGCAAGCCCAGTAAAACCGGCGAGAAGGAGAAGTAAAATCTGTATAAGCATATAATAATAGGACTCTCGAAGGTCCTTCGGTCGACAAGAGTCTCCCTCAGGATGACACGGGTGCTTAATTCGTTTCTGGGGTCGTCGTATCTTCTGCAACCGTATACGCTGGACACGTTCCTGCCACAAACCCATTTTCTGTTAAACAATTCAAACCTTTTTGCAATCCGAGCTGCGCGCTTGCAGATTCAAGTTCAAATTGCACACGAAATGATTCGCTATCTGAGGTGTAGCAATATGCGTTCTCTTGATCTGCGCATCCTGAAAGCTTTTTTACGCCTTGTTGAGGTGTTTCGGGAACAAATTCAATGTATGGCTCTGTGTCTGAAGAACAGGGAGAAGAAAAACCATCAGCTCCTAAACATGCCGTGGTAACCTGACCAAGTGCGAGTGCGGTAGATGCTTCGGGATACACGCCCTTTTCCATGTAAAAAAGATCAAGACCAATTTGCACCTCGCGCATGTGTGCAATACGCGTGACATCACGTAGTTGCGAACGTGCATGAAGCACAAGAAATCCGGAGATTACCCCCAAGATTGCAATAACCGTACCAATTGCGAATATTTCTGTTTTGTGCATAAAAGGTTAATGAACGATAAACCATGAACTTTAAAGCTCTCTTCCCGCTCTGCGAACAATGTCTTGGGGAGTTTGATGACCGCGCAGTGCTACCGTTGCCGCCCCGGCATTCAGCAGCTCTTCGGCTTCTCCGGGGTGCAGAACCGATACCTCTACAATAACACGAGTTTGGGTAAGCGTAGGAAGGGTTTTCCAGCGCCGCAAGAGAAAGAGCATTTCGTCCTTCTGCTGCATCTGCGCAACAATCACATGCGGGCGAAATTGTACTGCCCTGCGTTCCGCATCTTCGGCACGCGATGACTCTTCCGCTTCCCATCCTTCTTTTTCAAATTGCCGCACAAGAACACTTCTGTAGCGTGCATCCGTGCATAAAATAATCACGCGAGGTTCTCGAGACTTCATACAATCCCTTTTTCTGTAATGCGAAGTGCAAGACCTGCCGCAACACACAAACGAGGCCCTACTTCTTCTAAAATCTCTCGCGCTTCAGGTGCGGTAGCGATGCGTGCCCATGGATCTCCGATATACACATTTACGTTGAGCGCCGCAGTAACGTACGCATCAATGCCCGGAAGATGCGCGGAACCGCCCGTGATAAAAATCTTTTCCACGGTTTTGTGATCGTGAAAGGCTTGATCTGCATACATCTGCAGTGCGTAGCGCATTTCGTGCACCATGGGTTGAAGTGCTTCTTGCAAGGGCTTAGGGAGTTCTTGCACGCCGTAGCCTAAATCTCGCTTTGCAACTTCTGCATCAGCCTCAGAAATACCCATGTTCTTTGCAAGTGCTCGGGTGATTTCCTCTCCCCCTCCCTTAATACCTCTCGTAAGAAACGGGATTCCTTCATCGGCAATAATCACATTTGAACGCTTTCCGCCCATATCTACAATCATAATCTGGGCATTCTCTTCGGAAACTAATGCACGCACCAGCGACATCACTTCGGTTTCTAAAGAAACCAACTCAATTCCTGCCTTAGTAAAAACATCGAGATATTTTTGAATGAGTTTTTTAGGAGCTCCCGTAAGAAAAATACGAATAAAACGCTCCTTGCCTTCACTTGCGGCTGCACCTTCATTTTTTCCGGCATTCTTTAATGCCTCTTTATCTAAAACTACGGAATCAAGCACCATTTCTTCAAGAGGCAGGGAAAATACTTTTTTTGCTTGCGCCTCAATTGCCGGACGTAGATCTTCAAGAGGAGAAGACGGGATAGGGATACTGATAATGGTATGAAAAACTTCGGATGCCGGAAGCGCCGCAATGGCTTTTTTTGCACGAACTCCTGCATCTTTGCAGATACTTTTTATCATATTCGCAATCTTGTCTGGCTCAAGAAGCAGCGAAAGATCGTTTTGGATGCTGGTTATTTCGGCGTAACCATACGTTGTAAGTCGAGGCTTTTCTTTTTCGAGTGTAAGCTCTACTACTTTTACCCCCACGGTTCCAATATCTATTCCTAAAAGACCGTTAAAAACGGGCTCTGTTCCTTTTTTTGATCCTCCAAACAAGGCCATATGGGGGAAGTATAGCACTTCCCTACTTCCTTCTATACGCAGTTGCGAGGGCATCGGCGTATTCGTTCCAGCGATTGCCTGCGTGCGCCTTGATCCACTGGAGCGTTATTTCGGGGCGATCTTCAAGCAGTGCATGTAACTCTTGCACAAGTTCTAAGTTTTTAATCTCTCCTTTTGATCCTTTTGCTCGTCTCCAGCCCAGCAATTTCCATTTATGAATCCAGGTATTGAACGTATTTACACATAATTCACTGTCGGTATACACGACTGTTGTAACGCCACGCGGAACCAATCGACATGCCGCAAGAAGCCCCGTAAGTTCCATTCGATTATTTGTGGTGTGCGGTTCGTGTCCGCATTCTTCTGCAATAATTTCGTTATCAACCACATACACCGCTCCCCAACCTCCGGGTCCTGGATTTGGGTCTGCAGATCCATCAGTAAACACGCCGGACATCGGACCAGCGATATATTTTTCTAGCACCTCAGCTTTTGAAAAATTCTTTTCTCGTGCAGAAGAAAATTTCTTACAATTCATGCACGTGCTTGGATTCCATCCAGGAAACTTTGCAAGCGTTGCCGCAGGAAAAGAAAACGCTTTATTGCACACTTTGCAGAGAAATGAGGACATAAAACTATTTTACAAAACTAGTTCGAAACTGTGACAGTTTGTCACGGTTTTATTTTTCATAATATGGTGTAAAAACACCTTTACATACCGATTATTACCGCAAAAATTTTCATGATCCCAATTTATTTCTTTTCAAGATCTTCATATATCTTTTTTGCTATGTGATAAGCAAAATTAACCGGCACGGCATTGCCAATCATTTTATAACCGTCAGCTACATCACGATATTTGAAAATAAAATCATCAGGAAATGTTTGTATTCTTGCACACTCTCTCACGGACAGACGGCGATACAAATCCTCTTTACCTGGAACGAAAATCCTTTCATTTTGAGAAATAAATTTCATTTTTGGGGCTTGTGGATGCAATGGGGCATGGCGACCTCCTGCCTGAATAGTAAATGAAGGCTCGTCCCATGAGCGTACACGATTTCTCGACATATATATTGTCGAAAATCCTCCTGTCATATACTCATGATTTGGAATTTTCAAACTGTCGCCATGGGTTTTGTTTTTTTCTAAAGCAGGTTCTGCTGAGCCTAAGTTATAAATTGCATCTTTCAAAACTGGCTTATATTTTTGTGGCTGAGGAAATTCAAACTTCTTTTTTAAGTCTTTTCTATAGCCAACGATAATAACACGCAAACGATCCTCTGGAACATCAAAATCATTTGCATTTAAAAGTTGGTATGAAATTGCATACCCAGCATTCTCGAATTCTTTTAAAATTGCATTAAATGCATCTGCGTGTTTTGGGTGCAAAATACCAGACACATTTTCTGCAAGGAAAAATTTTGGCTGCTTATCTTTTAAGATGCGAATATAGTCATAAAATAACTTACCTCTTTGGTCATCTATTCCCCTCCCCGCACCTGCCTCACTCCAACTTTGACATGGTGGTCCACCAACTATTCCATCGATAATTGGAACATCTTCACTTTTAACATCCGTAATACTTCGAGTATCTAGCGTTGTATTAGGAAAGTTTAATTTGAACGTATCCCAAATCGACGAATCATATTCATTTGCCCAAGCAATGTGAAAACCAGCTTTTTCAAAGCCCTTATCCAGCCCTCCTGCACCTGAAAAAAAAGAAGCTATTTTCATAAAATTAATCTTGACTAAGATTAAGAATATTTTTAAATAGTTTTTTAGGCGACTTTAAAAGATTGATATCAAACTTTAAAGAAGATTCAACCCGAGAACTTGCATTATGAATTCTAAAAGAAAGAGTCCAATCATTGTCCATTGTTACTATCACCGTGGTATCACTACCAGTTTTAAAATCAATATCAATAATCTCTGTCGGCAATGGAACTTTTGGAGTTTTATATTTAGGTTGAACATCCTTGAAAGGTAAATTCAAAGAACCATTTATATTATATGCATGGATTTCCACTTTATTCTTACCCTTAACAACTTTATAAAAATCCCTATTTCCCACAAGATAAGCGACAAGATTTGATGCAACTTTAGTAGGATTTTCTTCTTGAAGACTTCTAAGTTCTTCGATAAATGCTTTTAAAATTGGAATGTAAATATCTGCATGATAGTCACCAATCTCGCTCCACTTTTTTGTAGCATTACTTTCTTTTCTGATCTTTTCTAAATTATTAAAAATCGGTATTACTTTATCAAAATAATTTTCAGAAACTTTAATACCAAACCATTTTTCGCCGAAATTAATGTTTGAAGAAAGTCTTGAGTGCTTTACTGCGTGATGATTATTTTTTGCGGATATACCTATTTCCCATTTCTGCAAAAGACGTATGACTAAAACATCACGCACATCTCCAGATTTTCCTTTATCGTCAGATAAAATTTCAAGTTGAAGAATATCATCTTCACTGATATCGTTTGAAAGCCTTGGCTCAATATCCATTAAAAAATTAACAGCAAAACTTGCAGAAAGAGAATATCCGCTTCGTTCTAAGTCTGACACACTGTCAAAACATTCTTTTGCAATCTGAAAAGAAGAATTTTTAATAACCCGTACATTTGTTTTATTTTTAAGTTTTTCCTCGAATTGAACGAGTAGGGAGTATTCAAAGGATTTTCCGGTTATCATTTGTTTTGATTTTTTTGATGCCATAAAGTTATTCTTCTATATTGTACCTCCTTTCTGTACATCCACTACGCGATACTGCAATGAACGCTTGCCGTTCCAGGTATTTACCTCAACTTCGTAGGCGATGTCGAGGTGATCGCCGGTACGAAGAACGGATGCGAGGTGACCAAAGCCAAACCCCACAAACGTTATTTGTTTACCGTTTAGTTCTCGCGTAACAAAACGAAGATGCGCACCCGTGGAACCCATGCGGACGGTTTCTTCAAGCATAAGATCGCGAGCTGCGAAAACGGGCGGGCGGTTTCCTTCGCCAAAAGGTGCGCATTGCATAAGAAGCGCATGAAGTTCCCAAGACACTTCAGAAGGTGCGTGCACCGCATCTACATGCAATACATCACACGGTCCATCTGCACCGTAATAGGCTTGCGCAAACGCATTTCCTCGTGCACGAAAAAGAGCAATCATGTCGGGATTATGTAAAGAAAGTCCACATGCTTGCGGATGACCTCCGCGCTTGATGTACAGCTCATCTCCGCACGCATTCATCAACTCAACAAGATGTAACCCGCCCAAACTTCTTCCCGAACCCACCACATGATCTCCCACATTGGTGAGCGCAAACGCAGGCTTGCCAAAATCATTCTGCAAACGCCCCGCGATAAGACCAACGATGCCCGGAAGCCAATGCGGCGCATAGGCTACAAGCAACTGATCTTCCTTATACTCTCGCTCTACTTGCTCAACCGCTTCTTTATACATTTGCTGAAACACTGACTGCCGATCACGATTCAATCGCTCGAGCACGTTTGCTTTTTCTACAGCTTCCTCAGGCGTTTTTGCGGATAATGTTTCAAACGCCGCCGAAGCAGACGCCATACGCCCCGCTGCATTCATCCGCGGTCCAATACGAAAACCAATTGCCGTCGTATCAATATCTGCAAACTCGGTTCCACTCATTTCTACAAGTGCGCGAAGTCCTGGACGACGCGTTTTTTGCAGCACGCGCAAACCGTAATATTCAAGCACGCGATTCTCTCCAATGAGTGGCATGACGTCGGTAACGGTTGCGATTGCCACCAAATCCAAAAACCATTTTTCATATCCTTGTGCGAATGCTGCTCCTCGTTTTTGCGCTTCGGTAATCAGTGCAGAGGCGAATTTGAAGGCAACTCCCGTGCCGCACAAGGTTTTGTTGGGATAGGTCTCTCCTGGAGCAGAAGGATGCAAAATAATGGCGTGCTCGGGAAAGTGCTGGCCCATTTGATGGTGATCGCACACGATGACTTGCATGCCGAGTTCGTGTGCTCGCCCAAGTTCAACGCCATTTGCGATGCCACAATCAACCGTCACCAAAAGCTCTACGCCTTCCGACGCAAAACGCTCAATGGTATGCAACGCAACGCCGTAGCCATCTTTTTCTCGATCGGGGAGAAAGGTTACAACATTTGCCTGCCATCCCAACTTTTCTGCAATTTCTTGGAGCGCACCAAACAAGAGCGTTGTTCCGCTTACACCATCTGCATCATAATCGCCATGAATAACAATGCGTGCACCGCTTTCAAGCGCGTCCATCATCGTATCCACCGCCTCTTGCATACGCGTAAACGCAAACGGGCTGTGTGTTCCGCTTTCCCACGATGGCGTAAGAAATGATTCTTTCTGCTCCGGATCAATCCCGCGATTTACTAAAAGCTGTGCAAGGAGATCGTCCTGCACACGTTCAGCAACATGCCACTTTTTTGTTGAAAATGTCTTTTGTTTTTCTATAGAAAATAACCTTAGCAGATATTTCTTCTTCGCCAAGAAAGATATCCCGAACTAAAGTATTTCAAGCGCATCATGCACAATGCGTTCATCGGCGTTTACGGGGAAGATACGACGAATGCGTTCGGCGTGTTCCTGACGATAAGCAGTTGATTGCACCATTTTGAGGATAGCCTGGAGAAGTACTTGAGGTGTCATTTGGTAGATTACTTCAGCAGCTTCTTGCGCCTGCAGTGCTTTGGCATTTTCTTCTTGTTGTGATCCCGGAATGGGAATGATAATGGATGGCTTACCAAGCGCTACAAGCTCGGAAATAGTCCCCATGCCCGCACGAGAAACCACCACATCAGCAACCGCGTACGCATCTGCCATACCTTCATGCAAAAATTCAAGTGCGATATACGGTTTTCCTTGCTCTTGAAATGTCTGTAACGCAGGGAGCATTTTTCCTCGACCGGTTAAATGAATAACATTCGCGCAGCGTAAAAGATCTTCTGCAATAATAAGCATCGTTTCATTGAGCGAGGATGCTCCTGTTCCGCCACCCATAACAAGCACGGTGGGAAGATCGGCACGCAAAACGTAGCGATCGCGCGCACTTACCCGATCGCCCAGCGCCAACATGCTGCGCACCATCGTTCCCACTACGCTTGTTTTTTTTGCCGCATACGCTGCAGTACTTTCTGGCCACGTGACGCTTATACGTTTTGCAAAAGGCGCCATGATGCGATTTGCAAGCCCCGGGCGCACATCAAGTTCGTGAATCCATACCGGAATACGCATACACCACGCCACTAAAACAACAGGCAGAGAAACATACGCTCCCGCAGAAAAAACCATGTCGGGACGCATGTTTTTAAGTATTTTTGCGGCTTGCCACACACTCCACATCATGTGAAAAGGAATGAAGGGATACGTCCACTTGCGATAGCGATCCATACGAGGAGCAGAAAGCGAAAGAAAAGGAATTTTCGCACCCTCAACAAGCAGTCGTTCGGGACCTTTTGGCGTACCGATCCACGAACACCGCACATCCGGATCGCGCCTGCGCCACTGCGCCGCAACCGAAAGCAAGGGCGTTACCGGCCCAAGCGTTCCCCCGCCCGTGAAGAGAATGTGATGAGAAGAAGACATAGGTGAGAGTGTGAAGTTTGTAGTTGTTAGTTTGAAGTGAGTGGATGTTGTTTTTTATTGGAATGAAAGACAGCAGACGACAGATGGGGAAAGTAATCGGGGCTGTATTGTATTTAGGTGAGCAGATCATTTCTCTTATCCGTCGTCTGCTGTCTGTAGTCTGCTATCTCAAAAGAACTACCTTTCACTTCAAACTAACAACTACAAACTTCAAACCTTTCCCAAAGCTGCCTTCACAAATCCCACAAACAACGGATGCGGCGACAAAGGACGCGATTGAAACTCTGGATGAAATTGTACTCCTACAAAAAATGGATGATCTTTCAGCTCGACGATTTCCACTAACGTTCCGTCGGGAGAAATGCCCGAGATCACGAGACCCGCACGTTCTAGCTCGGTTTTATACGCGTTATTAAACTCGTACCGATGGCGATGACGTTCTGAAATCTCATCACTTCCATACGCATTTCTCGCAACGCTTCCCTTCTTGAGATTGCACACATACGAACCTAAACGCAGTGTTCCTCCCAATCCTTTTCCTTTCAGCTTTTCATCTTGTCCGTGCATTAAATGAATAACGGGATGTGCGGTTTTTGGATTTATCTCCTCTGTATGCGCATCCTTCCATCCCAGCTCCGTACGTGCAAACGCAATCACTGCACACTGCATACCGTAACACAATCCCAAATACGGAATCTTATGCTTTCGCACAAAGGTGATCGCCGCAATCTTTCCCTCAATTCCTCGCGATCCAAATCCTCCGGGAATAAGGATACCGTCGTACTGCAATAATTCTTCGAGTGCTTTGGGATCTTTTTCGTAGGCTTCGGCGTTGAGCCATTCGATAACTGGTTTTGCGTTTTGCGCCCACGCCGCGTGCTTAATTGCCTCAAGCACCGAAAGATAGGCGTCGGACAACAGAAAATCTCCTGTTGAAAAATACTTTCCAATAACGCCGATACGCACCTCCTTTTTTGCAGAAATAATCGTGGTTACCATCTTTTTCCACGCAACAAGATCGGGAGCTTTTTTGCGTTTTCCAAAGGATTTTAACACCGTGTCCGCAAAACCTTGTTCCTCAAACACCAACGGCACCTCATAAATAGAACGCACATTCGGTGCGGCGATGATATGATCGGGCGTTACTCCGCAAAACCTACTCAACTTTTCTCTTCGCGGCGCATCAAGCGCAGTTTCCGATCGACACAGCAAAAAATCAGGCGCAATACCTACGCGATTCATTTCACGCACCGCATGTTGTGTGGGCTTTGTTTTCATTTCGCCAATAGAAGGAGGCACGGGAAGATAACTCACAAGCACACTGCGCACCTGCTTCGGCGTATGCAATTGCATCATGCGAATGGCTTCCAAAAAAAGAATATTTTCATATTCTCCCACCGTTCCCCCGACCTCAATCAACGTAAAATCTGCCTTTGCCTCTTTTGCTGCTCGCTCAATGCGTGCAATCACCTCTTCAGGAACGCGAGGAACCACCTCAACACATTTCCCCCCATATTCACCTCGCCGTTCACGCTCAATAACCGATAAATAAATACGCCCCGTGGTCATGTAATTCTTTTTGGTGATGTTGATATCTAAAAATCGTTCGTAGTTTCCAATATCTTGATCCGTCTCATCCCCATCTACCGTTACAAAAACTTCCCCATGCTCAACCGGGTTCATCGTTCCCGCGTCGACGTTTACGTACGGATCAATTTTGATTGCCGTCACCGTATATCCTCGCGCGCGAAGTAAAAGCCCCAGCGATGCTGTTGACGTTCCCTTTCCCACGCCACTCATCACGCCACCGACTACGAAGATGTATTTGTGTTGCATAGGAAGAATTTTGGTATGTATTATACGTTAATTTCCTTTCTCGATTTCGATACATTCAACACCACGCCCACGGCGGTCATGGCAATAGCAAGGGCGGTGCCGCCATAGCTCACAAACGGCAGCGGAACACCGGTAATTGGCAAAAGCGCAACCATTGCCCCAATATTCACAAATGCCTGAATACCCAGCCACGCCATAACTCCCACCACCAAATACGTTCCAAACGTATCAGACGCACGCTCTGCAATAACCAAACCACGAAAGAGCATCGCAACATACAAAACAACAAACGCCGATGTAAGCAAAAAGCCCAATTCTTCAGCCATCACCGCAAAAATACTATCTCCTGCAACTTCCGGAAGATACTGAAACTTCTGCAAACTATGCCCATATCCTCTTCCAAAAATCCCCCCCGAACCCACGGCAAGAAGTGCTTGGTTAATTTGATAACCAGCACCCAGCTTATCCAGTTCTGGATGGAGAAAAACCGTTAAACGCTCGGCACGGTAGGGAGAAAAAACAAACAATAAAGAAAGCAATATCGCACCCGCTACGCCAAAAAACGCAAAATACTTTAATGGAGCGCCAGCAACAAAATACACCGCAAGCGCCATGATCACGATAATACCCATGCTCCCGGTATCAGGCTGCAAAAGAAGAAGCAACATTATCACTCCTAGTACCACCAAAAAAGGCAGCAGTCCTTTCGCTGCATCGCGCACATTTTTTCCCATGGTTCCTTCAAGCCACGCCGCAAGGTAAATGAGAAACGTAAACTTTACGAGTTCAGAAGGCTGAAAAGAAAAAAGCCCTAACGAAACCCAGCTATGCGATCCTTTAATTTCTAATCCTAATCCCGGAACAAACACGATGACTAACAAAAAAATGGATATCGCGAGCATGGGCAGTGCAAATTTTCTGTACGATTGATGAGGGATGAGATATGCAACCAAAAGACCTACCATTCCTGGAAGAACCCCGAAAAGAAATTGGTGAATAAGAAAGTAGTACCCATTTCCGTGAAAATCATCAAAGCTCTTTGGCCAAGAAGCTGACGCAAGCATCAATAGCCCAAACACCAATACTCCCGCAAACAATAAGGCAAATATCTTATCTCCTGCAAAAGGTATTCCTCCAAGTTTTTGCATACGCAACTATCGTGTCAAAAAACCGTAATCAATAAAGGCGAGTGCAAGGCCCACTCCCGCACCCATCCATCCGAGCACCCAAAAACGCATCACTACTTTTGGCTCAGGCCAACCCTTTGCTTCAAAGTGATGATGAATAGGGGCAATAAGAAATACTTTGCGCTTAAAAAGCTTTTTTGAACCTAACTGAATAAACGTCGTGAGCGCTTCTGCAACAAATACCACACCAATAATGGGTAACAAGAATGCAGAGTTCGTAAGCATCGCCACAACACCCAAGGTAACCCCCAAACTCATTGCACCGGTATCTCCCATAATAAAACGTGCAGGATAGATGTTAAACCACAAAAATGCCAAAATCGTCCCTACAATCACCGCACAAAACGCCGCCAAATCAAATCGCCCTTGCATAAGCGCAATAATGGCATACGCAGCAAAAGCCGTTGCAAGCGTTCCGCCCGCAAGTCCATCAAGTCCATCCGTTTGATTAACAGAGAATGCTGTTGCAACAATTACCGCCACAAAAAAAGGAACATACAACCATCCCATTACTACATCTCCATACAGCGGAATATGCAGCGTATCCCAACCTAACTTTGTATAAAACCACCACGCACCAACGAGTGCAAGCACCGTATAAATAACGAGACGATGCGAAATACGAATACCTCCTCCGTGAGGTCCAATTTTTAGTACATTGAAAATGTCATCAGCTACACCCACAAATCCAGCGATAACGAGTGCCGCTAACGGTAACCATGTTTGAGAACGCGAAAAAAAGTTTAGCTCTGCTAATAAACTCTGTGGCGCTATCCAGGCAACTCCCGCAAATAAAAGTGCAATCACTGCGGTAGTTATCCACATAAGCAACCCTCCCATCGTTGGCACACCCGCTTTCTTTTTATGGAGCTCGGCAAACATAGGCGCAGTAACTGCACTGCGAATGCTTTTGCCCATGCGGTATTTATACAGCAAGTGCGTTAAAAGAGGCGTCCAGGCAATTGCAAGAATAAAACCGAGCGTTGCAAGGATGAGCAGTTTTGAAAAAATGAAAGCATCAACCATACGCAATGTTAATAAGCACAATTCTTACGAGCGCCATGAGCGCCAAAATACCCACAAACAACGTTACACTCCACATTGCAAGTGCAAGCATCGTACGCTTTTTTAACACGGTTGCAGCTACAACTGCGTTGACGAGCGCAATGGCAAAAGAAACAATAGGAACTTCGAGTAGCTTCCACCACGGTCCAAACGCATCAATACCTACATAGATATTGTAATGCAACGGAACGCTGTCACGTCCATACACCAATGGAAGAATACGCCAACACAAAAGCGCTACACCCAATACCCAACATACCCCAAACACAAGCGTGGACACCTTCACCACGCCGGGAAGGAGCTCTTCTTCAAGGACGGATTGTTGTTTGATTTGGGCCACAATGCTGCTCTATTGTACCGCACGAACGCTCCGCACTTCGGGTATTGCGCGCACAAGTGCCGCCTCAACCCCTTCTTTAAGCGTTATTCCGGATAATCCACACCCTGCGCAGGTGCCTAGCAGGCGCACGACTACCTCCCCTGTTTCAGGCACACAAGACACCAGTTCAATGCCTCCCGCATGCAGTTTTAAGGCCACTTCTACGTTTTTTAATACCTCAAGCACCTGTTCTTTCATAAGAGGAGATCGATTAAGTAGGCTAGAGGGCTAGTTGTGCTAGGCTGGCTCTATTATAAGACTACTTCGTTTATTACCTAGCCCCACTAGCCTACTAGCCCAACTCATTCCTTCCCCACCATTCTACCCCCTTCCCTTGACCTCTACAATCCTTTTCTGGTATTCTTTTCCACGTTTCCAGCGTAAAGCTGGCCAAATTCTTTCTCTTCATATGGCACATAAACTAGCCCAGGGTTCTACACGCAACGGCCGCGATTCGCAGGCCAAGCGTCTCGGCGTAAAGCGCTCAGACGGCACCACGGTCACCACCGGCCAAATTATTGTTCGTCAGCGTGGCACCAAAATCCACCCCGGCAAAAACGTTGGTGTAGGAACCGATTACACGCTCTTTGCACTTAAAGATGGTGTTATCAGCTTTAAAAAGCGCAAGTCTCCCAACTTCGTTGGCGCCCTCAAGCTCCGCACCTACGTTTCCGTAACCTAAGAAAAAAGAGATCCGCAAGGGTCTCTTTTTGGTTCATGTGGTTAAAATGGTTAAAGTGTTCTGTTCTCGATGCTCACAGAAACTATTTAACCATTTTGACCAACTTAACCTCCCTTCAAAAACAATAGGCCGCCCACGGTGGACGGTCCTGAACGAAAACGAAGATCAAGAAAGAACTACCCGGCTGCATCCCCATGATACCAGTAGTATTGAATATTGCCCCTTGAGTCTCTACAGGGCGTATAATCCTCCGTCGACCACTTCTTTGGCATTTCCCAGGGCATGACTATATCCATGAAACACTCCCACTTGTTAGAGGCGATAAAAAAATACCAAAATATTCAATAAAAAGCAATTTAATCATCTTAACCGCTTAACCCTTCTCCCAAAAAAACAAGAGGCCGCCCACGGTGGACGGCCCCGGAGAACGGAAACTCGCTATCCAAGCTCCGGAACAGCAGGTATATAGAGACCAATGCGCTGCTCATACCGCAGGCGCTGCCACCATCCCGGATCTTCGTCATCTATCGTTCCCCTATAGGGGTTCTTGGCGACGACTACCATTTCCCCTCCTTCCGGCGTGGGAACCTCTTCTTCCTTCGCCGTTTCTTTCCCATTCGCCGAGCCATTTGAAGTCGCCATGATCGCTCCCACTTGTTAGAGACAACAAAAAAATACCAAAATATCAAGAAAAGAACAAATTATCCCTGCAATGCTTCAGCGATAACGGTAATCGTTGCTTCAAAACCGGTGGAGAATTCAATAACAACCTCGTGCGTGCTAGGTTCGGTGATGGGAACCATTTTTATAACGTCAAAACCTACGGTGTGACCCATTTCTTTAAGTGCGGCGCGAACATCTTTGTAGGAAATGGGTTTGGCAAATTTTCCATTTTTCATCTTGCCGGCAACGATAACTTCAAGGCCGTCGAGTTCTCCTGCAAGCTGTTCATCTTCTCGTTCTTCTTTACTTGTTTTTTGAGGAGCCTCTTCTTCCTTGGGTGCACCACCTGCATGTTCAAATGCCAAATGCTGCGGAAATAAAAAATTTACCGCGTAACCTTCCGGAACTTCCACGGTCGCGCCCGCCGGACCGATGGAGCTGACATCTTCGGTAAGGGTAATCCACATAAGCGTAAAGCTTTCTTTATTATACCAACCATATCGCGATAGCTTGAACGCGTAAGCAGTTCATCGGCAGGAACCCATGCTACGCCTCTGATGGTTTCGCCTTGTTCTTGGGGTTTTGGTGGTCGAATGGTGGCTTCAGGTGGCGCTTCGAACAAAAAGTAATAAATGTACTTGTGGATAAGCAATCCTTTATGCACAAAACGATCGCGAAACCAAATGTCGATGTTATCGAGTTTGGCAATATATTTTAAATTTCCCAGCGCCATCTCTTCTTTAATTTCACGAATGGCTGTTTGCCGATAACGTTCACCGGGGCGAACATGGCCCTTGGGAAACGCCCACTTGCCGTACGAGTCGATAACCATTGCAAATTGCAAACCTTCTTTTGTTCTGCGAAAAACAAGACCTCCCGCGGAGACCTCGTTTTTATGACGCTCAGACTCTCCTTCACTTCGTCGTGAAGAAACTGATCGCCGCATCGAGTTGGGGATCGAGGTTTGCATGATAATCGTCAAGAGTACGAGTTACTACCTGATCGGGCGTAATACCTGCCTTATCAATAGAACGACCTTGCGGCGTGAGCCAACGTGCAACCGTAATTTTTACCGCACTGCCATCGGGTAAATCTTGATATTCTTGCACACTGCCTTTTCCAAAGGTTTGTTCGCCAATAAGTGTGGCGAGACCGTAATCTTGGAGTGCCCCTGAAAAGATTTCAGACGCAGAAGCGCTTCCACCGTTGACGAGTACCACCGTTGGCGTATTTGCAAAACGTGCATCACCATCACCCGGAAAAGCCGTACGATCTCCCCGAATTTCTTCTTGCACAACGGTTTGATTTCCCGTCCAGTATCCCGAAAGCGCAATTGCCGCATCAAGATATCCTCCAGGATTGTTCCGGAGATCCACGATAATACCTTTGACGTGCGCGTTTTGCAGCGTGTCTGCCGCTTCTGCAAAACCTGCAATTGTATCGTCACCAAAAACACTTACCGAAACAACACCAATGCCATCAGGGCGAATGGTTGTTTTTACACTGTGGTTTTTAATTTCGTCACGTGTGATGGTAACTGTGCGCGAATCTGCATCTTCTGTTCCAAAAAGCACCAAGGTAACATTGGTTCCTTTTTCTCCCCGAATTTTTCCTACCGCTTCAGAAACGGTCATGCCTGCCGTATCCACGCCGTCAATCGACAAAATAACATCACCTGCACGAACGCCCGCATTTTCTGCGGGAGTATCCGCAATGGGTGCAACAACAACCAAACTTCCTTCATCATTTAGCCCAAGCTCTGCACCAATGCCAAAGAATGTTCCCGAAAGTTCTTCGGAAAAATCTTCCGCCATCTCGGGCGTGAAGTACGTTGAGTACGGATCCTTTAATCCGTAAAGTAAGCCCTGTAATGCGCCTTCAAATAAATCTTCGTCGGAAACAGGCTGATCGACATATTTTTCTCGTACTAATGCCCAAACTTGCCAAAATAACGTGAAGTCAACATCTTGTGCAATATCTGCGGGAACGGTTACCGTGGTGCCAAAAATTTCTTCTGCCTGAGTATCATAAAAAAGCTCAGGTCCCTTTCCATAGACGTATCCCCCAAAAAACAATGCACCTGCGGCGCCTACACAAAGAAAGATTTTTACCGGCATCCACAGTGTCCGCCACGGTGTGTGGGGGTTTGTAGACATATAGGAAGAGTGTATCATGGGAAGGAAAAGTTAGGAAGTTATTAGTTAGAAGCTTGAAGTGAAAGGTAGTTCCTTCGGGATAACAGACTACAGACAGCAAACGACAGATAAGAAATACCTGATTCTGATCACTTTCCCCATCTGCCGTCTGTAGTCTGCCGTCCTCACAAACAAAAACACCCTCCACTCACTTCAAACTACCGACTACAAACTTCAAACCCTTCCCTCCTATGCTTCCCTACGCCATTCGCAAAGCTCTGTTCTTTCTTTTTGTAGGTATCTTCTTTGTTTCCGCACCTCTTGTGGTGCTGTATACGGCGGGATACCGATTCAATCGAGGAAATAACACGGTTTCACAAACGGGTACGCTCGCCATTGCAAGTACGCCAAAAGGAGCGGATATCGTCATCAACAATGAAATGCTTAACGACACCACACCAGCTGTTTTACAACGTCTTTCTCTGGGAACGCGCACTGTTCACATAGAGAAAGAGGGCTACCATACGTGGGAACGTACGGCGAATGTACAAAGCGGCGCAACAACGTATATCACCGCACCTCTTTTTCTTGATGAACTTCCCGTTCTTTTAGCACAGGGCGGAACGGATTGGGAACGCGCACAAACGGCGCACGCCGCAAAAATCACCGAACTTCCCGATACTATTCTCTTTACACCTTCATCCGCAGGCATTGAGGTGTATAAAACATCCCTTACCGGATCCACGTTCATCACCCTCCTTCAAAAGGATACCTACACTCCCCTTGCAGCCGATCGCGAAAATCTTTTTGTAAAAAATAGTAAAGGCGAACTCTTTTTTATTGCACTCAGTTCGTCGCAAGCTGCGCAATCGCTGGGAAAAGATGCGGTTGCTTTTGCATGGGATGCGCACGAGCAGCTCTTTGCCTGGAGCGATGGCCTTGAGGTACATCTTTTTCATCCTGCTACTCGCATGCAAGAACTCATCACCCGTCAAAGCGATGCAATTACTGCGCTGACATTTGCGCATAGCGGCGAAAGCATTGTTCTTGCGTCCATCATGGGTCTTACGGGTATTGATTTGCTTGCCTATACCGATGGACGCATGCAAACATCTCTCCTTTCGTTTGATGAACCAACAACGGTATGGTTTTCTGAAGACGGAAGCATTGCTTATCTTGAAACGGCACAAAATCTTTCCTCGCTTGCAATCACGCCGTAATTACCATTGCACAATCTTTTTAAGAAGATAAAAATATCCTGCAAGAACCGGATTTATTACATGAGTGAGTAGAGGATTTTCTACCTCTTGTGCGGCGATGATGCCCGTGACATCTTTTAAGATTTCCTGGTCAGAAACGGTTCTCATGCGCTGTACCGTCTTCCTCCGCTCCACAATTTCATGCCAATGCTGGGAGATAAAAAAGTATTTCCATGCACGCAGCTTTTCCCTCCACCATCCTGAACGACATGCAAAAAGAAGCGTGCCGATTTCCATCACAAGAAATACGGGCAAGATGAGAAGCAACGTTCCCACTTTCAAATGCGTGAGGTGCGTGATAATACGATTACGCTCCATCCAATAGAACTTCGTGATACTGCGAGAAAATTCGTAGTAGTGATAGACAACCGAGCTGTTGTCACACGCAATGTCGTATCCGCGCAACCGCGCACGCCACGCGAGATCAAGGTCTTCGTGATACATAAAGTAGCCAGGATCGAATAGGCCCCCTATGTCCCCCAGCACCTTTGCACGAACCAGTAGTCCCGCACCAGAAGGGTAAAAACGCGGTACACCGCCTCGCAGTACCTCATCGCTTGCCCCAGCCTCATACACCTTGCGATGACCAATGGCATACCCAAACCCCAAAAAATGCATAGCATTTCCGATGGTGTTCATCTTTTCGGGCTCTTGCCCAAGCATAATGCGCGACTGCACGAGTGCGGTTTTTGGATGAGCGTCTGCGTATGCAATGATATTTGTTAAAAAGTCTGGCGTGAGTGACGTATCTTCATTCAGCAGGTAGAGATATTCTGGGTCGAATGATGCAGAAAAATGTTCATACGCATATGTATGCCCTCCCGAATATCCTCGATTCTTTTCGCTCTTATAAAAAATGATTTCGGTAAATCCTTTCTCTCTCAATACCGCGATTTTTTCATCTAAAAACGCATGCAAATTTCCCAACGCCGAAGGATGATCGCTGATAACAATAGCCACTCCTCCTTCGGGAATTTGCACATGAGAAAAACTCTCAAAAAACCTGTGGAGTTTTTCTTCAATATCCGCAGTGCGGTAAGTAAGAATTTGGATGACTACTTTTTTCGGCATAAGAAAATATATCCATCCATACATGCTCCCGTAAACAGTGCCCAGGGCACAAAAAGCGCAAGGACGCAGGCTTGCCACAAGGGATGCCATTTTGCAAAAAAGCGTACCATACTCCTTGAAAAACGGAGTTGCCTTATAAAAACCGATTGCTGAGAAAAGGTTCTTCCTACATAATCTTGCGCCGTAGCTTCGGCGCTGTACCAAATACCATAGCCCGCTTGCTTTGCACGCAAGCAATAATCCACCTCTTCAAACCATACAAAAAAACGATCGCTATCAAACAATCCTACCTTCTCATACACCTCACGTCGAAAGGCAAAAAATGATCCACGTACCTGCTCAACTATCTGGGATTTAGTGTAATCAATATCGAGTGCAAGGTATCGAGCGATAAGGTGAGGGAAAAATTTTGCAAGCTTAGTGATAGTTGCAAACTGATCGATGAAGTGAGGATCTCTGCGCACGGAAGGCATGGTTGATCCGTCTTGCTTAAGCAAATGAATACCCATGACACCAATGTCTTTTCGCAACTCAAGCGTATGCACGGTGTGCGCAAGCGCGCCTGGGTGTACGAGCATGTCGGGATTAAGCAAAAGAATTATATCTCCGCTTGATATCTTCATACCCTGATTGCACGCGTATCCAAATCCGGTGTTGCGATTATTAGCAATACAACATACTTCAGGAAATTCTTTTTTGAGCATTGCCATGGTTCCATCATGTGAGCCGTTATCTACCACAAAAATCTCATAGGAAACTTCATGCGCAAGAGAAAAAAGCCGCGTGAGATTTGCATGCAAAAGTTCGCGCACGTTCAAACTTACGATGATGATGGAGAGTTTTGGCTTCATACGTGCGTGCGCGATAAAAACGCTTTCAACGCCTCATGTCGCGTACGAAGAGGAGGAAGCTTGGTATTGAGAAGAACCGCATGTGCGGGGCAAGGCGTGGGGCGAGGAAATACGCTCCGCGCAACAGGAATCAGCGGCGTAGAAATATGCGCCTCTACAAAAACTTCTTGCACAAATCCGTAGACGGTGACACCCGAACCGCTATTCACGACGTGATAAATACCTGGTGCTCTCTTCTGTTCAAGCAGTGAAATAATTTCCTCGGCAACATCTTCGGTAAACGTAGGACATCCCTCTTCTTCATCAACAACCTGAAGCTCTGGCTTTATTTTTGCAAGTCGCAGCATAAGCGCAACAACATCCTCTTTTGCGTTTTCGCTCAGCGCCTTTTCGCCAAATGTTTTTGATGTGCGCACAACATACCACTCTCCACCTTCTTCTGCGACCGCTTGCTCTCCTCTGAGCTTTGTTTTTCCATAGCGCGAAAGAGGGTTTGGCACGGCATCTTCGGTATATCCCTCTAAATTATCTCCCGCGAATACATAATCGGTGCTCACATGCACAAAGGGAAGAGAAAGTTCACGAGCAACACGCGCAAGAAAACCGGGAGCATCCCCATTCACACGCATCGCCGAAGCAAAGCGCGCATCGTCGGTTTCTATAAGATCGAGATGATTATCCGCAGTGCAGTTGATGATTGCGTCGGGATGCTGTTCGTGCATCGCTTTGCGCACAGCGTCCTCATTCGTAACATCAAGCATACGAGAATCAAAAGCAAGCATGACATGACCACGATACTCCCCTGCTCGCACCACATCCTTTCCGAGCATTCCCTTTGCTCCCAACACCGCAATCTTCATAGCGCTACCACGGAAGATCAAGCCCCTCAAAACGGGGTGCGGCTTCATCTTTTGCCGAAAGTGCAGGAACTAGAGGCCATGCAATGGCAAACGTGGGATCGTTCCATGCAATTGCACGATCGAGTTCTTTATTAAAAACAGACGAAGCTTTATAGAGCATCTCGCAATCTTCTAGTGCGTAAAATCCGTGGGCGCATCCCTCCGGAATATAGAGCATCTTTTTATTTTCGGCGGATAATTCAATACCAAACCACTGCTTATACGTAGGAGAATTTTTACGCAAATCAACGGAAACATCCCACAAGCGTCCTTGGGTACAACGCACTAACTTCGCCATTGCATGGGGTGGTAATTGAAAATGCAAACCGCGCAACACCCCTTTTTTAGAAAAGGAATGATTGTCTTGCACAAAAACGGTGTGAATGCCTAACTCAGCAAATTTTTCCGCATTATACGATTCAAAAAAGAATCCGCGGTCATCGAGAAAAACATCGGGCTCAATAATCTTTAGCCCCTGGATTGAAGTGTCGACGCTTTGCATACTTAGATTCTTTTTGTTTGACCGAAATGTTCTTGATACCATTCCTTATAGTGCGCGCTTGCCTTAATAGGCTTCCACCACCATTCATTTTTTCGATACCACGTTACCATGTCGCGCAATCCTTCTTCAAACGTGGTAGATGGCTTCCATCCCAATTCTTGCTCTATTTTGTTAAAAGCAATGGCATATCGCTTATCTTGCCCAGGGCGATCGGGAAGGAATTCGAGCAATGATTCTTGGAGTCCCATGACCGAAAGAAGTGCCTTTGCAGTATCGAGAATAGTCATCTCTGCGTCCCCTCCCATCATGTATGTTTCTCCTATGCGTCCACGTTCAAGAATGGCAAGGATTCCTCGTGCGTGATCTCCTGCAAAAATCCAATCACGAACCTGATGACCATCTCCATGAACAGGAATACCATCACCCGCTAACAAATTAGTGATCCAAATAGACAAAGCTTTTTCTGGATACAAGAATGCGCCGTAATTATTTGTGCAGTTAGAAATGGTTGCCTGCAAGCCATGCGTTTCAATCGCTGCACGCACCAAATGATCGGATGCGGCTTTGGTTGCACTGTACGGATTGCGAGGATTGTACGGCGTTATTTCTGAAAACTTTGGATCATTGGGCGAAAGTGATCCGAACACCTCATCGGTAGAGACATGGTGCAGGCGTTTTCCAAAACGCAAACAGGCATCAATCAGGCGCTGTGTTCCCAAGATGTTGGTGAGAATAAAAGGCTCAACGTCAACAATAGAACGGTCAACATGCGTCTCTGCCGCAAAGTGAGCAACGGCATCAACCCCCGAAATTAAATGTTCCACGAGCTGCTTATCGGTAATGCTTCCATACACGAATTTATAGCGCGTATTTAACTGAAAATCTACGGTATTTACTAAATTCCCCGCGTAGGTAAGTGCGTCAAGATTTACCACTTCCCAATCGGGACGCTCGGCGATGATTGTACGAATAAAGTGCGATCCAATAAACCCGCAGCCTCCGGTTACCAAAATCTTCATAGTTTCTTTGAGGGTAACATACGCCCTAAAAAGGGACAACAGCAGGAAGCTCGCTCTAGTCAGCTAATTCCCGATAAAAAATCCCGGCACGAATAGAGGCTAAAGCGCCTCTCACATTGGGAATGGTATTTTCGGGCAAAGCATCCCAGGAATACCACGCAATTTCATCACATTTTCCTGGCTCTTTATTCACGATCTCTCCCGTCCAGCTCGCACAAGAGTAGAAAAAGTCGATTCGTTCTCCATCGTTGCAATGCAGGCGATGCTGGACATGCACAAAGGTAAGATCTTGGGGGTTGATGATTATGCCAATTTCTTCCCGTGCCTCACGTGCCATAGCTTCAGTAAGCGACTGCCCGCCATCATGATGACCAGCGGGAACGCAATACCACCCATCGCGATATCCCGTATTTGCTCGACGCATCAACAAGATTTTATCTTCGCGCATAAGCATGAGATAAACCGCAGGGATTACTTTAAAGCGTTCTTTGAGAAGCATAGAAGTGAGGAGTTTGGCAGAAAGCTTCCTTATTCGTCCGATAGGTCCCTCCTATCGTCGGGATCTTACTCATCTTACATCGACAAAGAACGAATCTTTTCTACAATTATCGCGAGCTCTTCTTTGGAAGGATGTGTTTTTGTAAACGATCTGGTTTCGCCGTTTTTGCGAGGCATGATGTGGACGTGGGTATGCATTACTTCTTGTCCGGCAGATTCGCCATGATTCATACCGAGATTATAGCCATCAGCGCAAACGGCTTGCATGATTTTTGGTGCGAGTACGTACACTGCACTTATCAGTTCTCGTGCGCTTTCGTCACTTCCTGCGGACAAATTTTCTGCATGTACTTTAGGAACAACAAGCGCGTGTCCTTCGCTCACCGGACCGATATCAAGAAATGCAATGACGTGATCGTTTTCAAAAATGATTTCAGAAGGAATTTCTTTGGCGATGATTTTACAGAATAAGCATTGCATATTTTACGACTGCTCAAGAATAATCCTCTTTTCAAAACCTCCCCGTTCGGCTTTCTTATGTTGCTTCTTTTCTAAAAGATTTTCAAATGTATCACCCGCAAGAAGGCCGAGTGCCTCAACAACTTCAAGAATATCCGCCAATTCATCAGACGATCCGCTTTTTCTATACTCATCCCATTCTTCCAAAAACTTCTCCCGCAACTTTTCGCGATATTCATCTTCGGTCGCAATGTGAAAGAGACACTCTTCGCCCTTTGCGATAATGCGATCAGGCATGTTGTCGCGCACCAGTTTATTGTAGATGTTCATAGAGCTTACGGTAGTTTACTAAGTTCATCGCGCCTACGATGCAATTCTGCGTAGTCTTCTTCACGCCTTACAATGTTCCGAAGCTTTTTCAGCATATCGTCAGTGACTTGATTACGCGTGTAATACGTCTTGATCGTCTCTCCTGTGTCGAGATCGAAACGAGAGTCATACGTGTAATATTCCTCTAGACTATTTCGTCTCCCTCCTGCTGCTTCAAAACGCGCAACAAGTTTATCGTACATTACACGTCGTGTCGCGGTGTACACATCGGTATTTTCTTGCGACTGAACGTAAGCGACTTCTTCTTTACTCACACGAACATCACGAAACTCTTCACCAATCTTTTTGGCACGTCGTTCTTTAATCATCGCCACATCATGCGAGTGCTGAGCGATATCTTGTGCTTCTTCTCGCTGACGAATTTCTTGCAATACTGCACTTCTCGCTTCGGCATCAAGCGTCTTATGCTTTATACGTGCGTCGATAACCATACAAGCCTGTAAAATATCCCTCTCCCCATCACTATGATAAGGGTTGGAATCTTTAGTACGTGGCAAAACGGCGGTAATATATTCAGGAGGAATTGATCCCTTGATGACTACTTTTCCGTCCGTACGACCAGTAAGCGCATCAATTTTTGACGAAGGCACATCGAGAACCATCACTTCTGCGGTTCCAAAATCCGCAGTTTGTTTTGCGTTTGTCGTTGCGGGAATAATGGAAGAAAAGATTCATTCTCAGGAACGGCAATGATCTCAGTGTCGATGCCATGCTCCGCAAGCATGTTATGTAGTTGCTCATCGAGAGAACGCTCTCGATGATCATCTTCCCTATCTACCGTCCGTCGTCTGCCATCTTTTTCTTGCTCTTGAGAATCACTCATACTTTTTCAAAAATACGTACTCGATCAAAAGCAAACATCCCGGAATAAGAACCAACACCGGAAACGGAAACACATACGAAACAAATCCCGAATGTCGCCATTCAAAAAACGCGAATACGAAAAATGCGATGAACCAAGTGATGAAATGACGATGGATGTTTTTCACAGATTTAATATCCTGATGCTGTTTTCTGTTTCTTAAATTCTTCAATTAAATCAGGGTAAGCCTCCATGCGGCGTTCAAAATTCTGAAGTTTATCAATGGGTATCTTTTGTCCACGAAACTTATTTTCCAGCTGTACAAAAAACATGTGCATATATTTGGGGATGTGCTCACGGATCATTAACTCACCTTGCTTTTTTATCCCCTCTCCATACTCAGGAAGAACCATTTTACTTATATCAAGAAAGATACGACGTTCATTATCAATCGTTTGTTGAAATTCTCTGGGATTGAAGAAGATATTAAAAATATCGCTCTGAATCACCTCTCTCCTTGCGACCCAATCATTAAGAAATGATCTTATTGATGCGGTGAAGAAATGAACAAGCTTTTTCTCGACATCAAGAGGATCTTGCTCTGAATATTCCGCCGCCCTAAAAAACTTTTCTTTATATTTATTAAAATCTTCTCGAAGGAGATGAAAAATAGTTTCTGGTGTACTCGACGAAAAAGCAGTTTTTATAAAGAGATTAAAATGTACAAAAGTTGGCCTGCTCCAGGCTTGATATTGACGCATCTTTACTTCTTTTGTTGAGCTCTTCTTCACGATTTCTTCAAACGTTATGCGAGAAAGAAGGTCTTTATATTCCTCAGGAATTATGCTTTTCCGTTGCTCAAACTCATCCTTATGTTCCCGAATAATATCCTCGCCGGAACGACTGTTGCTTAGAGCGTTATAAAACAATACATATGACAAATGATCCTCGAATTTAGTAAACCATGCCTCAGCACCTTCCTTGATACATCTACCTATTCCCTTTTCATATGCATCACGTAATTTTTTAACATCAGAATACGTGGGTACGAATGCGATATTTCTCTCAAATTTAGCACGTGCATCTGCTATTTTTTTATTCATCTCTTCTAGAGAATTCGTTGCACCAATATCAAATTCTCCAGCAAACTTTCCTTCTAGTCCGTCACGAACCCAAAATTCCAAACAATACTCTTGTAAAGAACATAATTTTTCTTCAAATAAAGATTGATATTTACGTGCCTGATCAGGCGTGGCTTTTTTTAATTTTTCACTCAACTCGAAACGCTTTTCTCTACACAGCGCATGCCAAGAACTAACATCAAAATTACCCGAAAGAACATCCAAAAACTTAAAAGAAAAATAGGAGGGAAATGTAAACTCTTTCTCAATCCATTCCAAAATTCGTTTTTCTAAAAACTCTGCCTCTTTTTTTTCACTCTCTGCTAAAGCGTCATATCGCTTCCTCTTTTCAGGTTTAGAGAGTATCTCCCACGCAGCAAGAATGGCAAGTGTCGCTCGCTCTCCGTGTTCAGTTTTATCTCTATCTTGATGGAACTTTCTAATGAGCTTACGAAAAGCTCTTTGGATTTCTTCATAAGATGCATCCTCTTGAACTCCTAAAACTTGGTAAAAATTTCTGCCCTCCAGCGGATCAAATTCTTTTTCTTTAAGTCCTCTATATTTCTCTAATGCAAAGCTGTCCATAGGTGTTTATTACGTAATAATTTTTTTCTTTTTCATAACATCCCACCCCCTAGCCCCAACACCCTCCCTACAATCTCCTCTCCCATAATCCTTTCACAAACCATTTTACCTCACCCATAACAGACGTTGTGCGTATAAATGTTATGTCAACCGCATGAATGATGGGCTTTTCGGATATATCTTCGACTCCTGGAAGCGATAAAATGAGTTTATAAGCTCCGTTTTCTTTTTGCACGTTATCTAAAGAGAATGATGCTGTGCCGGATGTCCATTGATCGCTTTCCTGTTGAGAAGTAAGCGGTGAAAGAGTAAAGGTTTGTTGTGTGAAATTTTGCATTAAGCCGAGTTCGAATTTTTCTTGATCGTGCAGGTCGTAAGCGACGCTCACGTGCATCTCTTGCCACAGGCCCGCAGGAGGGACTATCGACATGTACAACGGTTCGTCGATCGCCGTTATGCATGTGCCGCGATCATCAGCACAAGATGCCGTACGATTATCAGGAAGAGGTCGACCGATGAGCACTGAGTTCTCCCCTGCTTTCCAAGAAATAGTTTTTTCGCCCGATGGTGCGAGATAGATCCACGTGAGGATAGAAAATAATAAGACGGGAAGCGCTATGGGAAGGAGCCAGGGAATAATAAGATGACGATCTTCTCTTTTATTCTCGGGTAATTGCATACAACGTTTCTTCGTTGAGGGTTATGACGGGAGTGAAAATGATGTTTTCCTGCGCAAAGACGACGTCGTGGAGATACGCGAGATCTGATTGAGGAAACGTGATGCCGAAATAATAAAGCGGCGATGTAGCAAGAAGTTCGGGAATTGCGCGATATGTTTTTTCATCTCTCAACGGCACGATGACTGCACGATCGGGCCAGAGATATTTATCTGCACGATCGACAATAATGATTGCATCTTTGGGCGTAGATGCAAGAATGTTCGCTTGCTTTTCTGCAAACGTTGCAAGAGCTTCGCGCGTACGGAGCACGCCGTCATCACCTGTAAAGACGAGATGAGCTGAAAACAAAGTCATTCCTACGATACAAACAAGCGGGAGAGCGACGATGATCTTTTTCATCCATATCCTTTGCACGAACGAATGTGAAAAGTTTTTCACATGGAGCAATGCATATGCCGTTGCAGGAGCAAGTGCTACAAACACCGGCAACCAATACCGCGTATGAGAATTTCCTAAAGAAATAATAGATGGATCGGGATTATCAAAAAATGTCCAACTGCCGTAGAGAATGAGGAGGTAGAGGAGCGACACGGTGAGCAAAAGAAAAGAGACGGCAGAAGGCAGAAGGCAGAAAAGAACTGTGAATTGAGAATGTCTGTCGTCTGCTGTCTGCTGTCTGTAAGCTCCAATCCATTTCTTCACAACCCCCCACACCAAACACCCCACACCCCCTACCCCCACCACCGTCATCCACGGATACAACGCAAAAACATATCTCCACACGTTTTTCAGCGTTGCACGTTCATGAAATCCAAACGGAAAAAGAATGGCGAATACTTTTTCATACCACGGAATAATTGCACCTTGCGCAATGGTTCCGCCTACTTCCCATACCGGCTGACTCACCGTGTATCCCGTAATAAATGGCGATCCGTAGATTGATGCATGCAAAAATAGCGTGATGCCAATCATGATTCCGCATCCTAAAAAGAGAGCGATGGCATCACAAAAAGACAGTTTTTTAGCGATGGATGCCTGCCTACCGGACAGGCAGGCCGGATCAAGTCCGACATGACGAGAAGCGAACCCCACGCCACGTCGTTCGCGAACGACGTGGCACCCCCAACACCCCACCCCCAACACCCCTCCTATAATCCACACCCACTCAGAAGGACGAATTGCAAGTGCAGACGCAAACATGCCTCCTGCACAAAAAAGAAAAAAATATCGTGTACGCGAGTTCTCTTTCTTAATCGCCACAAGCACCATCCACACCGCAATCAACAACAGCGCAACAAAAGGCACGTTCGGCATAAGCGAACGGATACTGTAATACCACCACGCCGGATGTACCGCGAGCGCAACAACACTCAGCAGCGCAAATTCCTGCGATCCACCCAAACGACGAATAATGCCGTACAGCGCACAAAGACCGAGGATACAAAAAATCGGCCCCGTACTCACGGCAAGATACGGCGAAAAAAAGAAAAGTAATCCCGCAATGTACGGCATGCCCAAAAATCCTGCGGGGACGATTGCGGCACCGACCGTGGTTGTACTTCGCGGATGAAGCATGCCGTGCAAAGAAATGTTTCTCGCCTCATCACTTTTTGCAACGCCTGTTTCAGCGATGCTCTGCGCAAATGCCCATGTTGCATGTTCATCGGGCGAAACGAAGAGGTCATCGCGGGTTGCGTACGGAATCGCAAGAGAAAAAAGTGATGCACCGTAAGCAAGAGCAAGTGCTACGCAGGCAATTTTTTTAAGCGTGCTCATAGCTAGAGCGAATAGGTGATGAGCGCAACGACCGCAAAAACAAGTGAAAGACCAAGCGTATATTCTCCCGTTGCAATAAGCGCCGGTACTTCAAGTACAATACCAAGCAAGAGCAAACCAATGGACGTGCACTGCAACACCATTTTCGTTTTTCCCCACGCGTTCGCCATCATCACACCTCCGCTATACTTCTGTGATGCCCACCGCAACGACGGGAGAATGTCGAGAAAAATGGCAAAAAAGATCAGTGCCGGATGGTAATATTTTAATCCTACAAGAAGTGCAACAGAACCTACGAGAAGCTTGTCGGCAATCGGATCAAAAAAGATTCCCCACGGAGTGATTTTATCTCGCACACGTGCAAGAGAGCCATCGATGACATCCGTAAACGCAGTTAACACAAAAAGAGGAACCGCAAGCAAATACCATTCGTTCGACAAAAACAACAATACGAAAGGCGTAAGCAGCATGCGCACAATGGTAACGTGATTTGGCTGAACAAACTCAGGAATAAAGGGTAAAACAACCGCTTTCATGAGCTTGTCATGCGGATATAAACGAGGTGCTTGTTTTTCAGGCATACTCTATGAAAAGATGGTAACAGAATCTATGCGCCGTGTCTTTCTTGCTCTCACGTTTCTTTCCTGCGTTTCTCTGCTGGGATCTGCGGTTTATTATACAAGCATCATTACACCAGGAACGCTCGTGCTGGCAACTTTAGGGGCGCTCTTGGTGACAGCGGGAATGGATCACTTCTTCGTCATCCCGGATCAAGTCCGGCATGACGAAAAACAAAAAAACAAGATGACCGATACGGTGATCCGCCACTACGTTCTCTTCCTCATCGGTCTCTCCTCCCTCATCATCTTTGTCTTCCTCGCGATCACCCATCCCATCACTACTGCTACCCGATCACTCTGGCTCCTCTTTTCTCCGACACACATTGTATTTTTGACGATCGCGTTTTTTTGTACGATTTTATTATATAAAAAACAAGAGGGCGGATACGTTGATCCGCCCCTACACGATCGACCGCCGCGGTACGCGGCGATTCTTGGCGGTCTGATTGCATTCGTCACGTCTGCACTTGCGGCGATACTCTTTCCACTAGGATTTGGATTCGATCCTTTTCTTCATCGCGCAACACTCGAGCACATCGCAACATTCGGAACCATCACGCCAAAACCACTGTATTACATCGGTGCGTACGCTCTTGAACTTTGTGGAAATCTTTTGCTTCGTATTCCATTATTTTCTCTTGATGTTTTTTTGGCTCCAGTTGGATTTGCGTTTCTCGTTTTTATTGCAGTCCGTAGCAAGCAATTGCATCCCGCAATCCTCGCACTCCTTCCCTTTTCTGCATTCGTGAGCACAACGCCGCAAGCCATAGGATTTTTGTGGATTTTTGCCGTGATTCTTGCGTTGAAAAATAATCTTCCGCAGTTGTATCTTTGGCTTTTTGCACTTGCCGCACTTGCCGCGCATCCTATTGCCGGCGTTCCGGCGGTGATTTTGGTAACGATCTATTGTCTGTTGAACACGAAACGGAACAAAACGAACCACGACAAGGTGGCCGATACGGTGATCGGCCACTACGGATCTATTCTTACCACCATTTTCATTATTCTCGGCATCCTCGCACTTCCGCTCATGTTCTTTGCGCAGCAGCTCATTACCGGCATGAACGTAGGATTTTCTTGGGTAGCGTTTACGGATTTTTCTCGCATTCCTTCTCTTGGATTTTTCTCGATGCAGGGACATGCGCTCATGGATACCGTCATGCTGTTTGGTGGAAATGTTTTTTTCATCACGGTGATTCTTGCAATTATTGGATTCATCGTGACTTTGGGTCAACGAAAAATCAATGCTAGATCTTTCGCACAATCACTCGCACTTTTGCTTGCAAGTATCGTTGCACTGGGTAACTTTGTGATGCTCAGTTTAGGATTTGATTTTCCGTTTCTCATTTCGTACGAACGTACCGATTTTGCGTTGCGACTGGTAACGATTGCGTGGATATTTCTTTTGCCCCTTGCGTCGGATGGAATGAAAAGGATTATAGGAATTGTGACGGAATGGAAATTACGCAAATCAGAAACACGATATTTAGAATCACATAGGGACGAATTGAGGACGTACGGGCGGGTTTTAAACCCGCCCCTGCATACGCGTCTAAAAAATGCCTACGGCATTTTACTCATTCTCATCCTTTTCTCCGCAAATATTTACACCACCTTTCCTCGACACGATGGCTACACGCGATCGGCGGCGTTCAATGTTACTGTCGCAGATACCGAAATCGTCCACCGCATTGCCGATGATGCTGCAGGTGAATCCTACGCCGTACTCAGCAATCAAACGCTTGCTTCGATGGCTATCCAAGAATTTGGCTTTTTCCAGTACTTTCATAACAACATCTTCGCCTACCCCATCCCTACCAGCGGCCCACTCTACACGCTCTTTCTTACCATGATTACAACTCCCAATCTTGAAACTATTGCACAAGCTCACGATCTCACCGGCGCATCTCGCATCTACTTCGTGGTGCACAACTACTGGTGGGAAGCCGATCTTCGCATTGCCGAAACAAAAAAAATCGCAGACGCATATTTCACGTCTGCTGATGGAACGATTACCGTATTTGTCTTTTCCAGATAAAAAAAGTGGGCCCGGAGAAACTCTGCTAGAGAGTCCCTTCCGAGCCCGAGAACGAGTTGTAGGCGGGTCGCTTTGGATCCCCTGCCTACTTCACAGTTGAGTCCTCGGGACTTTCGTCCCGAGGTTGGGGGCGTGTCTCGCCCCCGGGAAACGTCAGTTTGAGAAGGACGAGCATAAGGCCCATCCTTAAAGCGCTTTTCCTCACCGAAGTGAGGAGCGTACCCTGGGTTTCCTCAAAACCCCCCAGGCCTAAGCGCATTACCGCAGGAGCGCATCTGCGTCCTCCCGCAGTTCCAGGAAAAATCTCCCAACTTTTTTGTCGCCGAGGCTAACCTCGGCGACTTTAGTCCCACTTATCTCGTACAGAGGACCATCTCGGGTCCTCTACGTATTCCCAGGCAAAAGTCCTTTTTTGGGGTGGCCAGCCCCAGTAACTTTCTTTGGCCTCTTACTCTCCTTTGCAGGAGTTTCGATGGCTTCCCCGAAGGGTTTCACCACCGTGTAAGAACATAATAGCATATTTTTTCATTTTTGTCAAAAGCGTGCCGGAAAAGAGGGCTAGAAAATAGCTTATATAAAACAAAAAAGAGCGGTGAGGCTCTTTTGGGAAATTTGAGGAATTTGTTGCATTCGTCATGCCGGACTTGATCCGGTCTGCCTGTCCGGTAGGCAGGCATCCATCGTTTTTAACCCCATCTTTCTTGATGCGATGGATCCCGGGTCGGTGCCCGGGATGACGAAAAGCCTATAAAATCACTTTTTCTTTACGCTTTTCGATAACCGCTACAAGAGTTTCGGTGAGCTTGGTGGCGTAGGTTTCGAGGGCGTAATCTGAAATGCTTGCGCGGATTTCTTCGCGGCGCTCGGCGAAATCTTCTTTGCGGCGATCAACTTCTTGCACAACACGCTTTAAATCTTCTTCATTTCCTGGAGTAAACAACATGCCCGTTTCACCTTCGCACAAAAGCTCACCCACCCCCCCAATCTGTGAAGCAATAACTGGTACACCTGCCATTAATGACTCGTAGATCACCGTAGGAGAGTTTTCGTAGCAAAGTGAAGGAACGATAAGCGCATCAACAACACTAAACACATTTGCAAGCTCTTCGGGAGGCGTGTAGCCCAAAAACACGATGCGCTTATCTTGCGCGGCCATGGTTTCAACCTCGCTCTTCATAGGCCCTGCTCCTGCAACATACAACCGCACATCGCCGGTAAAGCGCTTGAGCGCATCAAGAAGGAACGCAAGACCTTTATGCTTTCCGAGCTGTCCTACAAACAACAACTTTAACGGTCCGCCCGAACGTCCTTTTCTTTTATTCTCTGCATAGTTTGGCGCAGGATTCTGCATCACCATGCGCTCACTTTTTGGAAAAAACTTGTGTGCGTCGTACACGTCTTTTAAATAACGCGAAGGAAAAATAACCAAATCGGGATTATCAAACTTTTGTTTGCACACCATGCGATATGCGCCGTACGCAATCTTTTGCAAAATATTTTGCTTTTCCTGTCCAAACATCAACAGACCCGAAGGAACGATAAGCTGCAAATCGTGCGCCACATGCACGTGAGGAATGTGCAGATCGGCAATAACGCTTGGGATATTGAGACCGATGCCTTTGAGATTATGCGTGATGACCACGTCGGGCTGTTCGTCGCGCAAAATGGCGCGTATATGCTCGGCACCGTGCCAAGAAAGGGCATCGCGTACATGCCAAAAAAAACGAGTAAGCCAGGGATATTTGTAATCGTCAAGCGTAAAGTAAAAGTTACGCGGGAAAAATCGGTAAATGCGCTCGGTGCTTGACCGGTCGAGCACGACTTTTGTACCCAAACGCTTGGGGTGCCCGGTAATCACAAACACATCGTGCCCCATAGCCATAAGCTGGCCAACGGTGCGCACAATAACGTTTTCTGCTCCTCCGCGCGAAAAAGGAGGATAGAGATTGGTGATAATCCCAATTTTCATATCTCAATCTACAGTACTCTGGCCTGTATAGGCTCGCAAGAGCGCCGCTTGCTCGGTGTGGAGTGTGGCGTCGTGCATAACTTTTTTATAGGCTTCTTGTCCGAACGTAATACGTTCTTGCTTGTTTTTTGCGAGACGCACAAGCGCACTTGTAAGCAAGGCGATATTTCCTGGTTCAACATGTAATCCTGTTTTTTCATGCATCACAAGTGATCGAACTCCGGGGAGTGCGCTCACGATCGACGGGATGCCCGACGCTCCTGCTTCGCACGTTACAAGCCCATATGCTTCTGCCCCACTTACCGAAGGCAACACATGCACATCTGCCGCCTGATACACGCTAGGAAGATTGGCAAAAGAAACGCCCCCAAAAAACGTTATGCGGTCCGTAATGTCCAATTCATGCGCAAGCTGCTCGTATACTAAGCGGAGATCACCATCGCCCACCAACCACAATTGCGCACGGATATCAGAAGGCATTTTTGCAAACGCATGGAGAAGAACGGAGACTCCTTTAAAAGCATGTGCGCGATCCATTCCACCCACAAAAAGAAAAACGCACGTGTCATCTGAAATATGCTTTTCTTTCCGCAACTCGGTATTCCTTTGCGGCGTAAATCGACGATCATCAATACCGAAGGGAATAATCATCGTCTTGTGTTTTGGAAGATCAAGAAGCGAGGCGTAATCATCGGAACTCACACAGAGAACATCCGCAAAACGCTTTACAAGCGGCTCCTCGAATACACGATGCAAAAAGAAGAGTACTCGTCGCACAAACGCGTGACGCTCGGCTTGCGCGCGCATATGCCAAGAAACAACCAGTCGCTTTTTGGCAATTTTCGTCATGACTACGACGGAAAATGCCGTACCAAAAAAGGGATAATGAAGATGGACAACATCGGCTTGCTGTATTTCTTGCCACATTTTTTTCAACGGAAGTATCGCTGCGTTTCCCCATGCGTACACAGGCTGCATATGCAAAACGTCTTCATTCGTTGCTTCATTCTTTTTAGAATACTTTGGGGTAACGACTCGCACATTATGTCCCGCTTCGCGCATCAATTGCACTTCTTGCGCCACAACCGCACCCATACCGCCCTTGTAGGGAGGATAGACGGGGGAGAAGACGAGGAGGCGCATAGAGGTAGGGAAAGTTTGAAGTTTGGAGTTGGTAGTTTGAAGTGAAAGGATGTTCTGTTTTAGCGTGTCATCCTGAGGGAGTGCTACGTCGACCGAAGGAACTTCCAGACGACAGACTGCAGAAGGCAGATGGGGAAAATGAAAGAACTGAGAGAACTGAGAGTGAGGATGGCATTAGTTAGTGTCGAGTGGTTGTAAATTCGTCTTTGATGAGAGGAACAAAATGTAACATATATTTAACATCGAATGTAAAAGATATGTTACATTTCGTCGAGGTGACAAATGGGCGCGATAGGTCCTTCGCTGTCGCTCAGGATCCTGCACGTCACATCTTCATCTCTTCCCAACTTCATCACTTCAGAACTTCCCAACTTCCCTACTTCCCTTCCTCCTTCTTTCCCGGAACTTTAGCGTTCGCGAGGGCGATTTTACGAACGAGTTCGGTGATTTCGGCGTGCATGGTTTGCGTGCGCACGAGGACACGATAGACGGTATACAAAAGGACGAGAACCGCAATGTATACAAGCATATCTGCACCTCGCTCTACACCCACGAGATGCGCAACTTCATCGGTTGCGTGAGGGATGAGTGCCGCAAGCGCAATAAGTGTCCATATACCCGAAAAAGCAAGAAGCCAGTAGCGTGAAACTTGTTCTTTTTTATATTGCCCGTACGTTCGCAAAATAACGATTGCCGCAAAAACGATAATTCCTATTTGAAAAAGCATACTAGCCGATGAGTCGTTTTTTAATAATGTCTTTTACAATTTGTACCGTGCGCGCAAGCGATCCGCCTTGGAGCTGCAAACTTTTTTCAAGGGTATCTTGCGTGTAGCGAATGGTGACGGGACGTTCTACCATGCGCAAACGACGCGCAACGATAAGATCGAGAATTTCTGATGCATGTGCCATACGATCGAGTGAGATGCGCAACTTTTTTGCGGCGTCTTTTGAAAGCGCACGAAATCCGTTATGCGTATCAGTAAGACGGATGCCGGACATAAGAAGCGTAAAAAAACGCGCACCTACATGCACCATTCTTCGCGACGTCGGCATGTTCTCTACTTCTTTTTCTAAAAAACGTGATCCAAGCACCACATCAGCTTCATCTTTGATAATCGGCTCAATCATGTGCGGAATATCTGCAGCGTTCATTTGGCCATCGGCATCAAAATGCACCACGATATCTGCACCCAAGCTCTCCACCGCAAAGTCGGTTGCGGTTTGGAGCGCCGCTCCTTGGCCGCGATTAATAACATGGCGAAGAACATACGCTCCCACTGCATATGCCGCCTGCCCCGTACGATCGATACTGCAATCATCAACCACCACCACCGCTGTACAAAATTTCAGCGCATCTTGTACCGCGAGTGCAACACGTTTTTCTTCGTTAAATGCGGGAATAACCGCTATCGTTCGCAGCATAGTAAACGTATCTCAACCCTTTACGAGCTGCGCGTCAAGAGGAACTTATTTGCACGAATGTAATCAAGCGTCTTTTGCAAACCATCATCTAAACGCACGAGCGGAATCCAGCCTAATTTTTCTCGTGCTTTTTGCAGTGCGGGAAGCGCAAGCGGAATCATGTGCGCGGGCTGTGATTCGTACGTGATAGGAACGGTTACTCCGGCAAGCTCCATGATTTTTGTTGCGATGTCAGCAATGCGTACATCGGCATCGTTTCCAATATTTACCGGACCAATGCCCTTTTCTGCTTTCATGAGCCGCATAAGGCCGTCTACAATATCGGTAACATACGTGAGCGATGTTGCACTTGTTTCATCTCCCGCAATGATAATGGGCGTTTCATCAAGAACGTTGAGCACAAAGTCGGGAATTTGATGACCATGGAATAGTGGCATACGCGGACCGTACGTTCTAAAAATGCGCGCAATTTTTCCGTCGATTCCCTGCACGGCTTCGTAGGTTGCAGTCATGGTTTCTGCAAAACGTTTTCCTTCGTTAAAGCAGCCGCGAGGATTGAGGTGATCAAACATGCCGAGCGCGTCTTCTTTTACCATGGCATGATCTTGATGACTTCCGTAAATGGTTGCGGAAGACGCAAGAAGAAACTTTGCACTGTACTTTACTGCAACATCCAGCACGTTTTTCATACCCACGGAATTGCTCAGCACTGCGTGCATGCGAAACTTTTCGTAGTTTTTTACCGATGTGGGCATGGCAAGATGATAGATCTCTTGGATGCCTACAAACTTCACTTTAAATGGATCAAGCTCGGAAAAAGATTCAATCTGAAAAGGGTCGTTAATGTTGAGTTTAAGAAATTGAAAATCAGGATTGCGTAAAAACGCATCGATATTGAGCAAATTTCCTGTAGAAATATCATCAATGCAAATAACGCGATTTCCTTCCCGGAGCAGCGCTTCGCACAAAAAAGAACCAATAAATCCCGCACCTCCGGTAACGAGAACATTCTTCTTTTCCATAGATACGCCTATTTTACCATGCGGACATCCACGTTCCGGCTACCGGAACAATGTCCTTCAGCTCTCCCATAAGCGAGCCCTCTGGCGTCCATACCTGCACACTTCCCGCATGTCCATGCGGTGCGGTAACAATATCCCACACTCCGTCCACATCAATATCCGCAACAGAAACTGTGGTACCACCATCATCAGTTATATCGGTAATAAAAAACTCCTTCCAAAGTGCACCGATATAATTAAAGATACGCACATGCCCTGCACCTCCGGTAAGCGGACCAATCACAATTTCATCTCGTGCATCATCATCAAAGTCCCCTGCACTTAACGAAAGACCGGCGGTCATCTTTTCTGCATACGCAAGAAAATCTACCAGATGCGTTCCGTCTGCGTTATACACGGCAACACGAGGCTCGTGGTCTTGTGCAGCAATAACAATTTCTTTCTCCCAGTCTCGATCAACGTCCGCAACCGCAACGGTAAAGCGCGTCCCCTCTACAAATCCATCTACGGTAAATCGAGAAAATTCATTCCCGCTTTGATCAAAAATAACCACATCATTACTTACTCCCGCGCCTACTGCAGTTACAATTTCTTCAATGCCATCTCCTGTTACGTCCCCAATCGCAGCTGAAACGCCCTGGAGCGAAGATTCGTCATACGCAAAGAATTGCTTCTTTAGCCCTCCTGATGCCGTAAAAACGCGCACTTGTGGTCCACCTCCTACGCCGGGCGTTGCAACAATTTCAACGGCATTATCATCATTCAAATCGTCGGTTGCAGTCTGTACTCCCCCAGTAAATACTTCATCAAATGCAAGGAATGATGCATATTTTATACCGTCCGCACGCCACACATTTACCCACGGGGCACTTCCTGCGCGTGCCCCGAGCGCCATGTACGAATCATGTGCATCTGGGAAATCGTTGATTAGTTCGGTTGTGGTCGTGGTGTCTGTGGGATCAGATTGTATATCCGCCCCCGAAGACGTGGACGAACCCTGATTTGCAACTAGCACCCCCGCAGTTTCAAGTGCGCGAGCAATATTAATGCGCCCCGCACCCAAAGATCCAGAGCCCGCAAAAGGATACGCAGGATCTACACTGAGTTTTAATGCGGAACGTACATTATCAACAGAAATAGTGGGATACGCACTTTTCAAAAGCGCCGCAGCTCCTGCAACAATGGGGCTTGCCATAGACGTTCCGTTCCACGGTCCAATATACAAATCGCGATCATCCGCACTTGCTCCATCTTCGGCATACTCCAAACCAAAAATGTCTTCTCCGGGCGCTGCAATATCAGCGCAATCTGAACCGTAATTGGTAAAATCGCTTTCTTGATCGGCGCTATTTGTTGCCGTTACACCAATCACCCAATCAGCTGCATTACTACGCAAACATGCCGGATATACCGGCTCATCATTCACGTTTTGCGTATCGTTTCCGAGGGCCGCAACAACAACGACATCGTGTTCGTACGCATTCTGCACCGCATTACGTAACGATGCATTCGTTTCATTTCCTACAAAACTTAAATTAATAACATTCGCACCATTTTTTACCGCATAATTTATCGCAGTAGCGGCATCCGCTTCGCTTCCTGCGCCATTTTCATCCAAAATACGAATGGGCATAATATGCACATCCCACGCAATTCCCGTATATCCTCGATGATTATTCCCTACTGCACCGATAATTCCCGCAACTACCGATCCATGCGATTGCGCGCTTGGATCAAGCGAATCTTCGAGCATAGGTTCTGGCACATTATCATCATCAACAAAATCCCATCCCTGCACATCATCAATAAAGCCGTTTCTATCATCGTCTTTATTATTATCGGAAATTTCTTTGGTATTTTCCCAAAGATTTACTTCTAAATCAGGGTGCGTAAGCGCAACACCGGTATCGAGCACCGCAACCACAACGCTATCACTTCCCGTTGTCACATCCCACGCATCCGGAGCAGAAATATGAGGCAAATACCATAAATCTCCATACTGCGTATCATTGGGCGTACGAGCAAACGCCAAGGAAGGAATAAAAAAACTCACACCGACGAGCACTGCACAGATTCTACGCATATAACCACAGTATGACATACAAACAAAATACCGACGCTTTCGATTTGCAACTATGTACGTACAGGCGGTTGCTTGTACGGGCGGGTTTTAAACCCACCCCTACTCTGCGGTATGCAACTCCGGCGCCTTCCCATCATCTTCAGTAACATTCATCGCTTTACATGCGGCTATTGCAGCTTTTGCCTCATCAATCACTTGCTGACGAATTTCATCGGTTGTCGCAAGATCTTCTGCCACATCAAAATGATCGCGCGACCGATCACAATCTCCTGCATCGGCATACCAATTTCCGAGTCCAATCATGTTAAACATCTTTCGCCCAAGTATTTCTACCGATTGCTCGTACAATTCTTTTACTTTATCACGTTCATCGGGAAATTGCTGGGTGAGAATGCGAATAGCATCACGATATGTTGTTTCAATTGGCGTAAGTTCTACCGCGCGCAAATAGGCATTTTTTGCATTTTCATAGTCTTGCATTGTAAACAATGTGTAGCCATAAGAACTCCACGTTGCACTGTTGAGCGAATTATACGTAAGAGATGCTTCAAGCGATTCACGCGCAAGAACTAAGTCACCCAAAATAAGTGCATCGCTTGCAATGGCATTATATAGATCGGTATTGATTTCTTGTCCCGCATCTTTTGATGCTTGGATGGAAGCCTGAGCTGTTGCAATACGCTGTTGTGCAAGTGTACGAACACCTTCGTCTGACTGCACATCTATGTGCGTTATCAATCCTTTGTACGGATCTTGATTCGTCCAAGAGTAGACGCCAATTCCGAGTGCAATAAGAACTGCAAGAACTGCTGCGGAAAAAATGTACTGTTCGCGAGAAAATTTCATATAAAGAAATGGTAGCAAAAAATTCCCTAAAAACCAAACCCCCCGCAGCTCCGAAGAGCGACGGGGGTTTTTGGCGTTCGCATCAGACTTCTTACGAAGAATGAGGTTTAGAACCGTACTGATGAAGCACCGCTGAAGTCAGTGATGTCGACGAGGTATGCACCCCACCAGTCATCCTGGCCACCAACAGAACCGGACACACCATCATCCTTCCACATGAAGGAAGCTGGCATGCGGTCAACGTCATCAGCCGCATCGTTGTTTGTACCAGCACTGTCACGTGCGGTGTTCAAGTAGCCACGAACAACGGTAAGGTCGTTCGTTGCAATGTTCACCAAGAGCATAAGCTCATCACCCGAAGCACAAGCGTTGTCAGCCGTGTCCATACAGAGAATATCTCCAATGGTGTAGGCAGCGCCGCTCGTTACACTGAGTGTAGTGTCAGTTGCTGTTACGTTGCTCTCGTTGAGGTCGCTTGCTGAGAGGAAGCTTGCTGCAGCAATGATCGGATCAGCTACGATCTCGAACAATACGCTGTCATTATCAGCGCTTGCACCAGCCGCACTCATGTAGAGCGAATACGTCTTGGTGGTTCCCGCTGGAACAACTTCATCAGCACTAAAGGTTGCCCGTACGTAAGTGAGATCTGCTGCGGTACCATCACACACTGCACCCGTAGACTTATAGAGAGTCCACGCTGCGTCTGCGGTGTCAAGAGCAGTCGTGAGGTTCGAACGATCATAGATGTCGAACTCAGTAGATGCCTTAACGTAGGTGCCAGGAGAAGAAGTATCACACGTATTCCAGTCAGATGCGGTCGTATCGGTAGCGGTCAACTTAAAGAGGACGCTATCCATAACCACATCTTCGCTAGAAGTTGCGGACACATTGAAACGAAGTACTTCAGGACGTCCACCTGCAACACCAGAGGTTGGGGAAGAGGAAGAACGAGCCACAGAAGGGTAAGATTCTTTTACTACGAAGGTAGGAACCAAATCGGTTGCGAATGCATCGTCACCAATTGCGGATGCCTGATCATCGTCATCAAGAGTAGAACCCGATCCATCACCCGTTACCTGGAAGTTATCATCGCCCGTTGTGTCTACAAAGAGACCCATACGAACCATTTCGTTTGATGTTGCCGATCCACCAGACACACGGTCGGTAGAAGGAACATTCACATACACTTCAACATCGGTAGGTTCATCAACTGCTACAGGGATCGAGAGACCCGAGAAGCGAGCTGCATTTCCTGACATAGATGCGCTTGGAGCAGAACCCTCCATGCCATCCCATGCAAGAGAAACCGTGGAAACGTTGTTTGCATATGCACTTGAATCTGCAGTTCCTGTATCATCCTCAGCTTGCTCTTCAGAGAAGGAAAGCGTGTTGATAGTGAATGCTTCGTTCGTTGCCGTGAAGCGGTACGTTCCTACGTGGTTGTTTGAAGAACCGGTACGAAGGAAGTCTGCATCTGGCATGTCTGCAGCAACTGCTACAGAGAGCGATCCGGATGCGTTTACCGAAACAATGTTTGTTGCTGCGGTACCACCGTTTACTGCATCACCCGTTGCCGTTACCGTGTCACCATCTTCATCTTCTGCGGTAATGTCGGCGCTAACGTCGGCAAGATCAAAAGAGAGATAGGTAACCGTAGCTTCGGAAGGGTTTGCAAGATTACACTCTACATTCAAGGTAACTACATCGGATGATTCAAGGATCCAATCCATGTTGTCGAAGGTGATGGTGTTACCCGTTGAAGCAGGAGCTTCAGGACCACCTACAAGCGTACTGCCATCGTAAAGAGAGCAGGACTCAACATAATCTTCTACCTGACCATCTGTTTCACCACCAAGTACCAACGTGGTGTCGTCAGCATCTCCATAAGCGGAGAGCACAATGTCGGTAACCGTTACATCGGAGGAGTCACCTGCCGTTACAGTAAAGCCTACAACCGTATGGCTGTCGGTACCCTGAACGGTCGTGGTGTCACCTGGCGTAGAAGCCAAAGCGATTGTAAGGGAAGCGGACAATGCTTCTTGGTTATAACCGGTAAGGTCAGAACCAGGAACGATGTCAGATCCAGAAAGTGCGTCACCATTGCCGTCTTCGATCGAAAGACCGGAAACGTCAAGAGCAGCAGCAAATTCGGTACCCGAAGTTGCAGAGCTATCAATGTCTGCAGTAACTGCAAGGTTCAAGGTTGAACCCGCTTCAATTGTGGTGTCGTCCGTGAAGTCGATGGTTTGATCTGCGTCATCACCTGCGGTGACTGCAGAATCAAGTTCCAAAGGACCCATGAATACAGCACCGGTATCTACGTTGATGATCTTGATATCTTTCAAGTTTGCATCAGCCGTGTTGATCAAACCGTCAGCATCAGAAGCTGCGGCACCAGAGGAATCATCTACTGCATCAGTTGCATCGTTATCGCCGTCGTCATCACCGTACACGATGATGTCGAGGTCCTTAACGGTAACTTCCTGAGCTGCGGTAAGAGAGAACTCCAAGAGAACCTGATCTTGACCATCAACCTGAACGTCGCCTGCGGAAGGACCATTAAATGCGAACGTTACTTCGCCACCCTGCACGGTACTGAATGAACAGTTACCGGAAGAAGTGGTACAAGAAGTACCGTCGTATGAACCGGAGTCTGCGGAAGCGATGTACACCGTGAGGCCATGACCGTAGTCACCACCCTCAGCAACAACGTCAATCGCATTGTCTACGAATACCTTAACGGTATCTGCATCTTGACCACCGATATCAGCGGAAAGACGGAAGATATTGCTGTCACCTTCTTCGATGTCAAATGGACTATCGGAAAGATCACAAACAACCTGATCGCTCACGGTGTTTTCACACACAACGAGCCATTCAGAACCATCCCATAGGTTGTAATCTGAGTGATCGGAAGCGTTATCAACCTTGAGGGTGATAAGTTCTACCGAAGCATCTTCAGAACCCGTTGCATCGATTTTGAACTCTGCAATTTCTGCATCGTCTTCACCGATGGTTGGGTTATCAATGGTACCCGTCTTGGTAATGGTTACGTTACCGGAATCAGATCCAGAAAGCGTAAATTCATCACCAGAAACTGGGAAGTCTCCGTCTACATCACCAGAAGCGGTGATCATCTCTGCAGATTCAATTTCGAATCCGAAAGTGTCAGCCGCGGTTTGAGACGCAGAAACGGTTACCTTGACATCAAGAGTTACCGTTTCACCTGCAGGGATCTCCACATCAAGCGAACTCATAGTAACTTCGCGTGTAGAAGAGTTCACCGTGCGAGATTCGGTAAGACGCGTTGCACCTTCGTAAAGGTACACTGCAGCAATATTGGTGGTAGCACCTGCACCTGTTAAGGAGAGGACAAGACCATCAAGTGTTGCATCCTCAGAACCTGCTTCAACGTCGAAAGAGAATACTTCAACGCCATTTGCGCCACCTGTTACGGTGGAACCTACTGGCATAGAAGAAGCTTCGGAGATAGTGATATCACCCGTTGTAGTAGGCTCATCAGTTTCTTCGGTTTGTGCAGCATCTACAAGAGAGGTCACTTCCGAAGAAATGTCATCACCTGCAGTAAGTGCGCTGTCATCGATGCCGGAACCATCCAAAACGAATTTGGACATAAGACCATTAGCATCCATGCCATCATCACTTACCATACGCATTTCATCATCCCATGAAAGGTACGTATAGCTACCAGACTCGTAAAGAGCTCCTTCGTATACGGTAGCCTCCATAAGAGAGGTGCCTACGGTGTAATCTGCAAAGAATACATCAGGAACGTCAACAACTCGGCTGCTCCAATCGGAACCGGCAAAGTCTTCAGCGACGTCTTCAGATTCAATCCAGTGGAGCATGCCGTCGCGAGCAACTGCATACACACTTTCATCAGACTGTACCTTTACCCACCAAGAACCAGGACGCATAACCACGTTACCACCAAGGGTAATGTCGGAAAGAGCGCTGTCGGAGATGGTAGATACATCATCAAAGTCAGCGTACCAAGAGAAGAACGTGGTTTCGTTAGGGAATACGTAGCGCTCGCCGTCATAACCGTAGTAATAAACGGTGGAGAGAGACGTTCCCTTGATGAGATCGCCAGCAGAAGCTGCGCTCACCGATGCAGGGGAAACAAGAAGGCCTGCACCTACGGAGAAAGCAATGGTCGCCGCAGCTACTGCTGCAGAGAAAACACGCTTACCCGTTTGAAGAACATGTTGCATAAGCAATAAAGAATTGGCTCTTTTACCCCAGAGCCGGGGGTGAGTGTGAAGAAGGACAAAGCCGGCCCTGCGGCCTCGACTTTTACTGGATTTGTCAGGGATGCGAACGCCATCCCTTCAGAGGCCATCACGTGGGGTGATGATGTCTAAAGGAAGGGTGTTGTAGAGGCGGGGGTAGGGGCGGGTTTTAAACCCGCCCGTACAAGCCCCCCGCCCTTGCGCTAGGGCTGCGTCATAAGTGCTGCGATAATCGTTTCTTCGACCAGCGTGAGATTGCCTTCTATCTCTGCAAGAGAAACGTCCATTTCGCCAAGCGCATCAAGCGCCGAACGGAAACCTCCCGCAGCAAAGTTATCCATGAGAAGAGGAATTACAGCGTCCATATCTGCAACATTATCTTTCATGGCAGTGAAAACGGATTTCTTAGGAAGTACTACTCCCGCTTGCGCAAGAAGAGCCTTTTGCTCCATAGAAATTTGTTCAATTTTACTTATACGATGGAACACCATTGCACGGCGTGCTTCAATAGATCCAAGTGTTGTGCGAAATAAACTTTCCATTTCACGTTTTGATTCTTCGCTTGGAGAAACTTCGTGTGATTTTATTGCGACATCGGTTGCAACTTCAGCGATAGCATCAGTCGTTTCTGCAACTTGTTCAGCAACATCTTGCGACTGCACGTCACCTTCTACAATAACGACATCTTCCAAAGAGAGATGATCGACGAACGCTGGTGACACCGTGAGCTGTTCTGCGGATTCATTAAGCACCGCGACTTGATCGAGCACATTTGCCGCGGTAGTAAGTGCTTGTGTTTGATTTTGTGTTTGGAGTGTTTGTAAATCTGTTGTAGCAGAAGCAATTTCTTCTTGATATGCAGTGACCGTTTGGGAAATATAGTGTGCACGACCTGGCTCTTCACCAACAACCCGCTGCAACGCCGCAACTTCTTCAAGGCGATTACCCGCAAATTCGGTATGCAATACCGCACGACGATCAAGAGATGCAAGTTGCAGCTGCGCGCGCTCCGCAATAAGTTTTACATTGTAGAGCGTATCTCCCGGCAAGCTGGATTGTGCCGCAGAAGTGGTCATCCATCCGCCCGTAAGAAACACAAAAGCCGCAGCACTAATTGCTACCGGCTTATAAATAAAGGATTGCGCAAACACCGCAAACGATCCGGTTGCAGAAGGAGCTGATTCAAACACCGCATCGGGCAACGCAGAAAGAAGACGCGCGCGTGCTTGGGCATGCTCCGTAGCATCAACTGCACCTGCCAAGGGCAGGTTTTTTGCTTTTCGCAATGCAGAAGGAAGGAAAAACACAGGCTAAGGATGTACTATTTTTTTTAACGCAGCTTTTGCACGATGCAAAAGCACACGAATATTGTTGGGAGTTTTTGTGAGTGCTGTTGCAATTTCTTCTATGTCCATTTCACTGAGGTATCGCATGGTGAGTACTTCTTGATATTCCTCTTTCAGCGTTTTGAGCGCAACGATTATCTGCTCACCTGCGAGATGTATATCGAGTGCGTCGGGAATATTCGTTGCATCTTGAAGAGAGGCTTCAAGCACTTCGGTAAGCGCTTCGGGAGTTTTCTTTCGATAGAAATCTGCGATAAGATTTCTTGCGATACGAAAGAGCAACGCGCCTACATCTTCTACCATGCTTGATGTCATGTATTCCCATGCACGGAGAAACGTTTCGTGAAGCAAATCTTCTGCATCTTCCTTACGAGGAAGTTTAAAAAAGAGAAACTTACGAATACGATCTGCGTACAGGTCGTACAGCTCTCCATATGCTTGACCATCGCGTGCGGTAAAAACACGCTTGGAAAGATATTTCGTGCGATATCCTGACATGTAAGTAGACGTACGAGGCGAAGAATTATTACAGTACGGATTTTTACCCCCAAAAATCCTGTACAATATACCCGGTACGAAAGATGTAGGATACGGAAATTAGACCAAAAATGCAAGACTATGCCCTCCCCTGTCTCTATCCGTCTTTCGGTGTCGGAAGCCGCAAAATTCCTTGGCGTAAGCACAAGAACCATTCGCAGAGCCATTCTTGCCGATGCGGTTACCTATGTAGTCGTTCAAGATCGCTATAAAATTACACTTGCCTCCCTATTATCATGGGCGGAACAGACCGCAACCGTAAAAAAGAAGCTTAATACCGTGGGTTTTGGAGCTTTTGTTGAGAGATGGAAAACGTAAAGACGGCCCGACGGGCCGTCTTTACATTATCGCAGCGCAAGGAGCGCAACAGGTGCTCGTTTTTCACTTTCGTATAACGCCGCAGTTTTCTTGACGATATCATCCCAATGATAGTCGGTTTCTACCACTTCTCGAGAGAGGCGACCCAGTGCAGTAGCCTGCAAAGGATCGCGTACCAAATCAAGAATGGCATGCGCAAGTGCATTGGTGTCTCCCACAGGAAAAGAAACGCCACTTTCTGCCAAGAGCTCCATATTTTCAGGAATATCAGAACCTACGACCGCTTTTCCATAACTCATCGCTTCAAGAACAGCGATAGGCAATCCTTCACTTTGCGAAGGATGTGCAACGAATGATGCGCCCATAAAGAGTGCCTCAAGCGATTCGCCCGTTTGATATCCCGTCATGACGATGGAGGAATCTGCAGATGCTTGTGCGCGCAATTGTGCAACATAATCATCGGTAAATGCAGAACCTCCGGCAATAGCGAGTTTCATGTTCTTCATGCGGATCGGATCAAGGTCACGAGCTTTTTGCCATGCAGCAATAAGCGTATGTGCTCCTTTGTGAGGAACAAGACGTGACACCATAAGCACGTAGCTGTACGGCTGCAAACCAAAGGCATCAAGAAGAATCGGATCAAGAGATACACGACGCGGTGTAATACCGTTTGGAATATACGTCGCATCACTCTGCCACATTTCTTGCGTATATTTTGCAAGAGTTTTACTTACCACAATAGTTTTATGAGGGAACGCAAGCGCAGCCTTTTCTCCCAGCCACAACATAAGGCGCGCAAATGCACCCCACTTGGTATGCTCACGGTCAACACAGTGGAAGGTAACGATCGTTTTTGCGCGTGGTGCAAAAATACGAGGAAGAAACGCAAAAAGCGCAGGTCCTACACCGTGAAAGTGATACACATCAGGACGCTCAAAAAGAAGCGCATGCATAGTCGACAAAAACGTATGGGATGCTGCGTCAGCATGCTTTGTGAAAAGTGAAGGAATACGAATCAAACCGATACCATTAAAAGATGGTCCGATATGCTTTCCTACATACCAAGGGCGAACATACGTCACGACTTCGTGACCCATGCGCACCAAACGCGTTGCCAATTCGGCAACGTGCGTTTCAATACCGCCAAAGCGGCTTGGAATGCCTTTTGTACCCAACATTGCGATTTTCATAACCAGCCATTTTAGCAAAAATAGGGTATTTTGTCAATGCAAAACATGGCTTGTTTTTAGAGAAAAGGCGCCATAAAAAGCGCTTATACTAGCGCTTTTATTAGTTATCCACATGTGTATATTTACAAAGGATGCTTCTATTGTATCGCCTCCGTATAGATGCCAAAAAGACCCTCCCAATGTTTATCCGGATCCCCTACCGCTATCCCTCGTACAGCGGCCTGGAGACGCATCTCTTGCACAGCGGAGGCGTTTTTATCGCCTTCAGAAGCAAGGAGAAAACGGATGTGTTTCTCCCACACATCAAGCGCATCCGGATGCTCCACAAACCCTGAAATGCCATGCTCCACAATCTCCGATAATCCCCCTTCGCTGCTCACGATTACGGGAGTTCCCAGCGACAATGACTCAAGCCCAACAAGACCAAAAGGCTCAGGCCACCGCGACGGCACAATAACGCCTGCCGCATGCTTGATCATCTCCCAAAGTGCTTGAGGCGTTTGCACAGAAAGTACAGAAAGATTTTTTCTCTTGGCTGCAAGTTTGCGAAGCGGTTCTTCCTGAGCGCCATGACCTACACATACAAACGTAACGTCCGGCATACGCACCACCAGCTCCATAAGTACATCAACGCCTTTATACGTTTCAAAACGACTAGCGAAAATAATTTGGGGGATACGATGTGTTCGTACGGGCGGAACATTTTCCGCCCCTACAGATGCTCCCGATGGCAACGGCAACACACGAATATTCATAGCGCGATACCCCCCATCAGTGAGTGCTTTTTTTACGGCATGCGATGCGGTGAGAATGTGCGTTACACCTTGCGTCCACATACCACACCTTTTTTGCACACGGACGACCGCATCCACAACGCCCGTTGCAAACGCCGAATTTTTTATGCATTTCGTTCTCACCACGTCGCGCCACGACGCGTGCGCAGACAACGGACCCACGCCATCAAACAATCCGTAATTTGCGCTGATATATCCGTAATCGTGCGCCGTGAGCACCACGGGAACACCCGCATCTTTTGCAGCACTCAGCACTGACGGCGAGAGATGTGTGTATAGATTATGCGCGTGAATGACATCGGGCTTGAACGCAGCAATTATTGCGCGTGTTTTTTTATACGCTTCGTAACTCCAGAGTGTTCTTCCTAATTGTCGCAACGCCTGTATCCCCTTCCCCACGCCTGAGGTTTCAAGATTGCTTACAAAAAAATGCTCCCACGGTGAAGTATTATTTTCCGGATGATGCATGGCGAGCACGGCCGTTGCGTGGCCATGTGCATCCGCCAGGCGCATCACATCGTGCATATATCTCCCCACGCCATCGCGTTCGTGGTTGTATTTGTTAATGTGGAGAATGCGCATAGGGGAGAGTTTGAAGTTTGGAGTTGGTAGTTTGAAGTGAAAGGATGTTTTTTTTGTTGGATGAAGATGAAAGACAGCAGACTACAGACGACAGATTAGTGAAGTGATCAGAATCAGATATCTTTCATCTGTCGTCTGCTGTCTGTATTCTGTTATTTCAAAGGAACTACCTTTCACTTCAAACTCTTAACTTATAACTTCACACCTTCCCCATCATCACTCTTCACCCTCGACACCACAAAGCCACACAACACCCACACATACGGTGCCATGGTGCGGACTTCGAAAAAAGTGGCGAGGAAGGCGTTGAGGGAAAAAGCAACGAGAATTGCTGCCGTGGCTCCGGCAACGGCGCGAATGTCTTTATCTTCGTGATGGAGTGCGGTATGCACACACAATAAAAACAAACTGATATAAAACCACAGAAAAGCGCCTAGTCCGATAATTCCAAGCTCGCCCCACAAACTCAACCAATTGTTATCAATATATCCGCCGGTTCCGTACACACCAAAAGGCAAACTTAAGCGATCGTACACGAGTGTATTCCCCAGTGCCGCAGCCGCACCACCTCCATACTGTCCAGGACCCACACCAAACAACGGCGATGACGGCACCACGGTAAGCACGGTTTCCACAACCCAATAGAGGCGACCAAACCCGACATATTCCCCCCGCCAACGTTCGTAAGAAAATGCTTCAAAGAAACGTTCCGCAACCGTCTGCTCCGGAGTATCGGTAAGCGTGTTTACGAGAAGATTGCTGCCGAAGATGTAGGCCGCTAAAAGAAACGGTGCGATCATTGCACACCACAACACGCGCTTATCTTTTTTAAGGAAAATGGCGTAGAAAAGAAAAGCGAGCAAAAATCCAAACCATGCAGAACGCGAATACGTTAACACGAGCACAGGAATACCTAGCGCAAGAAGAACCATGCACGCTATTTTTGCCTGCTTTCCTAAACGCTTATCGTATAAAAAGGCAATGGTGAGCAAAAATACGAGCGCCAAAAAAATACCCAACTGATCGTAACGCCCCATGGTGCCAAACACACGCTGCCCAGGATCCCAAAATTGATCGGTGCCTTCGGTGAGTTGGATGTTGCCGAGTGTTCTACGTTCTGAGGGGAGCAAAAAAGCATCGAATGATCCACCAGCAATAGCCTGCAATCCACCGATGGCAACTTGGATGCCCGCAACGGTTATCAAAATAATCAACAGTGATTTCATCCATTGTTTTGAAGGGGCAAGTTGCACTACGACAAAAAACAAAAGTAAGAAACGAATAAGCTGCCGCGCGCCAAGGAGCGCAATTGCCGGATCAATAACGTTCACCACAACAGACGCAACAATGGCTACCAAAAAAAAGAAAAATGGTGCATCAAGTGCTGAACGCTTCCATTTCTTCTCATGCCAAAACATGTGCAAGAGCACTGACGCTACAAGCATGTACACCACAAGCTCAGAACCATAGCGCGCAAGGACATACACTTCATCGGGAATCCACTTCAAAATAAACGGCTCAAACGGCAAATACGCAAGCAATCCCAAAAGCACCTGCTGCGGACGCCACCAGGCAAGTGCAATAAGCGCAACTCCTGCCGTAAGCGCAATCGTTACTGCGGGAGACGTGAATAACGACAAAAATAATGCACCGCCCACAATGGCAAATAGCACGATCATGGCAATGCGTGCCTTGGTATCTGCAAGAAGGATATGAAGGTGAAGATGTTGCCGCATAGGATTAAGAACTTCTTATTCCTCATGCACAATGCGGTGTTGGCGGCGGATGCGGTCGGCTTGGATGAGGACGTATCCTGCGCCGGCAATCAATCCAAGAAATAATCCGGAAAAAGCGTTTACTAAAATATTTGGGCGCACGGGATAACGTGAATTTACAGGATCATCAATAACCTGCACAGAAATATCTCCCGTTGCGTAGCGCCAACCGTCGGTAACGTACACATATGCCACTGCAGAAGCGAGTGCTTCGGCCTCTTTTGGATCGGTGTGGTATGCGTGAATGGTCATGATGCCGCTGCCACGCGTAACGGATGTAGTAACCGTTTTCTCCCACTTCTTTTGAAATTTTAAAATATCTTCGGGAAAATAATCGCGATCAACGCCATAGCCCGCGTTAAATACCGCCGCATACACGGATGATGTACTTAACAGCGTAGCAAGTTGATCAGCCGCTGACTCTGCGCTCCGGCTTGCCGTGTAGGGATCAACGCCTTCTACTTTTGGCGTGATGAGAATTTTTGTTGTTGAACTGTATTCGAGCGGTTGCACCAACGAAACCACCACCGCAAGCGCAAGGCTGATTGCAGAAAATACCAAGACCGTTGGCCACGCGCGGAGAATGGTTGTGAGTTGAGGAGCTGAGGAAGACATAGGGTGAGCGTATTTAGTATACCAGCTCTTCCCATGTACCTAACGTTACGCTCATGTCTTTTACTTCCCCGCCGCGGGCAACTTGCAGAGTGACTTCTTGGCCAGGGGCGTACGTGGCAAGAATATCTGCGCACGTAACGGTTCGCGTAATACGCGTGTCATCCAAAGAAAGAATGATGTCGCCATTTGTTAAACCTGCACGATCTGCAGGACCATCTTTTACCACCGCGCTTCGCTCCCCTGCTTGCGCGATAACGAGTGCGCCCTCGGTGTACCCTTGTGTGAGCTCTGGATCGAGAGAAGAAATACGCGAAAGATCCGCAAGAGAAACGCCGAGTGCGGCGTGGGCAATAGGCGACCCACGAAGTGCTTGTTTTACAAACGGACGAAGAGCTTGCGCAGGAATAACGGTTCCGTCTTCTTCAACAAAACCAAACAGCCGTGTTTGCGAGGTAAGAAACGGTGTTCCGGGAGATGCCTCTTGCGCAATACGCCATACGGCACTTGGCTCTTCTGCAGAAACAATGCCATCCACACTTTGCATATCACGACTGACGACCGACGATGCATAAACCTCTCCTAAACTTCCTACACCAAAGATAGGAGCCCCAAGAAAGATCTCATCGCTTGCCGCAAGCTCAACCGGAGTCCAGCCTTGCGCATCTTGCACATGTATTGCAACCGCATCTGTTTGCGTATCTTCCACTACCTTATCAGGAATAAACATTTCGCTTCCTCGCATCACCGAAAAACCGGTGTATCCGCCTTTTTTATCTGCATACCGCGCAAGCTGTGCACGTGTTGTGAGCATCCATCCATCCGCACTTACAACGACTCCTTCACCGTACACAAAATCATCTCCGAAAAGAAAAGGGCTTTGCGTTGCGTACGGGGTATCTACATCAACTACATACACCACCGAATTCAAAACGGTTTCTTGTACTGCAGCAAGTGATTCTTCGAGCGTTGTGGGATTGAGTGCATGTTTTAAGGGAGTAAGTACCGCAAAGCGCCGATCATCTAAAAGAGATGCCGCATAGCGCTCGAGTGAATTACTCACAAGTACCGCCGAAGCCGTTCCTGCAAGCGCGGCTGCGAGAAGGGTGAGAAGAAAGATGAAGGGAAACTTTTTTTCCATATTTGATCGTCATGCCGGACACCCACCTCCGCTAAAGCTACGGTTGGGCAGGCCGATTCGGCATCTTTGATTTTTAACTAATTTTTCTTGGAGACTATCCCTTGACAGCACCTATACCACGTGTTAATATAGTGGCATGAAAACGCTGACTACAAGAGAATTCAATAAGAAATATACCAATGACGACGCTTGTCTTCAAGCTATTTTTGTAGCTCGATACGGTGGAGAAATATGTCCTTTCTGTCATAAGGAAGCGAATTTTTATAAATTAAATGGGCGAAAATGTTATCTCTGTTCTGTTTGCAAAGAGCATATTTATCCGTTGGCGGATACCATTTTTCACAAATCAGACACTCCTCTTAGAAGTTGGTTTGAAGCTATTTATAAGTTTGCCAATAGCCGTAATGGTGTAGCCGCTACCGAACTACAACGTGATCTTGGAGTGACCTATAAATGTGCATGGCGTATGGCGCGACAAATTCGTTTGCTATTTGAAACGAATAATCTTTTCCTGTCTGGCACGGTCGAAGCAGATGAGACATATGTCGGCGGCAAGCGGCGTGGTATTCGTGGTCGTGGTGCGAATGGTAAAACTCCGGTGTTCGGTATTGTAAAGCGCGGCGGTGAAGTCTTTGCTAAAACTGTGTCAAACGTGAAGGCATCAACTGTCATGCCGTTAATCCGTAAGAATGTAAAGATTGGTACAACCGTAATGACGGACGAGTTCGGTATCTACAACAATACGAGACAATCCGGATACAGACATGAGCGTGTCAACCACGGAGCTAGGGAATACGTCCGTGGCGAAGTTCACACTAATACGATCGAAGGCTTCTGGTCACAGATGAAGCGGTCAATAGACGGTACACACCACTCTGTAAGTTCTAAGCACCTCCAACACTACGTCGATGAATTCGCTTTTCGCTATAACCATCGGAACGCTTCATCTTTCCTTTTTGATCTGATGCTCGAACGGGCTGTGCAGCGATTTTAATAATCGCATCAAAATCTTCGACAGTTATAGCCTTATTTTTAGCGGGTTTATTTTTCATATCTTAATAATACACTAATCTTCTACAGTTTTGGTATTCTTCATTTCGATCTCTTTTTCACTTTCGACCCTTTGCTGTCTTAGAGAGGGTTGATTTAATGTTTCAATTATCTTTATCGCCGGTGTGACAATGGCTATACCCATGTTGACATTTTTTTCTTCCTCTTTTTTCGCATCTTCATCAGAAGGTAAATTATCAATCGCATCTTCAGAAGTCGGATAATGCCCATGGATTAAACCTCCTAACCAAAATGGTCTCCCTCCTACATATGTCGTTCCGTTCTTTTGATTCGGTTCTTGAAAAAAAACAGGAGATCCACTGATTCCGCCGATTGACCTCGCTTCTATAAGATACGCATCAATCTCACCATAGCTGGAAGTTTTTATTTTTTCTTGGGAGAGCATCGCGACATTTCCGGTTCTGACAATGGGAAGATTCTTCTTTTGTCCGTAGTGTCTACTAAATAAACCGGTAATGAATACCTCATTTCCTATCCCGATTTTACCATCTTTAATATGCTCCTCTGTTAATAACATCTCAATAGGAATCGTCATAACGTCATGTCTCTCTCTATCAAGAGAAAAAGGAATAACTACAACATCAGCGGGATTGTTATCGTGATCCGGATGCTCGAACCAATCCGCTGAACCCCCTAAACTAACGATATCTTTTCCTCCGTCGTGTGTATTTATGCTAATTCTTAAATTATCCAGCCCATACTTTTTTACTTTTGCGATGTTATGATGAGCAGTAACTAAGTAAATGAAGCCAAGATTTTTATTTACATCTGAAGGAATGGAAACTAAGAATCCCGTTCCACCAAAATGACAACTTTTTACATTTTTCTCATCAGTTTGTTCGATCCCGATAAAGACAACACACTTTAAAACTTCATCCGGTATGAACATATTCCAATCTTTTGGCGGACTTAGATAATAGCGGACAACGCCGCCTAAACGGGTGTCGCTAATCATATCGTTCGTATTGAGGTGCTGTCAAGGGATAGTCGCCTTTTTCTTTATGCGATGGATCCCGGGTCAAGCCCGGGATGACAGGACTTATTAGCGCCACGGCGTAGTGAGAAATAACAGCAGCAGAAGCGCTCCTGCAAAAAGACTATGACGCAACAACAATCGACGATGCACTTTTTGAAATGCGTGCGCACGCATAATGCCTAAGTACCATGCAGCGCATACTGCGAACACTGCAGCATTGGTAGTATATCCTGTTGGCAACCATGAACACGCAACGTAAATCTCGGTAAGGAGCAACGCACCAATACCTGCGTACATCCTTCCGGCCTCCCAGCTAATTTTACTTACCCAAAATACCGCAACAAACACCGCAAACGTTATGAGCGCCATCACGAGCGCCATTGCCCACACCGGTGCTTCCAAAAATACTTGTGCGAGATACGTTGCGCTTGTGGTAAAAAACAATCCCCCTACCGCAAGCATGAGTGAAAGATATTCAAGCGAATAGGCTTGGTAGGTGCGTGGAAGATGATAAAAAGCAAAAATATTTTCTGCAAAAAGTGCGAGACCGAGCGTTACCGCTCCGGCAAGAACCCATTTTGTTCCATCGCTTTCTAGGAGGAGAAAAAATGCGAGTGAAGACAAGAGGAGAAAAAGAGGCATGCCGAGAAATACCCAAAACCCTGTTCTCCGCACATCCCATACTAACAATCTTGCAAAGAGCAAAAGGATAAGACCGAAACAGATAAGCGCAGGGATGCCCCACGTAAACGGCGCAATAATAAGCACGATGAATCCCGCTGCGGCAAGGAACGCAATGGCAAACGGGGTAAGACGATGAAGAAAAATCACAGCGTAAGCCAAGAATATTGAATATGTAACGCTTGCAAACGTAATTCTCCATCCTCCCTCTCTCCTGCAGCAAGTTTGCCAAATGCACCCACAAGACCGATATGAATATCTTTCATGCTGGAGGGAATGCGGGTGATGTAGAGCAAGGTATCGTACGCCGCACTTGCATCGTGATCGGTATCATACGTATGCAAAACCACACGCACGGCGTTTTGATATTCTTCTTCACTTTGGGCAGGCTGCGAAGCATCCACCGCTTCTGCCGGAATACGATTTCCGGAACGTTCTTCTGCCTGGCGATGATATACCACCGCAACGCCCAGAAGAACGAGGAGCGTAATGCCGCTTGCAATGACAGGAAACCAATGGCGGGTAATCATAGTTATAATATCTTAATTTCTTCCGCAAATACCATTCCCGCGTTTGCGAGAGGGATGGCGAGAATTGCACCAGGAATTCCTCCCAGCGTCCAGCCGATAAGCACGGCAAGCAAGCTAAGAAGCGGATTCATGCCCGTTGCGTGCTGCATGATTTTTGGCACAAGCATATGCCCTTCAACACCTTGAATAAGGAAGTATGCCGCCGCAACGATAATTGCATGCACCGGGGAAAGCGAAAGAGCGAGCATAACTGCGGGAACTGCAGAAAACAACGGACCGATAAAGGGAATGACTTCAAGTGTTCCTGCAAGGAGTGCGAGAATGAGCGCATACGGCACACCAATAAGTGAAAGCGCGATATACGTCAGCACAAAAATAACGCCCATGAGCATGAGCTGGCCCCGAAGCCACGCACCCAACCGATTGCGCAACTTAATCGTTAACTGATTGATAAACGGATGATATTCGGCAGGAGCAATACGAGAAACGGAAGAAACGATGGCTTGTTTTTCTGCAACAAAATAGTATGCAAGGATGAGCAGAACCGCGATAGCTGCAAACACGCCAATTGCAGAAGAACCTACACCAAAAATTTGTGGCAACGCCGCAGATACGCCTGCACCGCGCAATGTTGTTACAAACGATGTAATCCAGGCAAGCCCATCTTCATGAAACGATGCGGCGAGTACGCTGCCTGTCGCTTGATCGATATAGGGAGCAAACAACGGGATAATATTTCCAAATTCAGCAAGTGCGGGAGGCAGAACTACGTAGAGCAATCCTCCTAAAAGAAGGATGGCGAGAACATACACGATGAGCGCGGCAATGCTCCGAGGCATGCGCTTGCGTTCGAGCATGTCGGCAAAGGGTTCCATGAGTACCGCTAAAAACAATGCACCTGTTACCAGCAAAATAACATCGCGAATGGCAAATGCAAACCACACTGCTGCACATACAAAAAGCACACGGAATATGGTTCCGGTTGAAATAGCTGTTTGCGTTATGCTCCGTTTTGAAGAATCCCGCATATGGGAGTAGTATACATTGAAAGTGTGCCTTCTCTCGCCACCAACCCCAAAGCTCATCACTCCTTCGATCTCATTGAACAATTTGAGGGAGGTTTGGTGTTAACGGGAGCTGAAGTAAAAGCCGTGATGCAAGGAAGTGCAAACATTAAAGGAGCGTTTGTTACACTTCGCGGTCGAGAGCTTTGGCTGCGCAATGCCTACATCGGGCACTACACTCCCGCCGGACCACAAAAAGAAGGCGATGAACGAAGAGATAGAAAAATTCTTGCACATAAGAGTGAGATCCGCACCCTTATCATGCGCCACGAAACGGAACGGCTTACGCTCATCCCTCTCGACATTCATCTTTCCAAACGCCGGCTGAAAATCACCTTCGCCCTTGCCCGCGGAAAACGAAAACACGAAAAACGTGCAGCTATAAAGAAACGTGAAGTTGATCGTGAGATTCGAAGGGAGTTGAAGAATTAAGCGAATATAAATCTTTTTCGTGCAAATGCATGCCCTGAAGGAGTTTTTAAGTATCGTTCGAAATCTCGAGCTTTTTCATTTTCTTTGAAAGCCGCATACCAGACAAGCGTCCAGGGACGATATTTTTTTGTGTAAGAAGATTTCCCCTCATTATGCTCAATGAGACGAGCGGACATATCTCGTCCTGTGTACCCATAATAGTATCGACCATCACTTTCGCTCTTAAGAATATACGCAATATACATATCAGTTTATGATAACAAAAATACGACCCCTTTCCGGATCATAATTTTATTTGATTCCACTCTGCTCGTTTAGCGTGCTTCATTTGAGACGCGCCCCACGTCGCCCTCGCTACGCTCGAGCTATGTTGGGGGCATGCCTAACGAAGTTCTGCCTTCGGCAGAACGGAGTGGCATGGTGGACCCGGGGGGAATTGAACCCCCATCCGTACCACATTCTCCAAAACTCTTTCTTCCAAGCTCATTCGCGTTTAAACGGTTAACGTCTTTTTCGGTCGAGAAACACGACGAACAGTGAAACCGACGATCATGCAGCAAGAGTCCCGGGCGTAAGGCATGATGCTCACACACAGCAAGTCAGAGATTTATTGCATGACGGTGTTATGTACTGACGACATAACGGTCATGGGTGGCGGCGTTATTACGCGGCGACCGGAGCAAATGAGAACGCGCGAGTCGCCGAAGCGAAAGCGGTCTTCATTTGTGAAAATACGTTTGCATGTACTTTCTGAGGCGTGTGATGACGCGGAACGCCTCGTCCGCGGCTTGAGAGGGATTGGGAATGTAGACGTCGAAAGCCTAGCAGGCCCTTGTTAGTGATTTGCTACCCAAGTTCGTCCATTTGCGGCGTCGTTTTCTGCGTTTGACCTCGTCGTACTGATGTAGTACGCCTCGATCAAGCCTCGAAAACTCCTTGCAACTGAACGAACTTAGTAGCAAATCAACGCGTTCACAGTTCGCCCCTTACTCTACCATTGATCTGGCATTCTCTCAATCATTCTGCTATCATTTTTCTAACTTTCATTTAATCCCCCAAAAATGCGCATCCACAAACACCGTAGGTTCCAGGCTCCTAAGTTTGCTCCTCAACTGTATAAGGCGAATAAAGCCATTGCCGCAGAAGAAGTGCGAGTCATTGATGAAGAAGGCAAGCCACTTGGCATTCTTCCTACTGCAAAAGCTATTGCTATTGCCGAAGAACGTGAGCTTGATCTTATTGAAGTTTCTCCAAAAGCAGAACCTCCCGTTTGTCGTATTGGTGATTACGGCCAGTTCAAATATCAAAAAGAAAAGGAAGCTCGTAAGCAACGCGCGCAATCAAAAGAAGTGGAAATTAAAGGTGTGCGTTTGGGGTTGCGTATTGGCGAAGGTGACCTCAATATGCGCGTGCAGCAAGGCGCAAAGTTCTTTGAACAGGGTGATAAATTGAAGGTAGAAATGATTCTCCGCGGCCGTGAGCGTGCCTATCAAGCGCAGGCGCAAATCGTATTTGATACGTACGTCACCAAGCTCGGCGCATTTTATCCTGTAAAAATTGAATCTCCGGTAAAAGCACAGGCAGGTAAATTGCACATGATTTTAGCGCGACAGACGTAGGTTCGTGCACAAACGAGTTGACGCATATAAAGAAATTCCGTATACTCCTGCGGAATTTTCTTTTTCCTTTTTATGGCTATCAAGACGAATAAATCCATGGTAAAACGCTTTAAAGTAACCACCTCTGGCAAGGTTATGAAGCGAAAAGCCGGACAGGCACACTTCAACTCCCGCGAATCTGGCAATACAACCCGCAATAAGCGTACCGACGTTGCAATGCCAAAAACCATTGCTCGTGCGCTTAAAACCCTCATGCCTTATAGCTTCTAAATCACAAGATCCTGAGCTCGGCGAAGGATCTAGCGAACGAATAAGAGATATCTGACAAATGGGTTCTCTGGACCCTTCCTATCGTCAGGGTCTTTCCATTCACTTCAAACTCTTAACTTCATACTTCAACCTCTCTCCATATGCCTCGTGTCAAACGCGGTACACAACATGTTAAGCGCCGCAATAACCTTCTCGCTCGCGTAAAGGGCTTTAATTGGGGTCGCAAGAGCAAAATTCGTCTTGCTCGCACTGCAATGCTTAAGGCAGGTGTTTACGCTTTCCGCGACCGCCGAGCAAAAAAGCGCACTTTCCGCAACTTGTGGACCATTAAAATCAATGCTGCAGTACGCGAACTTGGTACCACTTACTCGGTTTTCATCGCCAATCTTAAAAAGGCAAACATCGCTATTGACCGCAAAGTTCTTGCCGTTTTGGCCGAAAAGAACCCCAAAGTCTTTGCAAAAATCGTAGAAGCTGCAAAGTAACGTTACAAAAGTCAAAAAATCCCCCGTTTGGGGGATTTTTTGACTTTTCCCCCCTTTTATGTTATTATTTATTGTCCGTTTGGGTGCCATCCCGGCTCCCCGACGCAAGTTTCGAGACCCCAAAACCCAAGACGCCGGCAAGCAAAAACGCCGGCAAAAGGAAAGAGGAATTGCCCACTACACCCCAAAAAACCAACCCCTGGATCTGGATTGGCATCCTCGTCGTCGCCACATCTCTGGGCCTCGCGGGCGCAAAGGGCTGCGGATCGGCCTACGACTGGCTCAAGTCGGCGGCCGCCGTCCACGATGCGGAGGTCGTCGCCCCCCCGGCCCCGGTCGACGTCTCCGATCAGCCCTTCAACTGCTCCAACGCCCACGAGATCACCTCCGACCTGGAGGGCAATGGAACGCGGGAGAAGTTCGCAGTGATCCCGCTCAACGGCGGAGCTTCGGCTCTGTACGTGGAGGGAATCTTCGTGAGCAGCGGGACCTGCTACGAGGGCGCCAACGACACGGTCACTAACGGCGACATCTCGGGACTGTGCGATGACCTGCAAAGGCGAATCAGCACCGAGCTTCCGACCGGAGGCATCCGCGTCACCGAGCCCCTCATGATTTGGGGGCTCAGGATCCGGTTCGACCTCGGGTCGGCCGATGGCCTCGAGAAGTGCTCCGCGCCGAGCTAGAAGCGGCGCGAGGCAAGAAGGTGACCGTCACAAAACGCTGCCCTGTCGGTTTCGACCGATGGGGCAAACCGCTGACAAAGTACTAGGAGATACAACTCCTTCGGACCTGTCAGCGGGAAACTCACGCCTGCTGACAAGTACCGAAGAGCGATCTTCTGGGAACGTTGGCGGGCGTTTTGCATTTCGAGAAACGCGGGGGCGGATACGTTGATCCGCCCTTACATGCCCTTCATCGCAAGGCTTCAAAGATTTGCTCATCTTGGAAACCCCACGCTTTTAATTTCGAAAAGATCTTCACATTGATAATTCTGTGAAGATCATGTTGTATTGTATATTTCGCACCAGTAACAGGATGACATACCAGCGCATGACTTCCCTTTCCATGTTTCGTTTCAATGCGTAATCCCAATTTTGCGCATGCACGAAGCCAATCTCTTTGCTTAACATCTGCCAAACTTTCGCTAGGCATACACTCGCTGTTCGAGGGTTACGGGCTCTGAAGATGAATTCATAAGTGTGTCATTACACAAATGGGGCGGAATTTCAAAGTAGGTAAAAATGGCATCCTTAATAACACTATTCATATTTTGACGCGTTGTTCCTCCCGTGAGAATGCCATCAATATTGGTTGATTCGGCAACCCAAGATCCATCAGCTTGCATTTCAATTTTAAACTCAACTGCACCAATTTCTTTAATGGCTTTTTGCATTTTTTTGACACGAATATCATCGGATTCATGAAAATCAAATCCCATCTTTCGAAGTGCGTTGGCAAGATGATATATCACTTTTCGCATATATTTATACTGTATCATAAGAAAACTGAGCTTTCCATCCTTTATTTTGGAGTTGTTCTTGCAGAATTTTTTTGCGCTTGTTATAGTATGCACGTTCAAACGGCGAGGGACGGTAGTTCAACTGGTTAGAGCACTGCCCTGTCACGGCAGAAGTTGCGGGTTCGAGTCCCGTCCGTCCCGCCAGAAAGCGACTTCACTTCGGTGAGGTCGTTTTCTTTTTGTCTTGGCGGAATTTCATCGTCTGATAACGAATTCAAGCGGCCTGTTTTGTCCCTCTGAAATTGTCGCGTTGCCCACGTGGTGCCCAAAGTTTTCACGAACTGGTTCAAGTACCTTTGCGTTTACGTAATGGTCTCCGCAAGATCTTATGCGCGTATAGAGAACTGAAGCATTGGATCGCATTCATTCCTTTGCAGGAAGGCATGCGCGAAGTCTTGGATGCTCTTTATGCACAAGGCATATCGTTACATATTTTGACATCGAACTCTACAGAAAATGTGAAAAGTTTTTCACATGCGCATCATCTTGAGCATATTTTTTCACACATCATCTCCTCACGTCATCTTTTTGGAAAACATCGCGCACTTCGTGAGCGTTGCGGTAACCTGGGGATTTCAAACACGCAAAGCACTCGCTTCCGCATCGCCGGACGTGATCATTGATGCTCCTGCAGAATTGCTCCATCTATCTTCACGCTAAAAATTTATCGGGGGCGGAAGATGTTCCGCCCCTTCTTCAACATACATCATCATCTCACCTTCACCACGCAACTTGGTCGACCGATATCTTCTTGAAACCCCAAAATCTTTGGATTTCTCCCGCGTACGTTTCTCTGGAGCCAAAGCAATACTTCTTCTGCAAGAGCACCTGTGCCCGTTCCGTATATAATCCGTACCATTTTTCCGGGATGCGCTTCAACGAGAAATTCAATTTCGAAAATTGCTTGATCTCGGCTATCACCGTGTAAATCTATCTCGGGTAAGTCTTCTCGCAATGAAGCAAACGACAGTTCTTGTTCAAGGGAAGTTCCCAGTATCTGTTCGGGTGTACAGTCTGTTCCATCGGTATTTTTCGCCGTAAGACGCTCCGTAAATACTCTTCTCGACATATTCTGCAATAAATATGTACCATGGTAGCGCATAACGTGCACATATGTACACCCTCCCTCTTTCCCGAAAAGCACTTGTATTCCTTTTTCTTTTCTGGAGTATAGGGATATTTTGCGTAGGCTTTATAGTCCACAAAGCATCGCCTGTATCCGAAGAAACTATCCTGGGAACAACTCTCCGAGATCCCAATAATCCCTATCGGTTTGTTGATCCCCTCCTTGCATGCAACGTAGGCGCAACTGCTCCTACTGCATCGCTCGACGAGCTTAAAAAAGAAATTGTCACGCTCTTTGAGCAGTCTATTTCTTCGCAAAAAATAGAAGATGCATCGATATACGTTCGTCGAATGCGAGACGGCTCGTGGACTGGAGTAAACACCGATACCACATACACTCCTGCAAGTTTGATGAAGGTTCCGATACTGATTACGTATCTTAAACAATCTGAGTACAATCCCGATTTTCTATCCTACACCGTGACCATCACCCAAGATCCCGCAAAAAACCAAGAACAAGATATTGCGCCTGAAGAATCGGTTGTTGTAGGAGAAACCTATACCATCAACGAGCTTCTCTCTCTTATGATTGTGCAATCTGATAATCGAGCGCTTAACGTCCTCATGAATTATCTGGATAGCACGGTTCTTGAAGAATCTTTTACTGACCTTGGTATCACAACCCCCGAAGATGCCGCAACGTACACGATTAGTCCGCGCCTATACTCACGCTTTTTCCGTATTCTCTACAATGCAACGTATCTTTCTGAAGAAAATTCTGAAAAAGCGCTTCGTCTCCTAAACAAGTCTGCATTTCTTGATGGCATACGTGCAGGAGTTCCCGAAGATATTGACGTTGCGCATAAATTTGGCGAAGCATCGACAACGCTAGACGGAGGAGTAACGGGTCACGAATTGCATGACTGCGGTATTGTATACACAGATAATCCGTATGTTCTATGCGTTATGACAAAGGGAAAGAATGTTGATGAGCTCAGTACGTTTTTGAAAGATGCGAGTCGGGTGGTGCATGAGGCGATGTGATTTCATGTGTCATCCTGAGGGAGAATCTTGTCGACCGAAGGATCTCCCATTCAATGCATATCTAAAATATCTTCAATGTTTCTAGGCTCACATTCATCTTCTTTATCAATGCAATCTTTCGTTCCCTTTTCCAACCTTTTAATTGTTTTTCCCTGGTAAGCGCAGAATGAATATTAGCAGTTTCTTCAAAAAAGATGAGGTCTTTAACGTAATACTGTTTCGTAAATCCTTCTACAAGACCTTGTTCATGCTCGTACAATCTTCTGTAAAGATTATTGGTTACTCCAATATATAAAACGCTTCGTGCATGATTCGTAAGAATGTAAACAAAGTAAGATTTTGTGTACATACACCATTTGGAAGATCCTTCGGTCGACAAGATTCTCCCTCAGGATGACACAGACAAAACTACATCGATATAATCACCAACTGCAGACCTGTCCTTTCATTTCCTGTGACAAGTGCAATGCGAGAACCTTTTTTGAGATTCCAGGCATCTTTTGCGATTTTTTTGATGCGTATGGGGAGCGTGGCGGGGCTCATATCAGTAACGAGGGGCACCGAGCCCCACGCAAGCAATACCTGTCGCGCAGCTTCCTTGTCGGGAACCAAAAAACCAAACGCAATTCGTGGACGATATAGTGCAAGCATGCTCGCTTCGGGAAGATCGGCAGGGGCAAGAACCCCCTGGAGCCCGCCTGCCTCCGCAAGCGTTGCGATGGTTTGCGCAAATACTTCGCCAATATTTTTTGTAGGCGTTGCAGCAACGACAATGTCGTCATAGCGAGAGCTTTCTGCTGCAGCAATTGCCTGTGTCATCGCCTGCACCGCAACAGCAGGATAACGCCCGGTTGCCGATTCTGCAGAGAGCATCACTGCATCCACGTGATCAAATACCGCATTTGCAATATCAGAAATTTCTGCACGTGTTGCTCGAGGCTGTGCTTTCATACTCTCAAGCATGTGCGTTGCCACAATGCACGGCTTTCCTGCACGCCTACAGCGTTCTGCGATATCTTTTTGCACAAGAGGAACTTCTGCTGCGGGAATTTCTACCCCCAAGTCTCCCCGACCGAGCATAATGCCGTCGGCTTCTGCAAGAATGGCATCAAAGTTCTTAATAGCCGCTGCGCGTTCTACCTTTGCCATAATCATCGGCGTTCTTCGGTGATGCTTGCGTGCCTCTTGTTGCGCCAATGTTCGCGCAATAATGAGCGCTGCAGGAGAAGTAACAAAAGAAACACAAATCCAATCTACACCGAGCCCAACACCAAATGCTAAATCCTCTTTATCTTTTTGCGTAAGCGATGAAGCGGTAACGAGAGAATCGGGAACATTGACTCCCTTATGCGAGGTGAGCGTGCCACCCACATCAACGGAACAATGAATATCTCGATCATTAACACGCAATACCGATAATGCAATATTCCCATCATCCAAAAAAATGCGGTGATCTTTTTTAACGTCTTTATGGAGTGCGTGATACGTGAGCGGAATGTGCTGGATTTTTGGATTGTATATGCCAGGCTTTGTGGTAAGGGTTACCGTTTGCCCTTCTCTGAGGATAATTCCCTGTTTTGGCAATGCTCCTACGCGAATTTTTGGCCCTTGTAAATCTTGCAACACCGCGATCGTTTTTCCTGTTTTTTTTGCAGCGATACGAATGGAACGAAATAACCTCGTATGCTCCTCATACGTTCCGTGAGAAAAATTCAGTCGTGCAACATCCATTCCCGCACGCATCATGCGCGCCAAAAGCACAGGAGAAGACGATGCAGGACCGATGGTGCACACAATGCGCGTACGCGCCTCTTCCATATGGAGGAAGTATACATCAGATAGAAGTGTCATCCTGAGGGAGACTTTTGTCGACCGAAGGATCTTCGAAAATTGAGAGTTAATTGGTGACAAGGCTATCCGGAGTTCCTTCGGTCGGCTTGAGACCTCCCTCAGGATGACACGCGAGAATAATCAATTTCCTCGATAGCAATTCCCTGTTCTTTGAGATATTTGTCACGGACCAGTACTCCGATAATAGGAAAAATCTGCAAAAGATCGATGCCTTTTTTAAAAGCAAAAAGCTTTATCTCCTCTTGCTCTGCCTGGCTAAAAAGCGTCGTGAAGCAATTTCTTACCACGTCCATTGAAACGACTTGTATATCATACGGATTACGAGGCGATTTCTTTTCAATTTCACGCTTAATATCTTCCCAATGCTGTGCAATTTTTACTTCAAGATGAAGCTCGTGAGAAAAAGTAACCCCGAGAGGAGAAAGGGAAAGCGGACTTTGTTTTTCTCCTTTACGTCAGTAAAGGTTTTTACCATGCCTCCAAATTTATACATCCCCCACAACGCAACTATTAAAAGAGCGATCAGCATAAATACTGAGCTATTGAGCTGATCAAGAAGTTTGATAAAAAGTGCCTCCATGTGATGCCAGTATACTTCATTATTCTTTTTCTGGAATCTCCTTCTTTTCTCCCGAAATCTTTTTTAATTCTTTTGCAAACGTTTCAATATCATCAAACTGCTTGTATACCGATGCAAAACGGATGTATGCAACTTTATCAAAAGCTTTTAATCGCTTTGCCGCAATGTCGCCAATGGTAGCGCTTGTTATTTCTCCCCCGCGATGTTTTTGAATATCTCGCTCGATGTGATGAATGAGTGATAAAAGATCGGTTTCGGTGTAGGGGCGTTTTTGGAGTGCACGCTTTACACCAAGAATAATTTTTTCGCGATTGTATTGTTCGCGGCGTCCGTTTCTCTTTACTACAATAATATCGAGCAACTCGATTTCTTCGCTCGTGGAAAAACGAAAGCCGCACTTTTCCTTTTCACATTCTCTCCTACGCCGAACCGCACCTCCATCTGCAATAAGACGAGAATCTATCACGCGCGTGGATTTGAAGTTGCAGACGGGACAGCGCATAGGGGAGAGTTTGAAGTTTGGAGTTGGTAGTTTGAAGTGAGTGGATGTTTTTTTGTAAAAGATGAAAGACAGCAGACTACAGACGACAGATGGGGAAAGTGATGATGTTGCTGTCATTTCTCTTATCTTTTATCTGTCGTTTGCTGTCTGTTATCTAAAAAGAATACCTTTCACTTCAAACTAAAAACTCCCTCACATCATTTTTTTCCTCAAAAAAGCAGGGATAGCCCATTCTCCTTCTTCATCTTTTTCTTTTTGGGAGTCTAATGCATTTGCAGCGGGCTGTGGACGACGTTCAACGGGCTGTTGCATGTGCTGAGGTGCCGGAAAAGAAACCGTTCGACGATCGACCTGCGCAGGAACCACTTCATCTTCTTGTTGCACGGGGGCCGAGAATTGACGGCGACCAAAAGGAGAATCGTTTTGCTGTGCCGTCATGACGGACTGAGGAGCGGGCGTATTTGCAAACGGCGAAGCCTTGGAAGGATTTTGCTGCCAACCGCTTTTTGCGGCAATGGTTACTTCGCCACCCAATGAAGGTGCACGGCGATGCTCGCGATTATCAAATCCGGTTGCAACGACCGTAACGCGAATTTCGTCATCGAGTGCTTCATCGCGAATAAGACCGAAGATGATTTTTGCATCATCATCAGCCGCACTGGTGATGACTTTCGACGCTTCGGTAACTTCAAACATGGTAACGTTTTTGCCACCCGTTACCGTAAAGAGAATACCTTTTGCGCCATCGATAGAAACTTCGAGGAGTGGACTTGCGATAGCTTGTTTTGCCGCTTCAATTGCACGATTTTCTCCCTTTGCCTTGCCAATACCCATGAGTGCCGAACCAGAATTTTGCATGATGGCTTTAACGTCAGCAAAGTCAACGTTAATTTCGCCAGCGGTGGTAATCATTTCTGCAATGCCTTGCACACCTTGGCGCAACACGTCATCAATAATGCTAAACGCATCTTGAATGGTGGTATTTTTATCAATGATTTGAAGCACTCGATCGTTGGGGATGGTGATGATAGTGTCGACGTGCTGAGAAAGTTCCGCATGCGCATCATCTGCAATGCGACGGCGCTGAGGACCTTCAAAAATAAATGGCTTAGTAACAACAGCAACCGTAAGCGCACCAACTTCGCGGGCAATTTTTGCAATTTCTGCAGCAGCACCACTTCCGGTGCCTCCTCCCAAACCTGCGGTTAAAAAAACCATATCTGCACCCTCAAGTGCTGCACGAATTTCTGACACACTTTCTTCAACGGCATTTTTTCCCATTTGCGGATTCATGCCCGCACCCAAACCACGCGTAACCGATTTTCCAATAGGAATTTTAAGAGGGGCGATATTCACGTGAAGTGCCTGTGCGTCAGTGTTTACCGCAATGAATTCAATACCAAGAATACCTTCTGCAACCATGCGATTGAGCGCGTTTCCTCCGCCACCGCCAACGCCGATAACCTTGATTTTTGCACACGTTTGAATATCGGGTTTAATTTGCGCCATAGTACAGGAAAATCGTATCGGAATGGGGGGAAACGTCAATTGAATCACCCACAGGAGAAAAAGGCTACGGCAAGAACGTCTTCATCCAATCGCGCATTTTTTGTGCAACTTTATCAGCGCTTTTAAAGCGGAAAATATTTCCGAGAGAAAATCCTTTCTGAGAAAGCGTTTTAATGCCATGACCCCACTGCGCTAAACCAACCGCCGTTGCAAATGCAGGATCGTACACTTCATCAAGAACACTCGTAACATGCACGGGGGCGCCTAATGCGCACGGTAAACGCAGCACACGCTTGCCCACCTCAAGAACACCTTCAAGCTTCATGCCGCCACCTGAACAGAGCGCACCCACCGGCAGCATGCCTGAGCGATCAATTTTTCGCAGCTCTGCATCTACTAGCTCAAAAAGCTCTTCCATGCGGGCTTCTATAATTTCTGCAATAAATCGGCATTTTACTTCTTCGGCACCTTCAACGCCAAATTCGGCAAGAGAAATAGTTTGTTTGCGATCGATAAGATCTGGAACTGCGTGGCCATACGCAATTTTTACTTTTTCGGCGACTTCAATAGATGTGCGCAAGCCAATAGCGATATCGTTGGTGACGTGATCGCCCCCGAGTGGCAACACGGCGGTATGCAGTAAATCTCCTTCTTCAAATACCGCAAGCGAGGTAGTTGCCGCCCCAATATTTACCATGCACACGCCCAACTCTTTTTGCCGCTGGGTAAGGATTGCCTCAGCGGTTGCCAGCGGCCCGAATACCACTTCATCAATATCAAGGCCGGTGCGATAAATGCTTTTGGTAAGGTTTTTTACGTGGGACGAAAGCGCTTCTACAATCATGGCATCAACCTCTAACCGAATGCCTGACATTCCTACCGGATCTTTAATTCCCCGCTGACCATCAACCGAAAAACTCTTGGGGATAACATGGAGAATTTCGTAATTCGCGGGAATGGCAACCGTTTTTGCGGCTTCTACCACACGCTCTACATCATCTTCGGTAATTTCACTTTCTGGCCTTGCGACCGCAATAGCACCTCTACTTGCTTGAATAGCACTGTTTTGACCTGAGAGCGCAACCCATGCGGAATTAATTTGCACGCCCGTCATGCGCTCGGCGCGCTCAAGTGCGCGAGAAATAGCTGAAACCGCATCTTCCATACTTGAAATAGCGCCCCGGTGGATACCCGACGATGGAGACGCAATAGCGCCCATAAGCTGAAGATGAGGCTTTCCGTTTTCATCAAGCGAACTTTTACATACCGCAAGACGAATAACCGAAGAACCGATATCAAGTCCTGTAATGATGTCATCAGCCATAAAATCCTCTCGGGTATTTTACCACGCGCGCAAAAGAACGAAAATATGCGGAAGGATGAGCACCGCACCCACAATTGCCGCGGAAACGGTTGCGAGCAAAACCGCACCCGCCATCATGTCTTTTACCTCGCGCACCATGGGATTCAGTCGCGGATGCACGGCATCGGCCAAGCGCTCAAAAATGCTATTTACAATTTCGAGCACCAGCACGCTTACCACAAGAAGAAGGAGTAAAATGCGTTCCCATACCTGTAAAGGAAGGAGAATAACGCATAGAAGTACTCCCACTCCTACAAAAAGTTGGATGCGAAAACTTTGCTCGGTACGCGCGATATCGCACAAGCCGCGCCAGGCGTTTTTAAGACTTTTGAAGAAGAGGCGAAGAGAAAGCATAGAGAAGAGTTTGAAGTTGGGAAGTTGATAGTTTGAAGTAAGTTGATGTTGTATTTCGTTGAGTAGATCCTGACCCTTCCTCACGTCAGGGCAAGCTTCGGAAGGACCTATCGCACGAATAAGGAGATGGTCTTACAAATGGGTTTCTCTAGACCCTTCGCTGTTGCTCAGGGTCTTGTGAGCTCAATCCGTAACCTTTCAAAGAAACTACCTTTCACTTCAAACTACCAACTCTAAACTTCAAACTATTCCCTCAGTATTTCTCCCACAATCCTATCCTGCAAGGGGAACATGACTTCGGCATCTGCGGGGATTTCGTGATCGTAGCCAAGGAGGTGGAGGGTGCCGTGCACGAACAGATCGGTAAGCTCGAGGTTGATATCGCCATCCGCTTGACGCTCTGCCTGATCGAAGCAGATGAGCACATCGCCCAATTCTCCAAAAATGGGAAGGTCGCCCGAGGGAAAAGAGAGCACATCGGTAACTTTATCTTTTCCGCGATGCATGCGATTTAATCGCCGTATTTCTTCTTCGCTCACAATGTGCACATGCACTTTACCTTGTGTGTTTGGCAAGACGTGTGCAAATACTTTTGCAGCTTTGAGAAAAAATTGACGCGAAATGCGCCATTTTTTTGGAAGAAGATCTTGCGTAATATCAAAAATGATCATGGAAGAGGAACATCATCGGTGCTCTTTTGCACATCAACACTATTCATCATCATTTTAAATGTTTGTAAAAAATCAATACTGAGCGAATCTCCCAAATCGTACACTGCAGAAACCACCCACTCTCCCAAATCGAGATAGGTTGTTCTGCCATCTTCGCCGTTACGAGCAGGATAGCCTTCTTTGGTCATGGTTGCTTCGGTATCTTTGAGAGAGATGTCTTTTTCTTTCATCCACGCAGAAAGATCGGTGAGGGGTTCTTTTGCTTCGTACGTAAGCTCGATGGACTGCTCGTCGGAAGAACGGAAGGTAATTGTCGTATTGTCACTTGAAAAAGAGAGGTTCCACGATGCGGGATAATAGAGCGTAAAAGGAACATCGGCTCGCTCAAGAACGCGCACAGCGCCGGTATCAAGAAGCGTTGAAGGCGCTTCGCCGTTGGGATCGTAGCGATGGAAGACTTCATTTCCATCCAAAAACGTATCACCATCACTGTCGGGTGAGCGAAAATCCGTTCCATATAAGAGCTCTTCAACATTGGTAAGGCCGTCGCTGTCAGTGTCGGTGCCGGGAGAAGGGGTGTTTGGGGTAGGGGGTAGGGGGTCGTCAATGACGGGTTCATCTATAACGGGTGTGTCGATAACCTGTGGAGGAGTTGCGTACGTAACGACGTACCACCACACGCCGGCTCCGGTTCCTGCCATCAAGACCAAAATAAACAAAACGATGAGCGCCGGTGAAACACGCTTCTTTCTTTGTACAACGACAGCTTGCGTATCGGGAAGGATGGGAACGGGAATAATAAGAGGTTGCAACGCTTCTGGAGCAGCTTCTTTGTGAGGCATTTCTTTTAAGATCGCATCCCTCCCTCGCAGTTCTTCGGGCATGCTAAAAATACGCATGGGCATTTCGCTCCCAAGAGGTGGCGTTTGTTCTTCTGGTGGCTCTGGGGCTTTTTGCCCGCGCTCAAACATAGCGGTTACTCGGGAATTTGCAGCAGTCTTCCCTCCCCATTGGGATTATAGCCATTTTTTACTTCCTCTCCATCGGTATATCCGTCACCATCCGTATCTGTTTTTTTCGGATCAGTGTCGTACTTTTTCAATTCTTCACGATCTCCCAAATCATCGCCATCGGTATCGGGTTTTGCAACCGATGTTCCTGCAATGCGTTCTTCGTCATTGGAAAGACCGTCACCATCGCTGTCGACAACGGCCGTGGTTCCGGTTGATGTATCGGTGTCGTCAGGGGTGTCGGCCACGTCAGACGTGGTTGGGGTTTGGGGTGGGGTGTCTGAATTTGAATCTGAAGAATCAGATTCTGTAGTATCGGTATTCCCGTTGATCACGTCGGAAACGGGTTGAGAAACCGCATCGCGGATCATGAAGCGATACGCGGCATAGCCCGCGGCTCCTACGCATAACAAAGAAATAACCACAGCAGCAACCCATCGAAAACCTCCTCCCTTTTTTGGCTCACCATATTGCATAGCCTGGGCGGGAGACATCACTTGTGGCTGAGGCTGCACAGACTGAAGCGCGGCCGGTGCGGGAACTGGCTTTGCTCCCGATGATTGATCTGGTACGTCAACAAACATGTCTTTGGGTTCTTGGGCGTTGTCAAACATATATTTTATTTGAGTGGATTATACCCTGCTTCTACCTCCGTGCGATCGGAATATCCATCGCTATCGGTATCGGCCAATGCGTCGGACGTTCCGAGCTTCGCTTCTTCTTGCGCGGTTAAGCCGTCGCCGTCTGCATCGGTAGAAGAAAAAAGCTCCATGCATTGTATGCGTTCTTCCTCGGCAAGCTCTGCACATCCGCCAAAGTTCCCTGCAACAAGAAGCGCGCTAATGACTTGTTGCGCATCACAAATATCTTGTGCAACACCGTACTCTGCACATTTTCCCGATGCACGTGCGGTTGCTGTTACCATTGCTTCGCACGTATTTTTCTTTGATGCGGCGGAAATTTGATTACACAACGATAAGCCTTCGCCATCCGCAACCCGTGCAAGCAGAACGGAGTCAACGCACGTTGCTTTTGCATCGTTTGAGAGCGCATCACATGTTGCGGTATCTTTTTTCTCGCGCGCAATAAGAGTTACGCAGTTTTCTTGCATGCTTGTTTCTAACCCTTCGCATGCGGCCGCAACGCCTGATGCACGTGCAATCTCCGCCTGCGCTTCGGCCTTACACGCCTCATCATCCGCTGCACAATCTGCTTGCCGCTGCACGATCTCTTCTTGTGTTGCTTGCAGTGCGGTTTTTGTAGATGACGAAGATTGAAGAATAAGATTTCTTACAAAAATTCCCACAAAAATGAGCACCACAAAAACGACAACAATAGCTGCGATACGCTTGAGCACTTCGGGGCGCTGAAACCAAGGTTTTGGCGCCTCCGGAGGAACTTCGTTGAGACGAAAGTATTGCGGTTGTGGAGAAGTATTTTCCATATTACGGAGCGCAATACTCAATATGCAGGTTAGAGAGATTTACCGTTCCTTCGCCAAGGAAGGTTACTTGAATTGGCACTTCTTGCTCTGCAGTTGGATCGCACGCAAAATTTTCTGGCCAAGGAAGCGAGAGATTATTTCCTTCGGTTACCGTGTCACTGGTAAGTTCTGCACCTGTTGAACCCGAGCTCACTACAGAAACCGTGATGCCAAGAATGGAATCAATAATGGATTCATATGCTGCTTCAAGCTCAGCGGTAGTATCGCCATCGTATGCATAGTCAATGCCATTTTCACTATAATCTTCCCCGCTGTTACTCGACCAGTCATTCATGTAACCAATAAGCGACGAGCTCGTGGTAAGTGCAACGGTATAGATTTCGTAGTCTTCATCTTTAATGTCGTCGGTGACATTGACGTTTTCTTGATACGCCGAAACGCCATCTCCTGAATTACTATCCGTTGGATCTCCATCGGAAAGAAGCACGATAATTTTTCGCACGTTGCCGTCGTCAGGAATCGCATCAAGCATTTCTTTTGCATCTTCAAATGCGTACACCGTATATGTACTTCCCCCTTCACTAAATTCATCAATACGACTTTGGAGCGTGTCTTCATCCGAAGAATCGCCGAATCCATAATTTGACGACAGCGTATCGCTCAACTGCTCATCGCAGGTTGCGCTTCCGCTACAATCGTCATCTTCCGAACAGCTGTATGCCGAAGAGCTGCTACACATACCTGTACCCGATTTATTCGAGTAGCCGATAAGCGAAATATTCATGTTCTCACCAAGCCCTTCAAACAGCGACGTAACCGACGTCTCAAGCAGATCACGCGCAACGGCCATGCGGCTACTGGTGCCGAGTGCCGAGCTCATGGAGCCTGAACGATCGGTAACAAACACGACATACGCATCCGGCAAATCCACATTGCTCATGTCCACCGTTCCTGTCAGCGTTCCGGCAACCGAACACGCCGGCATAATCACGCTTGCGGCATTTGGCAAATCTGATGTTGAATCTGCCGTGTAACTATACAAATCGACCGAAGAACTATCAGCAGAACCCGGAAGGTTGGGCGTCATGAGTAAACTTGTGGTTATTTCGGTTAACGGACAAGAAGATGAACAGCTATCGCTACACGAAGGGAAAACGCACGCGACCGGGGTTGATCCGTTCGCATCACAGGCGTTTGCATCCGTTCCGCTTGCTCCTCCTGTAGAAGAGGTGCAGTATTCGCCATTCTCTGAACCGCCATTGCATACGCCTATTCTTCGGCACGTATAAGAAACTCCGCTATCCAATTTTGTAGTACCCGCCTCTGAAGCATCACACGAAGTATATACATTTCCTGTTAAATTGTCGTAATACTGATACGGCAAATCGGATCCATCACAGTATTCACTGCCGTTTGCAATGCCATCGCCACAGAAAGCTCCCGAAGAAACGGTTTGTCGGCACGAGGTATTACAAGCGGAACAGGTTGAACCGTACGATGCGTCGCATCCGTTTCCATTTCCCGTTCCTTCATCACATTCCTCCTCTCCACTATACAAATACCCGTCGCCACACACATTCTCCGTACATTCGGATGTGCATGAATCTGTGGAATCCGTATTTCCGTCATCGCATGCTTCATCCGGATCAACCACACCATCACCACAAGAACCAATTTCGGTACACTCAACCGATTCCCACGCATCCGTGTACGTACACGATCCGCCTTCGGCATCATCACACGGAAGCACACGGGTAAAGCCCGTTTCACATGCAGCGTATACGCCACCACCTCCACAGCGTCCACTTGTGCAATCGCTTCCCGCGGTACATGCATCTCCCGCATCCAGTCCACCCTTACATAGTTTTCCTGCCCATGTGTCATCTTCTCCATCGCACTGTTCGCTTCCGGTTACCTCTCCATCCCCACAATACGCAGATGGTCCTGCACAATCCCACGCACAACTCGTTGCAGGAGACGCGGTGTACACACCGTTAAACACATCGCACGAACCCACAGACGTAGCACTATATGCACGACCAGAATCGGGAACGCTACTAAATACATCCGCATCGCCACAGTCACACAATTCGCCACCTGATAACACGCCGTCACCACAATATGCTGCCGTATCGTAGCTACAATCACTTCCGCAGTATCCATAGCGTCCGTTTGCCGTACCGTCATCGCACGATTCCGGACTCTCAATAATGCCGTTTCCGCAGGATGCAGGCGTACACGTTGCCGAGGCATTATCTTCAAAATCTGTACACGAACCATTGCAGATTTGACTAATGTAGCCATCATCCGTTCCATCATCATCGCTATCGCATGCGACGGATGATCCGCCCGCCTCCCCTACTTCGCACGCTTCTCCTGCGCCGATAATGCCGTCACCACATGTTGCAGAGCCTCCATATTCGGTTTCACTATCACAAAATGCCGCAGAATCAAATCCATCTGCATATCCTGAGGAATTACCAATCGTTATAGCGACTTGATCATCAGTGCCGTCGTTATCGATATCCGAATACCAATCCGCATTCGCATATTCGAGATCGGCGGAGATGTAGGCGATGTCTGATCCGTATGAACGATAATGATATGCGAAAGAATCTTCGGGACAAAGATACTGCCCACGCGTCTCATCAACGCACGTATCTGTATCGTAATCCGCAAAAGGATCCGTACCACATCCTTGGTAGACGTTGAGCGGATCAGCACCGATGTCACCATCAAGTGCGCCTCCTAAAATACTGTCCCAAGAGCCCCATACGCTCGACGCAAACGCACGCACAAACGTTCCCGAAGGGAGCGTGGGAACGCTTGCATTACACGTTTCAGATCCCGGGCAATAACCATCATCAGCACACAACTGACTTGTGCTTTCAGAACAATAGCCGTTCTCTTCTCCGTAGGTTTGGATGGTTGTACGAAGATCGGTCATGTCTGCTAAACGCTGCGTATCGCGAGCAATTTTGCCCTTCATGTCTGCACAGCTTTCGCTTGCTGATACATCGCAATCAAGATCTGATGTACACGCGGTACTGTACGAACTTCCATCCGAGCAATAGCCCACCGAACTTACATTTGTTACAAAGAGGAGATTTTCGATAATCTGTTCATAGATGGTTTGTGCACTATCACTTGCATCGCTGTTATGCGAGATGATGTACATGTTGGAATACAAGTAATTTCCCGCATCATCAAGATTCGGTGCAGCAATGTACGTTGTTCTGCCATCTTCAACCGCGGGAAAACCGTCTATCGTTGTTTCGGAAGGCGAACCCGAAAATCCTTGTGCGGCATACCATGCGCTTGGACTCAAGTAATCCGCATTCGACGCAACACGCACGCCAATCGCGTCCGAGCTTCCTTCGATTTGGAAGATGTATTCCTTAAGGATTGCTTCATCCGCCGTATCATCGGGACTAATAACAGAAAGGCCGGGGAGATCATCGCTTTCGCCATCCGATCCGCTATCTTTACAGTATCCCAAAGAGAAATGTGTCCAACCAATGCCTTCTTCGGATCCTGCGGAAATACCGTCTGCATCATCGGTCCAAGGATAGTACTGAATTTCAGGCCAAGGATTTTCACAAAGTAACACACTTACCTCAGCGGATCCGGAAACTTCGCTCTCCGTTTCAATGCCCGCAGTGTTATTTTGTATTGCTAACGTTGCGATAACGTTCGCCGTTCCATTTTCTCCCGCAGGCGTAACGGTTGCCGTATTGCCGCCCTCTTCATCTTGCGCAACATCAAGTACCGCTTCATCATCAGTTTCCCATGATGACCACGTCCAATCGTACACACCATCAATAGGCGCAATTTCTTGTACGCCTCCGGTGTAGGAAATAGCCGCTGCGCTAAAACCATGCGATTCATCAAGCGATGAGAACGCACCCGCATTATCTTCATCGTCATCGGTTACCGTTACCGCATCAACGGCACAAATTTCACTTCCTACAATAAATGTTTCTTTTGTATCTTTATACATACCTACGCCGTACTGCGATTGCACACCCGAAACGATGCCATCATCAAGATCTCCATCGCCCTCAATAACAAATGTGTATTCCCCTCCTGCAGCAAGTAATTCACTTACATGAAGTGTTACATCATACGTTCCGTCGCTTTGCTCATCTTGCGTGTAGCTGTCGATGGGAACGACACAGTCACCGCTACTTGCAAATACGCGCTCGCCAAAAATGAAACGCTTTACCGCAAGCCATGCGCGAGAGAAAAATCCCCGAGGCGCCTGTGCAAGTGTTGTATGTGTATCGGGACACAAACCATCGCTCGTTGATGACAAATCAAGTGCAGCATACATGCGATACGTAGTTTCGCCGTCGGTATTTTCGTAGCTAAAAGTGTCGAGATCCATGGGCTGCGTAAACGTTGCGTAAAGCGCAGCATTTCTACATACATCAGAACCGCTTGGCACAAGGGTTGCCGTAGGGCGATCCATACAGCAGTTTCCCGTACCAACACCCTGGAGCGTAGGATCTGTACAATCCAAGTCATCGGTTGCAGCACATGAAAGCGTCCACGATGCCTCTGCGGTAAATGTTGATGAAGACTCAGTGCTTTGTACCGTTGCCACTGCTTCGCCCGTTTCGCTGCTTACTTCAAAAACTGCGGCGTCAGCAATACGCGCAACCTGGACCGGGTCAATGTTCCCGTCGCCACTCGCGCCCACTTCGCACGCCGAAACCTCACCCGTTCCCACAATGCCGTCACCACAATACGAAGGCACTGCGTATGCTGCAGATGAACCTTCAATAAGACAATCCGCCGAACAACCATCTCCGCTCACAATATTCGCATCATCGCACGCTTCGCCCATCCCAGGTGCTCCATCTCCACACACCGACGGTAGAACGTAGCTTAACGATGAACCTTCAAACAAACAGCTCGAAGAACAGCTGTCATCATTTCGAGTATTTCCGTCATCGCATTCCTCATATGGTGCATCAACCTCGCCATCACCACACAAAGCCCCACCAATGCTTGCAAGCGTTGGTGTACCTTCATTCAAACAAGACGCAGAACATCCGTCACTATTTCTCGCATTCCCATCATCACACTCTTCTCCTGCGTGCGTTGTCGTATCATACGCGATATCACCATTTCCGCAGGTTGCACCTACCGAGGATGAACCTTCTGCTAAACACACCGCCGAACAGCCGTCGCCGTCGATGACGTTTGCATCATCGCAATCTTCAAATGTATCAATAGTTCCGTCGCCACACGTTGTGACACTTCCCTCGCGCAAACAGGATGATGAACAGCCATCACCGCTCCGCACATTTCCATCTTCGCATTCTTCACCTTCGCTTGTTTCGAGCACGCCGTCACCACATACCGCAGCGTATGCCGAACTTCCTTCTGAGGTACATGCGTCCGTACATCCTTCCACAATCGACCCAGGATCGGTATCTGCAAACGAAGCGCTTGTCCACTGCGCAACCGTGGTACTTGAATCATCATCATTATTTTCGTCGGGAATAGGATTTGCCCAAGACCATGCGTAGGCGTACGCATCCAGCAACTGACCAGAAACAGAACAGGAATCAGCTTCGCCATACGCTTCTGCGGTAAACACTTTCCTGTCGCCTATTTCTGATGACTGTGCAGAAGTAGGACTCATTGCAACACGTTCTACGGCACATACCGAACCGTCTTCACGTACACGGAATACCCAAGAAAAATCTCCTCCATAATTTGTATGAATAAGAGGAACACCACTTTCACTCATAACATCTCCCGAAAGCACCACGCGATAATACGCCTCAGCGGTAAGGGTGTTTTCGAGCGTAAATGCAAATCCGGTACATGCGCTATCTTCATTAAGCGTACATCCTACCGATGCACTGGTTACTTCGGTAAGTGATGTGCACAGTTCATTTGTGCACACGTAGAGCGTTGCTCCCGAAAGCACACTTGCCGCATCCATAGAAACATTAAACGTCGCGCCGATTGTTGCGTTGGTGCATGCCTCCGTACAGTCGGGGAAATACTGGGTAACGTAAGGATCTTTAAAATTAATCGTAAGTGTAGCATCACCCTCTTGCGTGCTTGATTCTTCTGTCGCAGACACAAGTGTTACGCCTTCTGCTAAAGCTTCTGCCGCTACGCACGATGAGTTTCCTCCTGCGCAATCTTCCGAACCGGAATCAAGAGACGCATAACTCTCATCAATCGCCCAATCCCACGTATAATCATCTGCATTCAACACTGTACAATCTGCAATAGGAAGTGCGGAAAATTCTTGTGTATCATTTTTTGCTTCAAGCGAAGCGGTATCGGGAGAAACCACCACGCGCTCAACTTCGCATGCGGATGCATCTGCTTTTGTGGTAAACGTCCAATCAACCGCATCTGCAAGCGCAGCACCATCGGCTGATGTTGCTGCCGTGGATATCGATACTTGATAGGCTGTGGAAACCGCAAAATTTTCGGTTGGTAAAAAGGTTACCGAGGTTGCGGTCGTTTGATACGAGCCAGAAACAGGATCCGTTTCATCGCACGGCTGATCTCCTGGAGAAATACATTTTTGTACCAAAAGTGCATCATCAAGCGTTCCCTCATTCATGTCTGCGGTAAACTCGGCGTACACACCTGCGTTCACGCACGCGCCTTCGGTAAAGCGATCGTTTGGCACCGCACTTACCACCGATGCAGAGCACGCAATAACCACTTCGGGAACTTCGGGGATTTCTCCGGATGAAAACGACCATGCATACGCCGCGGAAATATCCGTGCTCGACGATGCATCACCGGAACCAATAGTAAACGTCCGTGCGTTACTTTCTTTGCCTGTGCTGCTGATTGCAAGAAGAGAACCCGTTTCCGCAGAAGAAGGAACGGTTACCGTGATTTCACTGTCTGACCAATCGGTTACGGTGCCGGCCACATCACTTGCAAAACGTACGGTGCCTTGCGCCGTACCAAAGTTATCACCGTACAACACCACAGCGTCGCCTTCTTCACCGCTATCGGGAGAAATGCTACACAATCCCGGCGTAGGCTCATCGGTGGTTACCACAAAAGCAACGGAAGAGGATTCATCTCCGCTGCGCGATTCGACCGTAATTGCATAGCTTCCCGCGTCTACCTCGGGCACGATGACCGTAATTTCGTTATCGCTCCAAATATCCTCCGAACATGCATCAGGGAAATCTACGCTTGCAAGCGTTCGGTCTCCCGACTCTTCATTTTCAAACCACACACTGCCGAGCGTACTGCCAAAAGATGATCCAGTGATGGTGATGTACTGCCCCGAGCCACCGGTTGCTGGATCGATATCTACAATTGTTGGTGCATCTTCGGCTGCTTCATCGGCAACCAAGAAGGTTACCGTATTGCTCTCTATATCATCAACAAAAACTGATACCGAATAATCGCCGTCATTCACCGAAGGAACGGTGGCGGTAATACTTCCATCAGCCCAGCTTGTGTAACTCCCCGCCTCTTCATCGCTTCCAAAAAGAATCATGGAGTCACCACGCGATGCACCGAAACCGCTTCCCGAAAGCACAATTGCATCCGCAATCATTCCCGAATCCGGCGTAAGCGCACACAGCGCAGGTCGCTCCGTATCATTCACATCAAAATCAGGAACAAGCTCACCTTCTTCATCATCCGTTTCGTCGTGATCGCCACCCGACGTCATCACCGACAACGGACCGTCTCCTGCACCCTCGGGAACCACCACGATAATCTCCGTATCGCTCCATCCGTCTGCACACGATGCAAGCGAAGCAGTGACCGTATCTCCATCTTCTCCCGTAAACGAAATTGTTCCTTCACTATTCCCAAAACCTGAACCAGAAATGGTTACAAAACTTCCCACTGCACCGTTATCCGGTGAGATATCCGAAATAAGAGGAAGGTCGCTACATACTCCATCCTCACACGAAGAACTTCCGCCGCAGGTAGAACTATCGGAACATTCTGTACCCTCACATGCACCACAATAGCTTGCACTTGCGCTATTGCCTCCGCAATCTACGCCCGTCTCGCCTTCATCTTCATCTTGCGTGCCGTTAAAACAGGTTGCAGGTCGAGCAATAACCGTTACCGCATCTTCATCGGTGTTTCCGGCAACATCCGTTACCACAACGCCCACCTGATATTTTTCTCCCACGGTTAATCCTGCGGTATCCCAAATAGCTTCAAGAACGACGTCTGTAAGATCGTCGCCCGATGCAACCACACTTTCAAACGTATCTCCTCCATCTACAGAAAAGTCTGCAGTTGCAATGCCCGCATCATCGGTTGCCTGCACCTCTGCACGCTCATAAGAATCCGCAGCAATGGCATCGTGATCGTCGGGCGCAGTCATGTTTGCACTCGGATCTTCGGTGTCAATGAGTGTTCCACTTATAAATGATCCCGCGCAACTCTCTGTTGTGCACGTGAGAGAAACTCCGGACGTGCTCTCTATGTCTTCGCTTACGGTTACGGTGTACGCAGTGTTTTCATCAAAACAGAAGCGATCATCGTTGGGCGCAGGACATGCAGAAGAAGGAATGAATGTCACCCGCCTTCCTGAAACGGTCAATGTTCCTTCGACCGTATCTCCCGACGCATCTTCAACAACGATCGCGCCATCGACGCTTGCTCCGTCTACCGCTTTTGAAAAGCCAATTTGCACCGCAATATTACGAATAGTTTGCGTTCCTTCAGGGGAGATTCCCGTCACCTCAAATGCTGAGGATGACCCACCCCCCAAACCCGACCCCCCACCCCCTCCCCCCGACCCCCCGCCTCCTGACGACGACCCACCGCCTGTTCCTCCCAAAATGCTACTGATAATAAACGTCGTAATGCCCCACGACATTAAAATAATTACCAATCCAATGCCGCCGTTGATGAGAATCTTTTTTGCGCGATCCACTTTCTCCGGGTCACCGCCTGCCGTCATCCACACAAAACCCCCGTAGAGCACGATACACACTGCGATAACACCCAAAAATGACAATGCTGTGCGGATGAAATTTGCAATGACGATTTTTATATCCTCAGATCCCAGACCGCTTTGATCCCCCACGGTTTCCAGATTCTCCGTTGCGTCTTGCGCATGCGCAAAAGGAAGGCTCGCAAAAGAGCCAAGCGACAACGCAAGAGCAATTATGAACAATCCTTTTTTCAACACATGCTTCATACACTTTTAAAACAGCGTACACGCTGTAGAAGATGCTACGCCGTTACAACAATACGGACCCGTGCAGGTTCCCCCGTCAGGATCTGGGCCTTCTGCGGGAGCAAAGCAATTTTGATATTGGTTATGCACGCCGTCCCCTACCGTGACGCCGTACACGTACGTTTTGCCCTCAATGGATTCGAGGAATGTGCCGTGTGTAATTTCCACCATCGTTTGCGTAGCGACCTCGCTATCACTTGCAACCTCACTTCCCGATGCATTAAGGAACGAACTTCCAAAGCGATACCACATTTCGTGCGAAGCATCGGTGGAGAGTTCTGTATTTGTGAGTTGTATTTCGTCGCTGGTAACCGTATTAAGTAAAAGAACATCATCAAAAAGAATAGAAATCTTCTGATCAAGTGCAACGCTTGACTCTGAGATATCTGGCGTGATGCTGAGAATTGCAGGACCACTTAACTCCGTGCTGCTTGTCGTATAAAACGACCATGCGTAATCATCTCCCGAGGTTCCGTCTCCATTTCCATCGAGCGCATTTGCAGAAATATCTGCAATACCATCATACGGATACACATCTACTTGTGGCGGGCTTGATCCTGGTGTTGCCGCAGCGACGTTTACCGTTACGTCATCTTCTGCAGGCAAGCAATACATCGTTTCGCCGCACGAATTTGTTCCGCATGCATCTGCAGATGTAAAGGTTACCGTGGTATAGCCATTAGAAATGTCATATGTTCCCTCAAGCGGTACACCATCAGCGCCCGCAGTTTGGATAACATCGTATCCACCCGATGACGTTCGCGTTCCCGATGCACTTGTAGGGTCTACCGCTTCGTCAAACGTTACTTGCACGGCAATATTTCGCGCATACGTTCCTCCGGCCGTAGGAATAACCGAAAGAACCGTAGGAGGCGTGATATCAATAGTGGTTCCCGTTTCAAATGACCACTCGTATCCGCTGCTGTCAGAGCCAGAAAATACCTCATCCCCATCGGCGTCTACGATATTTGGCGAAAGGAAAACCGTGTACGAAACCGATTCTGTAGAAGATCCTAAATACGTTGCGGGATCGAAAACGAAGGTTTTGAGATCATCGGAGAAAGTAACAGAAACATCAATAAGTGCCGTTTCAATACCATCCGCAGTTTGATACACGCTTACATTTTCGCTAGCGATCGCCGTTGCAGTTGTATCGTCTGAAGTATCGGTTGGCGTTCCTTGGGTATCGTATCCCGTGATGAATGACTCGATATTCATTGCATCTTTAAACGTGACGATGATGCGTGCATTTCGAGGAACGTCGGTTGCATTGCGCGTGGGGTAATGATCGCGCAACGAACCGCTGCCGAGCGACCCCGACAAACGCTCCACCGAAACCGTTCCGTTTGAAGACGATTCTCCATCGCCCGTTCCTGTTCCTTGAGAAATCCAATTCACCACAAATTTTGCAATGGCGTACGCGGAAAGGGTGATAACCAATCCTATGGTGGCATTGATGAGCATTGCCCTCGCTTTATCAACTTGCTTTCCATCTCCCCCTGCGGTCATCCATAAAAATCCTGCATAAAGCACGAGCAGCAGAAAAACAATGCCGAGCAATCCTAAAAATACATTAATGACCCCTCCAATAATTTCGAAAACACTTGCCGAACCAAACCCTGCCGCAGATGCAACTTGTGCGGTTGCATCATCTGCTGCGTGCGCAAAAAGCGGCACAAAAGGCAACGAACAAACGCATGCCATGAGCATTGCGGAAAAAAAATGCGAGAGACGCACAAAGCATCGAGGTAAAGAGTGAGCGACGGAAGACATGTCACCCCCTATTTTACTCTATTCGCATCATGCTTTTCCGTTTCTCTCCCCCGCAACTGGGGACAACGCCTTGGCTATTTCTTCTTTCAAAACATCTAGGCCTTCTTTTTTGATGGCCGAAACACACGCGTGCGCATGCGTGATTTCCTGGAGCTCCTTTTTCTGCGCATCAGAAAGCAAATCCGCCTTGTTTAATACCGTTACTCGCGCATGATCGGTAACGCCTAATGTTGCGAGTACTTCCTCAACAACACCTATCTTGCGTAAACATTTGGGATCAGCCGCATCAACCACATGAAGGAGTACATCCGCATGTACCGCTTCTGAAAGAGTAGAGGTGAATGCTTTGATGAGTTCAGGAGGGAGACCTTCGATAAAACCAATCGTATCCGAAACAAGAACGGTTTCATTTCTCCCCGGAAGAAAGCACTCACCCACGCGCGTATCAAGGGTTGCAAACAGCTTATCTTCGCCTTTTTCTTTGCGCTTAGTGAGCGCGGCAAGAAGAGATGTTTTTCCCGCGTTGGTGTAGCCAACGAGTGCAACGGTTTGCTGCCCTCTCCGCGTGCGATTTTTCCGTTGTTCGCCTCGGAGATTTTCGTATTGCTCAAGTCTGTCGAGAATCCTGCGCTCCTGTTCACGCAAATGGCGCTTCATCGCTTCGGTATTCCCTTCTCCACTTCCTCCGCGTGTTGAAGTTCCGCCGCGCTGTCGACCAAGCTGGGCACCCAAATTGAAAATGCGCGGCCCCATATGCCTTAATCGTGCAAGTTCAATTTCAAGTTTTGCTTCGGCGGATGTGGCGTGCTTTTCAAAGATGTGCAAAATGAGATCAATACGATCCCACACCTTCATCCCCGCGGGTCGAAGTGCCTCTTCTAAATTAAACAGCTGCCCTGGCTTTAACACGGCATTGATAATGAGCACGTTTGCTCCCCAAGCTTTTGCATTTTTTACGAGTTCCTCAACCTTTCCTTTGCCTAAAAAAGTGCGATGATCGGGAGCTGCCTTTCGCTGAAACGTTTTTACAATTGCAATGCCGCCATACGTTTTCGTAAGCTCTTCTAGCTCACTCATGCGGTACACGGCCTCAGCCTTGGGCACCGAAAAATGAACAACGTCGGCTAAAATGGCGCGATACGCAACCATGCCTTACTTTTGCGAAAGATACTTATCTACCAGTGCCTTAATACGCGATCCATCCGCAAGTCCTTGCAATTCTTTTGCAAGCGCGCCCATTACTTTTCCTGCAGCCTCGCCTCCTTGCGCACCGAGTTCGGCAATTTTTGCTTGTACATGTTTATCAAGATCTTCATCAGTCATTTGCGCAGGTAAGTATTTTTCGAGAATAGTAATTTCTTCGCGTGCTTTTTCTGCCAAATCTTCGCGCGCATTGGTAACAAAAGATTCAAGCGCATCCTTCATCTTTTTCGCATCAGATTTTAATACCGCAATCACATCAGCATCAGAAAGCTCTTTATTGAGCTCAATCGCTTTATTTCGTATCGAAGCGATTGCCATACGCAAAACGTCGAGAGATTTCATATCTCTTCCCTTCATGGCCGTTTTCATGTCTTCCTGGAGTGTTTCAAAAAGTGTAGGCATATGTTTTGTAGCATAACAAAAGCCCCGGCATGAAGCCAGGGCTCTTTTTCTTACCGTTTCTTGGTGCGCAGTTCTTCTTCGGAAACTTTTCCGGTTTTGATCATGTAGGCACGACGAGCGCCCTTGACCAATTTGCGCAATGCAGAATCTTGTACGCGATTTTTCTTGGGGGTTTTTACCCAAAAACGATTCGCTTTTACATCAAGCTGCTTTCCGCTTTGTTGCATGCGACGGGTAAAGCGACGCAAAAGCGCATCAAAACTTTCTCCCTTTTTTCTTTTTGATTCGATATGGCTAGACACATTCATTTCACCTACTTTTCAATGGGAAGATAGTACTTGAAGAAAGAAACCACGTCAAGCTACTTATGCAGTGCCTTCATGTCCTGCAAACGCTTTGCAACAAGCGTCACCACTTTCTCTACATCCACAATTTCTTGCACACCCGACTCCATATCGCGGATAATCACCGTTCCATCTAAAACCTCTTTTTGCCCCAAAATGACTGAGAAAGGCGCTTTTAGTTTATCAGCAATTTCGAGCTGCCCTTTTAAGTTTCCTTTAGAAAAAGCTTCGGCAACTTCAACGCCTGCTTCGCGGAACTTTTCGTACACGCGCAAACCTTTTCTGCGTGCTGCTTCTCCCAACTGACAGAAGAACACCTCTACCTGGCGCTTGGAATCTGGAAGCTTGCCCGATGCCTTAACGGCGTTGATAACACGCTCAACGCCAATTCCTGCACCCACAGCTCCGGTTTCTTCTCGTCCGCCAAACATAGGGATAAGCCCGTCATAGCGACCCCCTGCTCCTAGTGCCGACTGCGATCCTTCATCTGCGGAAGGATTTGCAAGGAACAGTTCAAATACCGTACGGCCGTAATAATCTAAACCACGTACCAAATACGGATTTAACGTGTACGAAACACCTGCGTCATCAAGATACTCGAGCACGCGCATAAAATGCTGCTTAGACTCTTCATCAATGTAGGCAAGGAGCTGAGGAGCTTCGGCACGCACTTCGTCCATGCCTGGCTCTTTTGAATCGAGGACGCGAAGTGGATTGCGGAGTAAACGCTTTTGATCTACATCGCTTAACTTCTTTTTTACCGATTTTAAATACTTGCTGAGTTCAGCAATATACGTTTTGCGTGCAGCAACGGTTCCTAATGAATTAATAGACACGGTTACCTCAAGTCCCATGCTTTTACAAAAACGCTCAGACATTAAGATGATTTGTGCATCAATGATAGGATCGTTTGAACCGATGGCTTCAAAACCTACTTGCCAAAACTGGCGATAGCGGCCTGCCTGAGGACGCTCGTGACGGAACATGGGTTCGAAATACCACATCTTTACCGGTTGTGGCTGGTTCATCATGCCGTGCTCAACGTACGCACGTGCAACGGATGCGGTTCCTTCGGGGCGCAAGGTCATCTTTACGCCACCCTGATCAACAAACGTAAACATTTCTTTTTCTACAATATCGGTATCTTTTCCAATACCTCGCTCAAAAAGAGATGTTTGCTCTACAAACGGAAGACGGATACGACCAAAACCATATGCCCGTGCAAGTGACTGCGCTACACTTTCAGCCTTATCCCACAATGCCTGCTCTTCTGGCAGAACATCACGAAAACCACGCAGTGTTTCGGGAACTTTTACTGACTTTTTTGGTGCTTTTTCGGCTTTTTCTTTCACGACTTTGGGCATAATGAGGTTAAGATGGTTAATTGGTTAAGATGGCTAAAGGGAGATGAAGGGCTTCGACCATTTAACCCTAAGGACCGGGATACTCTACAGGTTATACGTAGGCACTTCAAGGACGCCGGCTCGATCGAGCGGAAGGCCACGAATCCACACACGACCTGTAATGTTTTTAAAAGGAATGGGACCAATGGCCCGAGAATCTAAACTTGCATCACGATTATCTCCCATCAAAAAATATTCATCCTTGCCAAGTTGTGTACGCTGTTTTCCTTCGGTTTCTTCGGTGAGATAGGTTTCATCAAGCGTGATACCGTTGGGATATTCGTCATTAAAAATCACCATCTTTCCATCGCGTACTTCAACCGTTTCTCCTGGGAGACCAATGACGCGCTTAATGTAATACTGACCTTCATTTCCGGGAGGATGAAAGACCACCGTCTCTCCACGCTCCGGATCGCGGAAACGATAGGTGAGTTCATCGATAATAAGATACTGATTTTCGTAATAATTTGGCTCCATGGAAGCGCCCTTTACAATAAAAGGTTGCACAAGAAAATAACGAACCGGCAAAATAATAGCGATTGCTATTGCCGCAATTTGCACCATCTCTAAAATAAATTTTCCTAATGCGCGCAGTTGTGATTGATTAGATTGTTCGGTATTCATCATACGGTTAGTACATCATGCGTGCAGTCTTTGCTCTGTCCATAAAGGTTCAAGTCCGGGCATACGCTCTCCTGCCAATAAGGCGAGCATCGCGCCTCCTCCTGTGGAAACATTCCATGCAGGAAGCAAGAGTTTTTCTTTTTCAAGAAAGGCAACCGTTTCTCCTCCGCCCAAAAAAACTTCTGCTTTTGTTTTTGCAAGGGCTTTTGCAAGTTTTCGTGTCCCTATCTGTCCTTCTTCTTCCTCAATAATACCAAACGGGCCATTCCACAACACCGTTTTTGCCTCACCAAGTGCACGTAAATAGCGTGCAAGCGTTTCGGGACCAATGTCGAGCACACGATCTTCGTCCGGCTTTGCAACCACATCGGAAGGCAGGAGAATTTTACCTTCAAAACGATGGAGCACGCGCCGTGCCGCACCTAACACTTCTTTTCTTCTAAAAGATCCGTTCGCTCCAGGCACATCATCACCCTTGGCAAGCTGCACCGCAATAGCTACTCCACCTCCAAGTAACAACGTATCCGCAAATACTCCCAAACGCTCAATGAGTGTTACTTTGGTTTCAATTTTTGCACCACCGATCATGCAGATGAACGGCGAATGAATGGGCTTGGTGAGGGATTTAATTTCTTGTACCACGCCTTCTCCTGCGTAGCTTGGTAGATGCCGCGTAATGGCATGGAGCGAAGCATGTGCACGGTGCGAAACACTAAAGGCATTGTTTACAAAGAGCGTAAAAGGCGCAGCGATTGCCTTTGCAAAAGCGTCATCATCTTTTTCTTCTGCACGCCAAAAACGTACATTCTCAAGCAAAAAAACACTTCCCGGCTTTGCTTGTGCAAGAGCGGTACGTACCGGCTCGCCATACACTGCGGGAATAAACGTTACTTTCTTTTTTAATCGCTTTTCAAGAAGCGGTGCCAGACGCGCAGTGCTCCATGCTTTATCGCTTTTGCCGTGCGGCTCTCCCCAGTGCGCAAGAAGAACGACTACTGCTTTTTGTTTTATCAGATGCTGAATTTCGGAAACGACAAAAGCGATTCTTCCCCGGGAGCCGCCATCTTCTAATACTTCCGGTTCTTTTTTCCAGGGAATATTAATGTCTGCTCGCAAAAGCACGGGTGTGCCGGGAGCAATATCCTCCTTACGCAAGGTGCGTAATTCACGTGTGGGTAACATCATTTTCTCCATACGCTTCTCCACCACGGTACCACAGTATGCATGCATCTATGAAGGGGAACACCGAAAGGAAGTATTTGAGGTCAACGAGCCGTCGCAACCAAAAGGCTTTTTTGCCAGAAAAAGGAATGCCGAGAATCTGGCCGATGCCGTAGGAACCACCCACCGCAAGAAGCGTTTGCCACGAACGATCTGTAAAAGGAAGGAGCTTTTTGCCTGCAAAGGTCGCGAGAACGTTTTTCGCAACCGTAGGCGCTTGGGCTGTTGCAACTTGTGCGCTCTGCGGATCAGGATGCACTCCCGCGCGTGCAGCAGCGTCGCCTAGTGCAAAAATATTTTTCTTTCCTTCTACAAGAAACGTTGATGCAATACGAATGCGCCCCCGTTCATTTACAGGGAGTCCCCACACTTCCCCTGGCTCTCTTCTGCTTTTTACCCCCGCAGACCACACTAAAAGATCAAAAGGAAGTGTAGCGTTCTCTGCTCGTACTTCTCCTGCACGTATCTCTTTCACAACCGTCTTACCAAAAAATTCCACACCTAAATCACGTAAGCGTTGCGCAACTCGCTCGCGAACCTGCACGGGAAACATTCCCACAGGCGTATCACCAGAATCGCAGAGTACTAAACGAATGCGGCGTACATCAATTTCGTGGATAGTACAAAATGCATTTCTTACCGCAGCCATTTCTGCCACGAGCTCCACACCATTTGCGCCTGCACCTACTACAACGAGATTCACTCGTTCACTTTGCCCGTTTTCTACGTCTTGCAAAAGCCTCCGAAACTGAAGTGCAATGTCTTCTGCTTCTTTGGGCGTTTTGAGCGCACTGGCAAATGTTTTTACCCCCGCAATGCCAAAGTCATTCGTGAGCGAACCGACGGCGAGAACAATAGCATCTGCCTTTATCGTTGTTCCGTCTGCACACAGCACAAACGATCCATCGGGAGCAATATTGGTTACTTTTGCTTGGACTTTGCGTACACTAACAAACCCTGGAAAATGTGCGAAAGGGATACTCGCCCTCCGTCGCACTCTTTGTACAGACGCTTCGCTTTGCATTAGATCAAGCGCAGTTGCGATTTCGTACAGCCAGGGCGTATACACGTGCTCAACTCGCTCTTCTATGAGCGCTATTTCCACCTCTTTTCTTGCTGTTCTTTTGAGCAGTTGACGTGCAACGCTGACACCACCAAATCCGCCTCCCACAATTACGATGCGATGCATAGATACTGCTAGTATAGCTTGTTATCTTCTCTTCCTCCAAAAAAACAGCATGCGTTCAAAAACTTCATCCACACCAAACACTTTTCCCCATTGCGAAAAAAGTGCAACACATAACAATAACGCACTTACCACACTCCACATGCCTAAGGTAGAAAAAAGCAGTGATCGTTCAACGATAAACATGCCGAACAAAAAACAGAAAAAGATCGCTGCAGAAATACGCGTAAGAAATCCGAGCGCGAACATTGCTGCCGCAGCAATGATAAGTCCACGCCACGCAGAAAAGTTAAGGAATGTAGCAAATACTTCAAGAAAAGGAACACCCTGTATGCGCAAATGCGTAAGAACGTCGGGAAGGAATGATTGCATGCGCAAACACGCTTGTGCAAGCGTTACCGCAAACGCAACACGCAAGCCTGCAAGCGCAATACCAAGCGGCGTGCGCAATCGCGGATGAAAAAATTGTTCTACGGTAAAATGCGATTTCATAGCATCGCTTTGCGCGCAGTTTCTACCAAGCGATGTGCATATCCCCACTCGTTGTCATACCACGCAACAATTTTTACCAGCGTTCCGCCCACAACCATCGTAAGCTCTGCATCAACAGTGCAAGAATATGCATTACCGCAATAATCAGAAGAAACAAGAGGCTCGTGGGAAACGGCCAAAATATCCTTGAACCGATCGGTTGCTGCAGCGTTTTCTAAAGCTGCGGTAACTTCTTCTTTAGTAACCGGACGCTTGGTAACGAATACCATGTCGGAAAGCGAAACGGTGGAAAGAGGAATGCGTACCGACAGTCCATCAAATTTTCCTTGAAGTGCAGGAATGGTTTTTGCAACGGCTTTTGCAGCGCCGGTGGTGGTAGGAACCATGTTTTCTGCCGCAGCTCGACCTTCGCGCCAGTCTTTTTTTGGCGCATCAACAAGTGCTTGGGAAGCGGTGTATCCGTGGATAGTAGTGAGAAGTGCATGTTCGATACCAAATGCTTCCTCGATGACTGCGGTAACCGGTGCAACGCAATTGGTAGTGCACGACGCATTGCTTAGAATGAGGTGTTCATCCTCTGCGATATGCGCACAGTTTACGCCGCGTACGTAGACGGGAATATCCCCTTCTTTTGCGGGCGCTGAGAGCATGACTTTTTTTGCGCCTGCCTTAATGTGACTCATCGCAAGCTCTTCGGTGAGAAAAAGTCCGGTACATTCAAGCACGATATCAACATCAAGCTCCTCCCAAGGCAACTTGCTTGGATCTTTTTCTGCAAACAACGGAATGGTACTTCCGCCAATGATGATCGCATGTTCTGTTGACGACACGGGAACACTCCAGTTTCCGTAATTTGTGTCGTGTTGTAACAAATAGGCGAGATTGTCCGCGGGAGCTAAGTCGTTGATGGCGACAATTTCGATATCAGAAAATCCCCACGCAACTTTGCATGCGCTTCTTCCAATTCTTCCAAATCCATTTATCACAATACGGATCATATGGAAGTAGTGTAGCAGAAATAAAAAAATCCCCCGATAACTACGGGGGATTTTTTTACGCACCAAGCACCATCCGCACAAAACGACCAATGCGAATGTTCTCGCCAATTTTTAGCACCTTCTGTTCAACCATTTGCGCAATAGAAAACGCATCATCTTTTACAAACTTCTGATCAAGCAAAACGATCTCTTCGTAAAACTTACTCATCTTTCCTTCAAGGATTTTTTCTACCACATCCGCGGGCTTTCCTTCTGCGGCAAGTTGCTCGCGATGAATGCTCATTTCACGAGCAACCACATCCGCCGGAACCTCTTCGCGCGATGTGTACTGGGGAGATGCAGCAGCGATGTGCATTGCTAAATCCTGACAGAACGAGATGAAATCTTCATTACGTGCCACAAAGTCTGTTTCGCACATCACTTCTACCATCACGGCCAACTTTCCATTTCCGTGCATGTAGGTTTGTACTTTTCCTTCTGCGGTTGCGCGGTCTGCTTTTTTGGCAGCCTTCATGGCGCCGCTTTTACGCAAAAGATCGATCGCGCCTTCCATGTTGCCATTTGCTTCGGTAAGCGCCTTTTTGGCATCCATCATTCCCGCACCCGTCATCTCGCGAAGCTTCGCGATATCTCCAACGGTAAACATAAATAGTTTTTTAGGTTTTTAGAGGTTTGGTGTGTTTAGACTGTCTTGCTTAGTGCCGCTCCTTCTTTTTTCTCCTCGCGAATCACTTTTGTTTTTCCTTCACGGATTGCTTCGGCGATGAGGTTTGAGATAAGAGTAACCGAGCTTACGGCATCATCATTTCCTGGAATAATATGCGCGACGCCTACGGGGTTTACGTTGGTGTCTACAAGCGCCACCACAGGAAGATGTACAGATTGTGCCTCACGAATAACGGTTTTTTCATTGCGAGCGTCCACAATAAAGAGTGCGTCGGGCATGCGGGTAAGCGTTGAGATGCCGCCAATCTTTTCATCAAGCTCGGCAATTTCGCGATCAAAGTTCAACTGTTCAAACTTTGTATACTTTTTCAATTCTCCCTTCTCGCGCTTATCTTTTAAGCTGAGGTAATGACGAAGTAAGCGCTGAATTTGTGGCCAGTTGGTAAGCGTACCTCCCAACCATCGGCTGGTTACAAACGGCATACCACACGCGGTTGCTGCTGCAGCAACAGCTCCTTGCGCTTGGCGCTTGGTTCCTACAAACAATACCGTACCGCCTTTTGCCGCAACGTCAGAAACAAAACGCATAGCACTTTCCAATTGCGTTTGCGTTTTTTCTACATCAACCACGTGCACACCTTTACGAATGCCGAAAATAAACGGCTTCATTTTTGGATGCCAGTGCTCGCTGCGATGACCAAAATGCACACCTGCCTTTACCAAATCTGCTACTGAAGGAATAGTTGCCATAGAGTTACAGAGTTCCTTTTAACCACGATATTCTCTTATAACGCCCTGAAATCAGGGAGGATGTTATGAGGTTGAATAAATATCTGAGGGATGAAAATAAATAAATTTCGCCAAAATTGGCGAGAAAAGGATACCTCAATCACCTCCCCAGTGTCAATTGCTTTTCCTCACAAAAGCAACATAGCATCACCAAAAGAAAAGAAACGATATTTTTGCGCAACTGCCTCACGATAGGTAGCAAAAATATGCTCTTTTCCGGCAAAAGCCGAAACAAGCATAAGAAGGGTTGATTTGGGAAGATGAAAATTGGTGAGCAATCCATCGATAACGTGATAGTGAAATCCTGGCGTAATAAACATATTTACTTCTCCCGTATACGCAGCGATCTCGCCATGCATGGCAAAAATTCCCTCAAGAACGCGGGTCGTGGTTGTTCCTACCGCGATGATGCGGCGACCTTCGTTCTTTGCCTGTTGCAGATGATGAGCGACCTCGGCAGTGAGCTCAACGGTTTCGGCGTGCATCACATGATCTTCAATGAATTCAGATTGCACCGGGCGGAAGGTACCCATGCCCACATGCAAAAGCACTTCCTCAATATGCACACCTTTCGCACGAAGGCGATCCAAGAGCTCGGGCGTAAAGTGCAATCCCGCCGTTGGCGCTGCAACAGAACCTACTTCTTTTGCGTAGACCGTTTGATATTGCGCATCGGTAATGTGTTGAGATGAAACATACGGCGGCGTAGGAATTTCTCCGTTTGCCTCGCAAAATGCAAACATCTCTTCCCTGCTCATGCCTGTTTTTATATGCACCACGCCGTCAGGTTCTTTTTTTACTATCTCAAACTCACGAAATGCAGGAAACTCCGAAAGAACGATATCAGAGCCTATGCGGATTCTTGAACGTACCGGAAAACGCTTTCCCGGACGTAAAAACACCTCAGCAGTTCCCTCTCCAATCTTTAACACAAACATTTCCGCAGAACGGTTCGCAGTAAATAAACGCGCTTTGAATACTTTCGTTGCGTTAAACACGAGCACATCACCTGCACGCAGCTCATCCACAATATCCGTAAACACCCGATGCTTCATCTCTCCGTTTATCCGATCCATCACCAAAAGCCGCGACGCATCGCGTGGCTCGACCGGATATTGCGCAATCAAATCCTCGGGTAAAACGTAATCAAAATCGGTTACAGGTGTGGGCATAAGACCGCTCCCATGATGAATTCAACTTCTCAATGCAACACTCCGTCTCCGTTTCAGGTAGAGAGCAAG
>CAYPWV010000002.1:0-93030 GCA_964414795.1 uncultured Gammaproteobacteria bacterium
CAGAAGAAACCATTAATAATATCGTTGCGTTAAAAACTGGAGACTAAGTTTATAAACCTCATAAACGTGAAAAATACGATTTTTTTCATCAAATTCACGATTATACTTTTACTTGAAATATCGACGGAGCATTTCTGCGTGAGCAATTCGATCTTCCGGCTCTGATTTTTTTGCCTTCCAGAGTTCCTCGTGGAAGCTATCATTTACAAATCGTGGAACGACATGCAGATGATAATGGAATGCATGTTGATCTCCTGCGGGTTCATTGTTTTGCAGAAGTGTGACGCCGTCGCATGTTCGCGTTTCTTTAACGGCAAGCGCTACTTTTTTGGCAATTTCAATAATCCGATGGGCATAATCATGGGGAAGATCGTAGAGATTTTCAAAGTGTTTGAGGGGCACAATCAGCGGATGACCTTCGTTTCCCTTAATTGCCTTTGAACTGATAAATCCCATCACGAGATCATCTTTATAAAAGATGTCGTTTTGTTTAATCCACGTTTCATCGTTCTCAATTCCATTAATAGCAAGACAAATAGGACAAGCGTAGTTTTCCGGTGCGTGATATCGCATAGCATTTACTTCTTCAACGACGCAAGCCAGTTCACCAATGTATACGCAAATCTTTCGGGGTCTCCATTGGGAGCATCGTGCAATCCGCCTAATTCTACATCTTGTTTTCCTTGCACATGTGCAGGAAGATTATCCAAAATCCGTGATTTGGAATGCGCAGGATCCGTAATATCGGCCGTTCCACTTAAAATAAGCACATTGGAGTGCAGACCTTTTGCCATACGGGCCACATCTGCTCTGCGTCTTTTTATAAGTGAGCTCAATTGATTGCGAACGCCTTTGGGGCTCATCATATTCTTCGTGAAGTCGATGGTTTGTTCCAGATATCTTTTTGCTGCCCGAGCATCTCCTCCGAATCTTGCAGGAGTAATATCTTTTATGGTGTGTTTTGCAAAATCGAACATGAGTTCGGGAAGACGACTCTCTTTTGCAGAAACGCCGTTCACCAACACAATATTTTCAATCAAATCCGGATACGTGACTGCGAGCCCGAGTGCAACAATATCTGATCGGGAATGGCCGATGACCGTAAGCTCTGACTCTGCAGGAGCAATCCTCAATTCTTCAAAAACGCGTCTATATGCTCTGTTCATTTTGCCGAGCGAATGATCCCTGCCAAGCGTTGAGCTTTTTCCCGAATCAAAAGGGGAGAGGCAGATGATGCGATGATCAGGCATGTATTCTGCCATCGCCTTTACGGTGTCTTTAAAAGGAATAAGGGACGCACAAAATCCCGGAATAATCACTTCAACGGGCATTTTTCCTTCACCTTCTCTTTTGGGGCTGATTTCCAGATATTCCACCTGAAAATCCGCTCCTTCAAACCGAAAAGAAAGGATTTTGGGAGTTCTCGATTCTCGCTCTATCTCGGCGAGAAGAACGGGGTCGGTTTCTTTTTTGTAGGTGACTTTTTTAGGACGCTCTGCATGTCCTTCTGGCATGTTAAGTCCTGGATGGAATTCGGACATATTTTTAATGTTTTAATCTTTGTAAGATTTCTTCTTCTATAGATGCAAGGGTGATGCGCTCGAGTGGTTCGTTGCTACTATCGTCTCTTCGTTCTTCTTTCCATATGCGTATGGGAACAAAGGAAAGTGTACGAAAGGTGTTTGTATCGATCTGCTCATCATCAATTTCTGGCGTGTCTTCATCCAAGGGAATGCCTGTTACATTATAGATACCTCCTTTTAAGAGGAGGGCTCTCCCGTTATGAACGACGGTTTTTAGTGCAAGAAACGTTCCCTCACCAATAATTTTTTGAAAGCCGATAGGATTACCGGAGGCCATGAGTATATTGAGACGTTTTGAGGGAATGCTGGACTGAAAATAATTTTCCGCATAAGAGCATGCAGAACTGGTCCATACTTCAAGAGAGCCACCGAGAGACTCTTCTCTAACGGGTGCACACACCAACTCCACATTATCAACTTCGAGAGCGGTATCTAGACCAAATCTTTGTCGTTCAGCTTCTGTCCACTCCTTTAGAGGAATGGATGGCAGCATGCCCAGTGGATATCCTTTTCTTAGCCTTTCTCGTAATGCGTCCGCAACCGGTGGATCCATGTATTTTTGATATTCATCAAAATGTATTCCAAGAATTCTCCCAGAGAAGCTCCAGGAACCATTTGGATTATTTTTTTGTAAAAGATCAAGATAGCGCTTGAATGCATGCTTGAATTCTTGTTCATGAGCTAACACGGGCAGCGCAACCTCGAGGAGGAGACTGGCTTCTTGGAGACTTCGATAGGTATCGACCCATTTCGTTTCTATCCGATACAAAAAAGATGATAATTCGTCGAGTAATATTTCACCGGTTTGTTCTTGTTCTGTACCTTTTATTCTTCGTTCGCGTGGGATGCCGGAAAATCGTATATTGAGCGCAAGGCGTTTTAAAAGACGATCAACTTCATTTTCTGCAAATCCCGCCTGCACGGCACGAAGACGTACCTCTGGACTCGTGACGATTTCGTAGCCTCTGTCAGAGGATTTTTCACGGTATGTTCTCGTTTCCCAGTGTAGGTCTTCAAATTCATTCATATAGCCTGTAGATCGATAAGGATCGATTGATTATCTATTTAAAAACGCCATCGCTACAAAAATCGCCGCAGTAAATAGTGCCATTTGGATGATGGTACAGATTGCCGTGGCAACACCTTCGCGCTTTTTACCGTCAACATACAGCATAATCGGCTTGCCGAAGATAAGAATACCCATGGTTGCGGCGGAGACGACAAGGAGCAGAAGAAAACCCATAGGCGCAAGAATGGCAATATCTTCAGCGCCAAAAATCTTTTCTGTGTTTTGCATCACCGTCGCGATCGTAGCGATATACAGCACTGCGCCTGCAGAATAAGATAGGCTTTGTTTGAAGATGTGCATGTCGATCATAGGTTGGGGTTGAGGAAAGTATAGCAGTGATGTTTTTTTACCGAGATCGTTTTTTTAGAATTCCCTGTACCGACGGGCTCACCGCTTTATCCGTACGATGTATGCAGCCTATCCAGCAACAAGGCCTGCGTTTTCCTTCCTTAAGTTCGCTGATCAGTTTGGTGATATGCTCCTTTCTTGTTTCTTTTTGTTTCACAAACGTCACCCAGCAAATCCATTCGTTGCGCGCAAGTGGAGTGAGACTTTCCCATGCTGCTAATGCGGCTTTATTGGAGGCGAGGACTTTTCCTATATCCGAAGGCATTGTATGGACTGTGCCTGGGGAGACTTTTTTGAGCATAGGTTTTCGATTAATCCACTAACTTTCCATTTTCACAAACCTCAATCGTACCAGCGCGCCCATAATCATCGTCTAAACGCTCCTCGTCATCCTCACCAAAATAACTCCCGATCTGAACCTCGATTAAAACAAGATCCACGGAATCGCTTACGTTGTGCCAGCGGTGTTTGGATTGTGCAGGAATTTTGATGACATCTCCTACGCTCCCTTCGATCCAGATGTCATCAATGAGAAATCTTCCTACTCCCGAAATAATAACCCAAATTTCTTGTCGTTGTTGATGACGTTGATACGAATTGCGACTCCCCGGCGTAATAACCATGCGTTTCACCTTGCAATTATCCGCATCTTCTAGGCAATCATATTTTTATTTGTGCGTCTTTAAACAAGGATATTTTTTGTTTTTAAAGCATTATTCCGTCGTTTTCCCGTCAAATACATCAGTCTGGTCGGCTTCACCCTCGGCTTTTGTTTTGTGCACGACGCCATCTTTATGATGCGGTGGCATGTAGAGCGTGTATAGCTTCATCGCTTCGCTTCCGGTGTTGATAATATTGTGTTTTGTGCCCGCGGGAACAATGATGACGCTGCCGTCTGCAAGGGCATGAGGAATATCGCTTAAGATTGCGGTGCCCGTTCCTTTTTCTACGCGTAAAAATTGATCTACGTCGTGTACTTCCTCGCCAATTTCTTCTTGTGCAAGAAGCGACATGAGGACAAGCTGGCTTTTTTTGTCGGTATATAACACTTTGCGAAAATTATCATTTTCGAGCGAGAGCTTTTCGATGTTTGCTACGTAGCCTTTCATAAAAACTTGTTCTTATTTTTTATGTAAAGTAACCGTACCACAGATTATATTTTTCTGCTGTCATAGGATATGTTTTTTTTGTAAGACGTGCCCAGCGTCGCAAGATTATTCAGGTTTTTCAATTGCTGCGCATTTTTGTTGAACACGGAGACTGAATGATATAATCTCTATGCAAAATTTCCTCTAAAAATATGTCTCCAGAAGAATCGGTTTTACATCATGAGCCACAAAGAGCGACGATCGAATCTTGTTATTTCAGCAGTGAATTTAATTCTTATCTTAGCACAGTGAATACAGGAGGGCAGTATAAAAGATATTGTGATGGTGATAGGGAAAGGAATCAACTTGCGCAGGGTGCTGTACGTGTTTTTGAAGCGATTACCAAGCGCATTGCCCCTGCTTTTATCACTGAACTTCGGCAATTAAATGAGGGGAAACGTCTCTTTTCGACGGGCGTCTTGTCGGCTGATGATGCCCGTATTCTTGATTTGTGGAAAGGTGCAAGAAATAACCCATTTGCGCGCAGAGAAATTTTGGCGGTCTGGGGAGATGAAACTAAAACAAAAACACCCAACGTGTCGCAATCTTATTTTGAAGCAATTGAACAGCGAGAAAGGCTTCTTGGAGAAATACGAGCTATTCGTGAACGCATCCTTCCTCATTTAATTGAACCTATTTCTGGACGTGTGCTATTCCTCTCTGCACGTACAGGCTCCTTTCTTGCGGATCAATTTGGAACGCGTGTAAAGTCCATGGTTGATCAGTTGAATGACGGAGATGTAATGGATGTTAAAATCAAAAATTCTTTTAATCTCGAAGATCTTGAGTTACTTCCCTCAAGCGGGGCGGAAACGATCGTGTTTACGGGTCATGGCAGCTCGAAAGGAAATTGGAAGTTATCAGATGAAAATCCCATTCATAGTGGAGATATTCTTGGGATTGAAGTCCAGTCGGCAAAAAGATGGTCTTATCTTGGGCATCCTTATCCGGTTGGTGGACGTTCTTCTGAAGCTGGGCAAATGACGGGATTCCAGATGGATGCTGACGAGTTTGGCTTTATGCAGAGCCTTTCTAATGAAGAAGTGGTTAAGATGAATGCCTCGCATAATGCCAGACTTGTGCTTTTCAATAGTTGTTTTTCTGCTCGTATGGCCGGAGATGTTTTAGAGGCGAACCCGCACATTCAAGCAACGGTAGGCGTTGCGGGGCCTATGCTCATCGCCTTTGCCGATGATTTTAACCGCATATTCATGCTGTCTATTAAGCTCACAGGAATAGAAAATGCCGAGATGGGATTTCATTTGGCAACTGAGTCTCTCAAGTTGCTTTATAAACATCGCTATCCCGATTATAGTGAGCGGTTACCGTGGATTGACCAGATAGATCAGCTGCGTTTCTGTCGGAGAGAAAAAGATCCGCTTCCGCCTTTTCTTGGAGGGCCTTGGCGTCAGAAATCTATTCTCCAATAATAACAGGAACTTTGAGTGCGTCGTCATTCTCAGGAAGTCCGGAAGGGTTATCTTTTTGCAAAACGAGCATTCCTGCATCGCCAATGATTTGCGGATCTGCGGTAAATGTGATTATTGCTTCAAAGGGAACGAAATTGCTTGTCATCCAATCGCTTTGGGCTTGCGCAATACCTTGTCCGAGCATGTTTCCGTGAGCATCAAGAAGGTAAATAGGGAAGCTTGCTTCAAAAAACCAAGAACCACGTGCTTTTCCGGTGATGAGCAGGGGACTGTTGACTGTAGTATTGGTTAGTGGTGAATTGAGGATAATCTTATCCGCATATTCATCGGTAACTTCAGACCAGATCACCTGTTTCATACCGGGTATCTGGAGAATATTCACTTCGACTTGCGGTTTGCAGCTGCACATACTCACAGACATACCCGCCCAAGCATCTATAGGAGAAATAATAACGATGCCGTCTTTTTCCGTAAACGTTGTTTGGCTCATAACCGTATGGCACATGCCTGTAGTTGAGGCATCAATTGTTGCGCGAATGATTTCTTCGGTACTTGGATTTGATTTTGCGATAATGCCGGTATTTTGTACGGTCAGCGATGCGCGATAGCCGGTGCTATTCATATTTTCTCCGTTACAGTACGCCGTTGTTTCTGACGGTGAGGTAAGATAGGTGAATGTGTATTCTTGTGAATTAGGTGCTGGGACGATAGGGGCTTTTGTTGCGTCATAAAGAGACGCTCCGTACAAACAACCCCCAAGAACAACAAAAAGCGCAAGTGCGATAAGGATATTTTTCTTCATATCCATTATCGTACTCTCTTTTGAGAAAAGAATGCTATATTTTTCTGCTGTCGTAAGCCCAGTGGAGAACAGCTTGTCTTTGCGCAGGACGACACATGAAGTCTTTCGCCTGACAATTCTTTCTGATTTGTGTTATGTGTCTGGCAATAGCTTTCCATCGTTTTATTTGCCGTTCATCTTCGGTGCCGAGTCGCCTTCCCACATAGTAGCGGCAGTACCACTGGAACCAACAACCGTGTAACCCTTTTGAAAAGTGTCATGTACGGTGATGGTCTTTTTTCTCATACGTTTAATATCCAAATCGAATAATTGAGATATGCGGCAAAGCTGACCCACAGAATATAGGGTACCAGGAGCCATGCGGCGAGTTTGGAGACTTTTGCAAAAGTGACGATGGTTGCCGCAATTGCAAGCCAGAGGAACACGATTTCCACAAGCGCACCACGAGGACTTTGTAAGCCGAAGAAGATAATTGACCAAAGAGTGTTGAATACGAGTTGCATTCCAAATAAAGCGAGCCCAATCTTGATTGTTTTCTTTTTATCCTCCGAAGCTTTAGCGTAGGAAGACCAGATCAAAAATGCGGCAATGCCCATAAGTGCAAACAGTGTCGTCCAGACCGGTCCGAACACCCACGCCGGAGGATTGATGGCTGGTTTTGTAATTCCCGCATACCATCCTGTAACGGAGGGCGTTGTAAACACCGAACCGATTATTCCGGCAAGTTCTGAAATGGCAATAGCGATGATGAGCTTAAAAATATTTTTCATGTGCATTGAAGATGTTGATGCATCTATTATAGCGGCCAATCGACGGGGAGTGTGCCGGTGAAGGGATAATCACCAAAAAGAACGTCTGTGATACCACCGCCTTCGCTTCCCGGTAGCCAAGCAGCGACAACGGCATCCCACGAATTAATGTATGGACGGATATCGAGCGGTCGTCCAGAAACAATAATAACAACAATTTTCTTGCTGATTGCCTGTACGTTTTGAATTGCTTGTAGATCTTCTGCGGAGAGTTCAGGGTGTGCATTGTCGCCAACGCCTTCGGCATAGGGCGCTTCGCCAACGATGACGATGCCAATATCAGCACGTTCGTTGCGCACAGAAAAAAGTGCCGTTTCGCTGTACTCAATGACGGTGTTGTCACTGACGGCATCTTTAATTCCGTTAAGAATGGTCGTGCCGGGGATCCAGTTTCCGTCGATACCTTGCCATTCTATGGTCCATCCGCCAGATTGACGTCCAAGATTATTCGCTGACGACCCGGCGATGACAATATGTGACAAGTTTTTGCTGAGAGGAAGTGTATTTGCGTCTTTTAAAAGGACTATCGACTTTTGTACAGCCTCGCGCGCAACGGTGCGATGGTTGGAAGAACCAATGGTGAGCAGCTCCTCGTTTTCGACAGGTTCAGTATCAAAGAGTCCGGTTGAGAACTTTGCACGAAGGATTCGTCGCGTTGCATCGTCCAATCGCTCGTGCGAGATCGCGCCCGAATCAAGCGCACGTTCCATAGATGTTGTGAATGTTTGATAGTCGAAAGGAAGCATAACCATATCTACTCCAGCGTTGATAGCGGTAACGACGGCAAGATATGCATCGCTCGATATTTCGTTCACGCCATTCCAATCAGAAACGACGAAACCCGTAAATCCCAGTTCGTTCTTGAGGACGTCTGTTAAAAGGTAATGATTCGCTGAAAGCTCAATACCATTCCATGAAACGTGACCAACCATGACACTTTTCACGCCAGCGTCAATTACTGCGGCAAATGGGGGGAGATGCACTGCTCGCATGGTTGCTTCGTCAAGAAAAGTCGTGCCCTGATCAATGTGGAAATCTGGATTTGTGGAAGTTCCCCAAGTCATCGCACCTGTCCCAAGATAATGCTTGGCAGTTCCCATAACAGCTTTTGACTGGAGACCCGTTAAATACGCAACGCTCAGTTCACTGACTGCGGCAGAGTTTGAACCAAATGTTTCATAGGTTCGACCCCAACGAGTATCGTCAACAACATCAACGTTTGGTGAAAAGCTCCAATTCACACCGGTGGCCGAAATTTCCTGTGCAGTGATCTCACCGATGCGACGAACGAGATCCGGGTCATGAGTTGCTCCCAGCCCTAACGCATGAGGAAATATTGTCGCGCTAAGGACGTTGGTATGGCCGTGCACTGCATCAACGCCGTACAGGAGAGGGATTCCTAGTCGACTTTTTTGTGCGGCATGTTGAAAATCGTTGACCATGGTGAGCCATCCCTCTGGGGTATTTTGATCCGGATTGCCTCCACCTCCACTCAAAAGCGCACCAATTCCATATTTGGCAATGTCTGATGTATCTTTAATGCTATTTTTTTCAACCAACGCAAGTTGACCAATTTTTTCATTCGTCGTCATGCGACCAAGGAGATCTTCAACGCGTACATCAATAGAGAGCGATGCATCGCGGTAAGGAGCGTGAAGAAGTCGCGAGGCATTTTTCGCAGAAAAGAACAGCCCCGTTGCAACGGCTATAACAAACACTATGGGCAATATGTATGGACGCAACACGATACTATTGAGTTTAGAAAATCTTTACCGTGAGCGTATACTCATGTGTTCGTTCTGTATAGTTTGCAACGTGTACGATAGTCATCCAAAAAAAACATAAAACCTATACCATTTCTAATATCGGTTCCATGTGCCGTGAACCCATAAATTCATTTTGAGGCTAAAACAAAACAAAAAAATCTCTCGAGTCTGTTTGCGATCAATTTCATGATCCTGAGCGGACTTGAGAGATTTTGTTTTTATTGGAGTTTATCGATTTCCAAATTTCTTTTTTACAATTTCAATTTTACCTATCGCACTATTCGTTCACATTTTTGTCGAATATTAGCGGTGAAATGAATTTATGGGTTCACGGCATGTGGTTCCGAATAGTGAACGGGTTCAGAGCGGTGAATTGGAAAGGGTGGAAGACCGCCTTGCCGCATCATTTATCAGAAATCAACATTGCAGCGGCAGTATTTTGAAAATCTAAATTTGCAAGATACAAATCCTCCTGAATACCGTTGAGGCCAAAAATATCTCTGAAACCTTTACAATCAAGACATATACTGATTTCAAAAATGCACAAAGCCGTGGCCTCGGTCATGATTCTATTATTTCTTTGGTCGCCATCATTCAGAAACCCAAGCGTTATAGATAAAATATTTGGATGGGCTAGGTTACTCAGCCATTTATAAACTTTTTTAAAAGATTCTTTGTCACCAATCCAAGGTGGCACGCTCGGTCTTTTATCGGACGTCTTATGATTTCCCCATTTTTGCAAACTCGATTTACCCGAATACGTGGCAAATTGGGTAATCTTGTTTGCTTGATCTGTTGGATCTGACAAGAAATAGAAATTCAGTAGCATTTCATGGTTATATCGTTGCAGAAGAGCAAATATTAAAGGATCTTCGAGTGATAATAAAGCGTAAAGATTTGATCGAAATCTCCTAAGAAATATTCTGTAAATTTGTTTTACATCTAGGTCATCGGGGATATTGATGGTGGATGATGACCCTTCTTCAATGAGCGTAATATACTTATCTAGGTGCGAAATAAAATCTTTTAATATTTTTTGATGATGGATTTCCATAGTGGTTAGGACTCATCTTTTTTCTAGCATAAAACAAAACTCGAACCATTTTTAGTTTAAGTCTTACTTCTTTATCCAAATTTCTTTTTCAATTCCTGATTGAACGATAATACTCTTTAATGTACGAGGCTTGATAGCATGTGTGCCGTGAAAGGGAACGCACACTTGTCGGAATAAATCGTTTGCATTTCTTACGTAGAAGTAATGACTGCCATGTGTGTGATTGAGAACAAAGTGATGATTTTTAAGAAAACGTACGACATCTTCAGCAGTCCAATTGAAAATTCCCTTGGTCATACATTACGCAGCAACGAGTGTTTGACGTGCAAGAGCGTTGCAAATATCCATCCGACCTGACGCGTATACATTCGTTTGTTTCTTAACGGGTGACGTTTCAAGACTTTCCCACATTTTTTCGTATTCTTTATCAGGTTGTTGATTGAGAATATGAGGACGAGCTTTTATTTTTTGTGCAGATGCCAAATAACCTTGCGTTGCTTCAAAAAGAAGAAGAAGTGCTTCTTCGGGAGTGTCACCAGATTCTACAATATTAAACTCCAAACAAACCCCATACCATACATCGTCTTCGCGAAATACAATGTATCGTACGCTTCCCTGATGAAGGGTATTTTTTTGTCGCATATCAGTCAGAATACAATGTTCAGATGATTTGGTATTATTTATCCTTAAAATAATACCCGCTTATTACACCGACGAATGGTCCGAGAATTCCTGCGTAAGTAGCGAGAAAGTTCAACGTATCAATTCTTAATGTTTCAGTTGCGTATAGGTTATAAATTGGTGCACCAATCAAGATTACTCCAATTCCCGTCAAGAAAAACAGAATGATGTATTTAGCGATTGTAGCTCTGAATGTAATCCCAAACTTTTCAGGATCGAATGATTCAATCTGGTCATTTGAAACTGAAACATTTCCTCCAAATACATCAATCGCTTCCTTTCGTTCGGTATCAAGCATAATGTCCGTGAATCACCCAAACGTCCCCATCTTTTGTCATTGCAAGTTCACGTCCGACATATTCAAAAATATCAATCCCACCAAATTCAATCCCGCGACGAAATTTCACGCCTGGTCCAAATTCAATGCCACCAAGTCGTATTCTTGCCTTAGGCTCAAGAGTTCCATCAGGGTGTGAATTGAATATTTGGTTGAAGTTAATTCTCAAGTATTCAGGCATATCGATAAAACTATAGTACTCTAAATTTAGGTCGCATTTTTTATGCCTAGCGTTGCTCCACAATTCTCACAGTAAAAGATTTCAATCCAATTCAAATCCATTTGGCTTAAACTTACATCTTTTTGTTTGTAGCCTAAATTAACTCCGTTGATCACCGCACCGCATTTTCCGCAAATCGGTTCCATATTTCTTAATTAAATCGATCAGCAGCTCACCAATTGCTTGATGCTCTAGTGACCGACCGTGTCTATTTTACGAGACACTGTCGTTCATGGCTCGGCGGGCGGATCTCGAACTCACTTTCCATCAATGATTGAGGGGTCTTTTGAGGGGGTCGAACTGGCACCTGGGTCTCATCAAGGTGAGACATTTGAGACAGTACAGAGGGGGTCTGTCTCACGCAAAAACAGCGAATCTAAAGGGATTTTAACAAATATGCAAACACGAACAGGACACGAACAAAATCGAAGATTTACGGATGAAGAGATCGGGCAATTCGTGAGATTCGGCGAGTTACTCGAGGGCATTCACCGGCGACTTGAGGGATGGAAAGAACGGCTCAAAACTGAACCTGATGGCTTTCCGATAACCTACGGAATTTACGACTGCAACCTATGTCGCCGATCCATGAGAGATAACGAGGGTTGGTACGACCGGTATGGTCTCAAGTGTCCGCTATGCCGAAAGGCGGTCGACGAAGGTATCGTCCCGGGATCGGCAGTCCTCGATGATAAGACATGGTTTTCAGTTACTCAGTTATCGACGAAATACGGATGGCATCACACGACGGTTCAGGCGAAAGCGCGAAGTGGCGAGTTGAAAGCAAGGGTTGTTAGAAATGCTGATGGCAGACCGTACTTTTATGTATTTCTGAAGGAAGAGAATCCAAGCCTGGATTCTGAGTGATTACTGGACGACTGATTCCTCTTCCTGTTGCTCGGAAGGCAAAAGACGAAACTTCTTGTGCGTATAAACGAGGCGGCTCCGCAAATGCCCGAGGAGTTCGCGCTTTTCGGTCTTGGAGCCGTCCATGAGGACGTACTTGGCGTATGCCCGAATATTCAGCTCGATTTCTTCCGCTTTGAGATCCGTGGGCTTGCCCAGAACGTGATTTAAAAACTTGCCGTATCGGGTGACCTCTTCGTCAAATTTATAACGAATGCCAAGCTCGTCTATTTCTGCGGTGTCGATGATACCGACTAGCTCCTTGATCAACTCCTCCTCGCGAATATAGCTATTTTTGCAAAATCGATCCCGCCCACGACTGCACCCGTAATAAATGTAATGAGCCATTGTGCCATCACTTAGTTTCTTCACCTTGTCCTCGGCAACAATGCCAGATCCGCAAAGACCACAGGTAAAAAGACGGACAAAAGAAAACTCCTTCACACTTCGCTTGGTTTGAATACGATGAAGTCGATCCTGAACCTTTTGAAACAACGCCTTCGTAATGATTGGCTCATGCTTGCCCGTATGCCACTTACCGCTTTTCTTGGGATGCTCAAATCGCCCGTAGTAAAAAGGATTATTCAGCGTTCTTTGAACGCTACTGTGGGCGAAAACCTTTCCGTGATGCGAGCGAAACCCGATATCCTTCAGCCACTGGTAAATATTCCTCGTACTCATGCGATTATTAGCCACCTTCTCGAACATCTGTTTGATGGTAGGTGCTCGACTGGTATCGATGATCACTTCGCACTTTTTATCCGTACGATTTTGGTTGAGGTAGCCAATAGGCGCAGGACCCGGCCATAATCCAGCCTGGACACGCGAACGGATACCGCGTTTTACGTTTACGCTTCGGTTGTCGTTCTCCAATTTTGCCTGACTGCCAAGAATCATGAGCAGGAATTTCTCGTTGGGTGAATTCGTAAAACGCTGGTTGAATGTCCGAATATCAATAAGTTTTCCCGCATCCATCAAATCAACAAGCGCACCCAAATCACCAGCATTGCGGCTTAAGCGATCGGTCGCCCAGGTAAGAATGCCGCCAAACTTGCCGAAACGAACATCATTGATCAGCTCGTTGAAAATCGGTCTGTCTCCCCGCGACTTTGCGGAACGGCTTTCACGCTTTATCTCCTTGATGCTTAAGCCTTCGCGCTCGGCGAGTTTCTGCATCTCTTTGATTTGGGAATCGATGGAAAGAGATTGACGCTCCTCCGATTCGCTACTTTTTCGCGCATAGAGACAGTATGCAATTGGCTTTTGCACTTTTTCTTGCATACCGATTCTATTTCTTCTTTGGTTTTGGCGTGGGTAAATTTTTTTCAGTAATGACGACGAGCTTCGAAAGCCACTCACGATTTTCCAGCAAGTCCCCATGTATTTCCATTGATGCCTTTGCTCCTGGATACGCAAAACCTTCCTTGTAGTCCTCGCCAACAAACTGTTTTCCAGCATCCGTAATCTTAATGAAGAGCGCATCATCGCAGATTAATCCGACAACTTTGTGAGATACATACAGGGCGTACTCGCCAAACATTTTCTTGGCTTCGATGGTAGGTAGATCAGCTAACTGATCAAGAATGTAATCCACAGTTGACTGTTTTGTTGGCATACGGATGAAGAAAAACCAGAACTAACTCACAATATATTCGCGGATGAGTATCTTTGCGTACTCTTCTCCGGAATGAATGATCATTTTTTTGGCGAATACCAGATGGATAGAATAGATGATTCCAAGAGCAATCGACGTTCGCAAAGCTGACCCATCAGGATAAAGCCATGCAAAAACAATAACGCTTACCGCTGATGCGAACAACGAAATAATTGACCCTCCGGCGAGGTTCCTCCAGAAACCATATTCTGCATTGTGCTGACCGATGAGGTGCCCCTTTTTCATTTTTCCGCAGATGCAGGATACCGCCTCACAAATAGTCTTGCGGGAGTGGACGGAGTCAGATTGTTCGGCTTCAATGCTTGGAATTTGAATATTGAAGTCCGACAAGATTTTTCCATGCACCTTTTCTGTGAAATCACTTGTAAAAAAGTCGTTGAGATGCAACAGGAAATTTGTCGTCGGCATGTTCAGTCCATTGTTAAACATTCTCTTCTGGTACAGTTCTTTTGATAAATACTTTGCCAGTTGCACGAATAGATACAATAGAACGAGAGGAATCGTAATATCAGAAACGAACTGGAGTCCGAAGATACTGTCAACAAGATCACCGATCAGTGGTCGCAAAGCGCGAAAATATAGTACAAGGAACGGAATGACACCGAGGATACCTGGGAATATTCGCGCGACGAGTGTATATGCATCTGGTTTCATATCTACTCCTCGACGTATTCGTGGAATGGCTCTTCCTGAATTGGGCTCCAATCTGCCCGCGTCGGAGCATCGGCACTACTATACCGAATAGCTTTCCCTTTTGTCGTGTAGACTGATGCGCCGATTTTTTTAAGGGCGTTGGTGACTTTCTTTGCAGGATGTTTAGTCGATTCCTTTGGAGCAGAAACGTAAGCGACCTGCGCTTTAATCCTCTTTAGGAGGCTACTGCTAAGATTTCTCTTGCTTCCGTGATGTGGAACGTCAAGAAAATGCAGGTCGGTTAATGCGATTCCCGATGTCTCAGCATAATTTGATGCATTATGAAGGGCGGTTTTTCCAGCATCTCCTGTAAACAGCATTTTGTGACCATCTAGGTTAAAGAGAATCACAGTACTCGTATTGTTCTCAGCGGAAGTCGTATCTTCGTCGTCGTTCAACAGGTCAATATCAAGGCTATCACGGATACTATTTACGATATCTTCCGCTGCTTTTCTTATCGCCCCAAGAATACCCAATGCGTCTTTTGGTTGCGGTGTCCCGCGAAAATGCGGCAATAAGGACTGATAGTATTCCATCGATGGACCCAGTACGTGAATCATTCCATTCATCCCACTAACGCCTTGAAACGGCTCAACTACCGTGATGTTTTTCCCTTTGGCGAGCGATTCGAGATCGCTTGCATGTTGGAGAGATTTTTCCAATTTCTCTTCAAGACCAGACGCGGTGATTCTGCCATTAACAAAAAGGCTCTTGATATCTTCGGCGTGTTCCCAGGGTTTATGCATCACAAGAGTTCCGACTCGCATCTGCTCCAAGACCACGCACAGTCCTGAGGCATGATCTGCATCTGGATGTGTAGAGATTACAAAGTCAACAAAGTCTGTTCCTCCGTAATAGAGCTTGATGTGTTCAACCAAGGCGGTGCCAGAGTCCTTAGTCCCACCATCAATCACAATTACGGTCTGCTCTTCACGCGAACCCGCAAGGTTTCCAAAACGCAATGCGATCGCATCTCCGCCCCTTTCACCTTCTCCCACTGGGAGATAGTCAATTTCGTAAGCCATATGAACTTTACTTTTTTAATTTTGGATCTTTCATCACCTCCACAACCACACCACTGATTCGGAACGTGTCTTTTTCGTCCTCGTGAATGTAAATCGGCGAATACGATTTTTCCTTCGAATCTGAGGCGAGGATGATCTGCTCGTTTTCCTCGTCCTTAACCAGACGTTTGATGTTTGCAACGTCACCGATGACTGATAACACGTACTTACCGCTTGGCGGATCAGTTTGTCCGGAATCGACAATTGCAAAGTCGCCATCGTCAATCGTTTTACCGTTAAGCGATGCATCATTCATTGAGTTTCCACTCACGCGCACCGCGAATACCTTGCCGCGGGTCTTGGGAAGAAGTGACTTTGATACATGCAGATACCCCTGAAGGGTTTCATCTGCAAAAATGGTCGCTGGACCAGCGTTTGCGCTACCAAAAATAGGAATGAGCAGAAGCCCGTCCACTGTTTTCCTAGAAACATCAATTTTTTTAACGATCTTTCGGTCAAAGCTCGCCTTCAAAAGACCTGCCGAAACAAGCTTCTCGAAGTGGTGCTTCACCTGCTGTGGATGAGGCTGACCGATAAGCTCGCCGATCTTCCGCAAACTTAAACTTCCGAGGTCGTGTTTCTTTGCCAGCTCCAAGATTTTTTGTTGAATTTCATGCATATTTCAAAATAATGATACAGGATAGTACATAATAGTCAAGTGGATAATTTGACAGACTTGACACTCATAAACGTCCTCGATAAAATACCTTCATAATTCATTAAACTAATGGTATGGATATCGGGCAAGAACAAATTCAAACATCATGCCCGGGGTGCGAGGCTCCAATCTCCCTCTCCATCAATGACGTGAGGGAGGAAAAATCAGTGGTCTGTCCGGGGTGCGGGAAAGACGTTGCGCTCAAGAAAGACCAATCGGTCGATAAGGTCATTGACGACGTGAACGCGTCCGTTGAGGACTTGCTCGGAACGATTCGCAGGTTCGGTAAGTAAAGACAGGATACGGTTACGCGTTCTTTAAAAATCCAATTACTCCTACGTTTGTGGTGGTACACCGTTATTGCTAAGGAGAACACTGAAACGCCACATAAAATAAACAGTTAGACAAACAAACGTAGCCAAAGTGCGAGGGAAAGCTCCTACTCTTACCAAAGTTATAGGCATTAGGTCGAGTACATAAAAACTTATCAGTCTTAGTTTTTTTGTATTTAACTTAATGCCCATTCGTTCCATATAAAAATCCTAACCTGATCGGTTGGGATTTTTTTCATTCCCTTATTATTCACGCTTCGTTATATGTCAGAAATATCCAAAGGTTCAATAAAAGTGGAGTACGTCGCTACAGACGCACTCACCACGCCAGGCTTCAATCCGAGAAAACACGATGAGATCGCGGAAGAAAAACTCAAAGAGAGCATTAGACGATTTGGCATGCTTGACCCCCTGATTGTGAATTCCGCACCAAAGCGGAAGAACATTGTGATAGGAGGAAATTTCCGCCTATCAGTCGCTAAATCACTCGGCTTTACTCAAGTGCCCGTCGTCTACGTCAACATTCCGAATCTTGAAAAAGAGAAGGAGCTCAACGTCAGGTTAAATAGAAATACTGGCGAGTGGAATTGGGATCTCCTCAAGGAGTTTAACATGGATATGCTCATCGAAGTAGGGTTCGACGAAACTGACCTCAGCCACATTTGGGATGACACACTCTCCGTCGAGGAAGACGACTTCGATTCCGCAAAAGTCGCGGCGGCGATCAAAAAGCCAAAGACGAAATCAGGTGAGAAGTTTCAGCTCGGAAATCACGTTCTCCTCTGTGGCGATTCCACGGATCCGAAAGTGGTCGCGGATGTCATGGGCAAACATAGGATAGACATGCTTTACGCAGATAGTCCCTACAATATTTCGCTGGATTACTCAAAAGGCATTTCAACGAATGGCAAGTACGGTGGCAATGTCGATGACAGCAAATCTCCAGCGGAATATCGCGCATTCTTGAAGTCATGTATCGAAAACGCGAAAGCGGTTGCCAAGCCCGACGCGCACTTCTTCATGTGGTGCGACCAGTCGTACATAGGACTTCTTCAGTCGCTTTACGAAGAGCTGAGCGTGAAGAACAGACGCGTGTGTTTATGGGTGAAGAACAATTTCAACATGACACCCCAGATCGCGTTCAACAAGGGCTACGAGCCAGTGGTATATGGAACGATTGGCTCGCCATATCTCTGCGACAAGGTGATGAACCTCACCGAGATTCTCAACCGCGATATCCAGCCCGGTAATCGTACCATCGACGACATCATTGATGTGTTCGATTTGTGGCTCGCCAAGCGTCTCAACGCTCAGGATTACACCACGCCAACCGAGAAGCCCGTATCACTTCACGAGAAGCCGCTTAGACGCTGTACGAAGCCCGGAGACATCGTCCTCGATCTCTTTGGAGGATCGGGTAGCACGATGGCTGCCTGCGAGCAGATGAAGCGAAAGTCATTCACCATTGAAAAAGATCCAGTGTTCTGTGACGTAATCATCCAACGATATGAAAAACTCACCAACCAAAAAGCAAAGCGCATCAATTAATCTCGGGGACATTTTTGTCCTGGGGAATCATCGCCTCGTATACGGGGACTCACGAGATGTGAAACTCGTAGATAAGCTATTCGGAAAGGATCGTGCTAGCCTCATGCTTCTAGATCCGCCTTATGGAGTAGCCTACGTGGAAAGCAAAAGCGGATTTAAACAGAAGCTCGGGAAAGAAAAGATCATCGCGAACGATCACTCGCAATCCGACGAAGAATATCGGCAATTCACCAAAGATTGGTTGGAGCCGATAAGGCATCATCTCGCTCCAAAGAATACCTACTACATCTTCAACTCGGACAAGATGATCTTTGCCATGCGCGAAGGCATCCTCGACGCGGGATTCAAGTTCACTCAACTCCTCATATGGGCGAAGTCACACGCAGTCATTGGTCGCATGGACTACCTCCCTCAGCACGAGTTGATCGCCTATGGTTGGTACGGCACGCACAAGTTCATGAAGTCCAAGGACAAGACAATCCTCATTTATCCGAAGCCCTCAAACTCGAAGGCACACCCGACCATGAAACCTATCGGATTGTTGCGGCGGCTCATCATGAACAGCTCGAGTATCCATGAAGTCGTCTACGATGGGTTCCTCGGAAGCGGATCAACACTCATAGCTTGCGAAGATACACGACGGCGATGTTATGGAGTGGAAATTGAACCAGAATACATTGCAACGATTATCAAACGGTTCGAGGAAAAAACAGGGATCAAAGCAAAGTTGATAGAAAACGCATATGAAAAAACAAGTACCAAGTAAGGTCATTGAACGCCAGGATGACAAGAAAAGTGAGATGATCGAACAGTTGAAGCGAACGCCGATCGTGCAAGTTGCGTGCGAAAAGGTCGGGATCGGTCGCGCAACATATTACCGCTGGCTCAAAGACGATGACGACTTTCACGTTCAATCGCAACAGGCAATCATCGAAGGCAATTCACTCGTGAGCGACATGGCAGAAAGTCACATGATCAGCATGATTCGAAACGGCAACCTCGGCGCTATTACGTTTTGGCTCAAACATCGTCACCGTGCTTACGGAACGCGCGTTGATCTGAACGCCAGCGTTCGCGTCGATCGTCCGCTTACACAAGAAGAGGAAGAAGCGATCGGTCGCGCGCTCACCCTCGGAAACGTCATTTCGAGCGAAATCACTCCCTATGAAAACGGAAACGGAGAATCTGAATGAGCTGATGGAGCGGGTGCAGAAAGACAGAAGGTTCCGAACGGGACTGACTGGAAAGAGTCATTTCTGGTTCTTCCACGTCTACTTCTCGGAATACATTACTTGCGAGACTGCGCCGTTTCAAAAAGAACTCCTCAATCTGACCGAGCAAAACTACGCAATGCTCGTTGTTTTGGCGTTTCGTGGCTCAGCAAAGTCCACGATCTGCACGATGTCGCTCGCCCTGTGGTCGATCCTTGGGATACCACAAAAGAAGTTCGTGCTGATTGTCTGCCAAACACAGGCACAAGCGCGTTTCCACTTGCAAAACCTTCGGCGTGAAATGGAGGGTAACGCCTTGTTGCGGGATGACCTCGGACCATTCGCGGAACACGACGAAGAGTGGAATTCTGGATCGCTCGTGATACCAAAGTTTGGCGCGAGGATTACTGCCGTATCGCTCGAGCAAAGCGTGCGTGGATTACGTCATGGGGCACATCGTCCTGATCTCATCATCTGTGATGATATCGAGGACTTAGCATCCGTAAAGACACGCGAGTCACGTCAGAAAACCTATCAATGGTTTACACGTGATCTCATTCCTGTTGGCGACACGAAGACAAATATCGTCGTCGTTGGAAACCTACTCCACGAAGATTCGCTCATAAGCCGAATTAAGGAAGAAATTGAGAAAGGAGAACGAACGGGAAAAGTTGTCGAGTATCCGTTGCTTGACGAGGCAGGAAAGCCGTTATGGCCTGGGAAATATAAAACGAAGGAGGACATCGAGGAACTCAGGAAAAAGATCGTTGATGAAGTTGCGTGGTCGATGGAATATCTGCTCAAGATCGTGTCCGACGTTGAACGAGTCGTCCAGTTGGATTGGATACAGAGATATCCCGATGAACTGTTGCATCTGCCACGATACGCGGAACCGCTAACCATGATCATCGGAGTGGATCTCGCTATTTCGGAGAAGGATACTGCGGATTACACAGCGATTGTTCCCGTGGTCGTGACGGGGAGCGGTGTGGATACGCAAGTGTATGTCATGCCGCACATTACGAACAAACGAATGCCATTTGCCGTTCAAGTGGATACGATCGTTTTTCTCTATCGCCAAATGATGGGGAGATATAGCGTCACGGTTGTCGTTGAAGACGTCGGCTATCAACGTGCGCTCATTCAAACACTTGAGGAGCGGGGCTGTAGGGTAACGGCATTCAAAGTCGGAAACGTCGACAAACGATCTCGTCTCACGATGGTTTCACCGAGGATTCGTGATGGAAATATTCTCTTTCCGATTACCGGCGTTGATGCACTGATTTCGCAGATCACGGGATTCGGCGTTGAAAAGCATGACGATCTGATGGACGCGTTCGTCATGGCGGCAAGCTATTGTTTCGACAAAGTATCAAATAGGTCGAGCGTCAGGTTGAGAAAGTGATGGCTGGGGTCGCGTGTCCTCAAAGTCCCACTGGAGGATCAGAAAGTTTTCAGGAGTCAGTCCGTACTTCAAACATGCTTCGAGCCAAGTGATCTGTGATCCTCTCACAGAATCGCGCTTTTTGCGTTTCGATTCTACGAACAGGAGTTTATCGTTCCTCCATGCAATTACGTCCCAACAGCCTTTGTACGAGTTGTTATTCAGCTTCGCAATGCCAGCCAACGTGTCCGTAATCCATCGTTCCTGAATCGGCACGTTTACCTGATCTTTATATGGCGCATCTTTCCACTGCGTGAGATAAATCGGTTCTTTATTTCCTCGTCCGTACACCTCAACCCATCGCGTTTCATAGTCGTCTCGTTTCATGGTTTCCGCGATAGCCAGCTCGGCGAACATCGGCTTGCCGTCGATATCAATCAAACCCTTATTCCCGAACGTGTGGTTGATTGGCGCACCAGACCACCGTCGAAAAAGCATGTCACGTTCTGGAATGGGTACTGAGCCGAGGATAGGCATATGATGCGATGCTGTTCATCGATCAATCCTCTGAGGGATACTGCCGTGTTATCTCTGTACCGTCCGTGTAATGGACACGGATCACCTTTGCTTTTGTTACCTTCGTTGCTCCGCTGAAAGCAGTAAGGTTCCAATACATCGGCTCCGAGTCTCCCGGCGCGATCACGTCCTGTGATCTTACGAGGAGAGAGTTATCATTCGGGTCACCCCATTCGCCAGCAGGTTCGTCAAAGTTATTGTAAAAGCTCGCCGTAATTTCGATACCGTCCATGGTCTTTTCTGAAGTGTTCTTCACCACCATGTGAAGCTCGGGAATGCCGATGGAATTATTTTCAATGCTCGCGGATACGATGAAGGAATCAAGGAGAGCATTCGTCGCCAACTTCTCAGCCTCGATCACTGCTTTCTGTTCCGCGGTGAGTTCGGGTGCCTTTGGAGTGATGATGGCGAGGAAACCAAGTGACCCGACAAGAAAAATTGATAAGCCAATCACGAACTTCTTCATCCAACTCATGGGTTGTTTCTTCATCACCGAGGTATTTGTCGTTTGCGACATACGCGGGTGGTTAGGGATTAGAACCCCGCGATGTCGCTAAAAACAAAAGCGACACCCGGTGGTGTCTAGCCCCAATCTCCGTACGGATCGTACGAAAATTGTTTTAACCGGATGCCGCTCACTGCGTGCGATCCGATAAGCAAAATTTGCCCCTGTAAGGAGATTGAAGCTAGACCATGAAAGTATAGCTTACAAATCGCCTAAAGTGAAGTCCGAGTTACCAACTGCTCAACCCCTTCCTTACCCTTGTACTTATTGGGCTTTTCAAGGGTTTTTAGGACTAGACAGTCCCAACCCTTGTGGCATTACTTGTCGTGTATGAAAAACGAACTCGAACTGAAAATAGACCTCGACGTGATCGATTTACCCGTCATGGCAGAGGGAGAATATGACGAAATCGCAAAGGTACTCGACGTGCCAACCGAAGCAGTTGTGACGGCTGCACTATTTCGTTGCAACGGCGGATTCCTCGCATTTATTACGTCAGCGAATCGTCGTCTAAACTATGCGGCAATATTCGGCAAAACAAAGTTACAGTGGTGCACGGTGCCGAATAGCGAGGAGATGTGCGAACTCGGCTCGATTGATCGAACAAATCCATTTTTCCTCGCTTCAAATCAGCGTGTACAGATGATTATCGACGCAAAACTTCTTGATCAGAAAAACATCGTTGTTCTCCTTGGGGATCACCGAGCGATAAAAACGACCCTGAATCACTTCATGGTCGGAACGATGCCGAAAGTGCAAGGAGGAATTTCACTTCCGAAAAAGTTCGAGTAAGCATTGACGCTATGATCCTATTAACTCCAACAAAGCCGACCGATTGATCTCCCAGTCGCTTTTGTCGTGACTGGATATCTCGACGGTAATTGCCGGTTTTCCCGTTGTGTTCGTGAACCATTGCGTGGCAGTGCCTGAATAGTTCCAATCATTATAAATCGTATAGCCGGTCTTGTTGGCATACCAGTCTCCGAGGGCTACGGACTCGGCGTTCGCCTCGGGGGAAATCACGCCGCCTTGCGAGTGGAAGGCGAGCATCATATCTGGCGCGCATTCCTGAACTACCTCGCGCAACGCACGTGCTTCGGCTTCTGAAAACGGTTCCGTTCCGGCAAAGGTTTCTTCGTCTGGATACGTTGTCCAACCTTGCGTTTCAAAGTTACGGTTCAGATTTACACCGTTTGCGTTCGTACGATACAAATCTTCCATGTATCCATCGGGATTAAGGAGTGGAATAATCACAACCTTCTTCTCAAAAGAAAGAATACTCGGCTGGGCAGCTATTTCATCGGCAAATGTTCGCAACATGTCCACCGCGCCTTTTTCATTGCCATGAATCCCAGCAAAGAAGAGAAGACAACTGCCCCCGCTTCCAAATTGATAGGCATCGATGGCACGTCCATTCTCCGAATAGCGGATGATTCGTTTTGTGGCAATCTCCTCCGCGAGCGCAGGTTCCGTGACGACCGTCTCGATCTGTTTGGTGGTGAGTGTTTGTTGTGGCTGAGGGGTATCGGTCGCTGGAATAGCACGAAACAAAACCAAGACAAGTATTGGAATCGGCACGATAAGAACTAGAAGCAAACGATGTCGGTTCATACCTCGTGGTGAGCGCATTCCTCTTTTGACTCTCGAAGAACATCAATCGCGCTCTTCAGTACATAGCACCCAATAGCAAGCGCGATGATGATATCTGGCCACTTTGACGACGTTGCCATGACGAACAAACCACCGACGAGAACTCCCGTGTTGGCAAGAAGGTCGTTCCGCGAACAAATCCACGCCGAGCGGATATTGATCCCGCCCTTCTTATAACGCGACAGCATCGCGAAGCATAGCGCGTTCACTGCCAGAGCAAGCAAACCGATCCCTGTCATAACTGAACCCTGAACGTCAATCGGGCTAAAGATTTTCCCGATGGCCTCGCCAATGACCACGAGTGCCAGGATTGCCATGATGATACCCTTCGCCATGGACACGCGTCCTTCCCACAACTCGGTTTTATAGAGCGACCAAATGCTCAGACCGTACACGAGAGCGTCTCCAAGCATATCGAGCGAGTCCGCAAGGATGGCGCTCGAGTGAGCGGCAAGTCCGGCATAGACTTCGACAAAAAACATGACGCTATTCAAAAAAAGGACGATCCAGAGCATCGACTTCTGTTGCGTGATATTTTCTTTGGGTGGGATTGAGCAGCAATCAGACATAGGCTACGTTGGTTTTACGTTCACGGTGGGCTTGTTGGAAACTTTGAGGGTAAGAAAGGTTGCAAGCGCCCCAAGGAACATGCCAGCAATAACGTCCGTCAAGAAATGCATTCCGAGGTAGAGGCGTGTGAAGGCAATAATGAGCGGAATGGTCAGCAAAGTAATAACCATCGTCCTCCGAACCATCTGATTCCTGATTCTCGTCGCGAACAAATAGGCTACCATGCCAAAGAAGTAGGCAGAGAGAGCTGAATGCGCGCTAGGGAAAGAGAAGAGACTGTCCTCGACGATGCCGCCCGTAGGTCTTGGGCGTTGAACAAATTCCTTTAGGGCGTAGACGATCGAGAGCAGCAACACATAGCCTGCTCCAAAACAGAGTGCTGTCCGAATCCGTTTCTGAAACAACAATACGAAACATGCCGCCAGAACAGCAGCGAGGAGAATCCACCATTCGCCCAAAAACGTGATCCACTTAGCCGCTACAGTTGCGGCAGGAAAACGCATCTGCGCGATTGCGTCGACGATTGCTTGTTCCATGAAAACAGTTACTAAATCTTCACATCGGAATCGGTCGCGCAGACCATGCCGTGGCAGGTCTCGCCCTCGCGCTCCATTTCAATAGTGATGTGGTTGATGCCGCTCACCTTCACGAGATCCAAGATGCAGCATTTCTGCTTAAACATCTCCTCGGCAGTAGTTTCCTTAGATAGCATCACGTGAGACGTGAAGACGCTGTAATCTCCGTCCAAAGACCAGACGTGCGTATCATGGACACGGAGCACGCCCGGCACGTTCGCGATGCGCTTCTCAATCTCGCCAAGGTCAATCGAGGATGGAACCTCTTGGAGAAAAGTGAGAACCGTCTCCTTGAGGTTTTTGAGCACGTTGCGCAGGACGTAGAGCGTGATGAGGATGGAAAGAATCGGATCAATAACGTGGAGATCGTAGAAGGCGATGAAGACACCGGCGATAAGTACCGCGATCCATCCAAGCATGTCTTCCATGAGGTGCCAGGTGGTGACGCGTTCGTTGAGCGTTTTCCCAGCCCTCAGCTTCAAGACTGCCAAGCCGTTCATGGCGATTCCCACGACCGCGAGAACGATCATGCCGGGCGCGTTGGAGTGCTCAGGAGAGAGCAGGCGAGGCACCGCTTGCGTCAGGATGAACATGGAGCCAACCAACAGCACTATGCTGTTCACGAAGGCGGCTAAGAGAGAAAACCTCTTGTACCCGTAGGAGAACTTGTTTGTTCGCCCACGCTCGGAAACTTTTGAGAAGTACCAAGAAAGCCCGAGGGAGAAGGTGTCACCAAGGTCGTGGAGCGCGTCCGCAAGAATCGCCGTGCTATTCGTCCAAAGCCCACCAATCAGCTCAATGATGGTGAAGACAAAGTTGAGAAGGAACGCCACCCTGACACGCAACGTGCTTGCCCCCGTGGTGGAATGATGTGCAGAGTGGTTATCATTTTTCATACACGCACTTGTTATTTTGCCTGTTCAGCGAGTAAGCCGTCGATAAGAGCCTTGAGTGTATTGTACGTCGGGAACTCCTCTACCGCCACGCCGTTTAGAAAGACGCTCGGCGTCGAGTTGACCCCTGCGGCAATGCCGTCCTGGCGGTCACGCTTGATTTTGTCTTCGTATGCGGAACTATTGATGGTGGCGGTGAACTTTTCCATATCAAGCCCAAGCCCTTCTGCGTAGGAAAGGAACAGTTCGGTCTGCGGCGTTTTCTTCTCGCCCCATTCAGACTGACGCTCAAATAGAATATCGAGCATCTCCCAATACTTACCCTGTTCTCCTGCGGCTTCGAGTGTCTTCGCGGCAAGCTCGGAGTTTCCGTGCAGGGGGAAGTAGCGAACCACGTAGGTAATCTGACCCGAGTAGTCCTCCAAGATTTGTTTGATCTGCGGATGCGCCGCGCGGCACGCCTCACACTCAGGGTCGAAAAATTCGACAAGCGTGATGGAGGCGTTTGGTACTTCCTGTTTCCAGCTATCTTCCCGCACAAGCGTCTCGTAAGCAATCGGTTCAGTCGACTGGGTTTGGTTCGTCGTAGCCACGGCGATGCCGACAAAAATAAGAACAGTGGCAAGACCGATGCCGATCAGGACTTTTGCGTCATCGCTAAGCATACTTTTTTATGAGACGGGTGTGAGTAATGAGAATAAGGGTAATGACGCTGAATGCCACAAGCGAAAGGAGCGGGATCGTAATGAAGCCGAACCATTCAAAGAACTTTGTCGTGCAAGAAATGCCGAGGGTGCAGGGCGCAACGCTTTCCGGCAGAATCTTCCAATACAGGAGGTTGTGGTACACGGCGACGGCGAGGCCAGCGAGCGAAAGAGGCAGGGCGTACAGAGCGACCGCCTTGTCCTTGCGAAGAATACCGACGGCAAGGATTGTGACGAGCGGATACAGTGCGATGCGCTGGTACCAGCACAATACGCACGGCGGAAGATTCATGACTTCGCTAAAGTACAGGCTTCCCGCCATCCCAACGAACGCTTGCGCCCATGCTGCATGCGGAAGGTAGTCGATCCATCGTTTTACGTTCATAGACGAACGGATTAATAATTAACGTAGGTCGTGATGTTCGCCTTGGCTCGCAATTCGGCGATAAGCTTTTGCGCCTCTTCGCTGAATTTACTATCCGCAATCTGGAGTTTTATTTGTTCTTTCATGGCATCCGGATTTTCTTCCGGAAGTGGAATGCCGCTCTCTGTGATGTATTGCTCCAACTCTTCATCTGTAACCGTCAGTTTTTCAGCAAGCAACTTTTTCATGGTCAACTGCGTGACAATGCTCTTGCGAAGGCTCTCCTCGGTAAAGCCCCGCTCAGCGAGTGCCGCCTCGAACGTTCCACCCGCGTCGGTCACGCTCGCCTTGATGCTATCCAGTTCATCCGTAATCTCTTGCGCAGAAACGGTAACGTCTTTCGCGAGAGCCTCGTTTGCAATGAGCCGTTCAACGATGAGCGCGTCAAGAACGTTCTTGCCGCCTTGGCGTTCAAGTTCCTGCACCACGCGAATCCTACTAATCGGGCTTCCATCTACCGTGGCGGCAATAAAGACGCTCTTGAAGTAAAACAGTGTTGCAAGCGGGAGAACGATCACTGCTGCGATGACAATCATCTTTTTCTGTCGCGGTGTAAGGCGCTTTGATACTTGGACTTCAGGGACCTTCGGTACGTCAGTACTTTCAGGTAAAGGTTCTTGTGATATAGGTTCTTCCATAGTCAGAAACAGTTTGGTTATTTTTTACATGGTTTGGATGTCGCGTCGACGCTACACGCCCTGCATCCCTCGGTGATCGTTTTTGATGCAATCACGAGGGCGATGACAACGACGAGGATCGAAACAAGGGTGATTTGCCATCGGTTGTTGAGGACGAACAGTACGCCGCCCGTTCCGAGGAATCCCAGGAATCCCGTCACGCATGCCCCGCACGATGCTGTAGAGAGCACGGAGGCAAAGGTGGCGGAAAGCCCTCCGATGCCGCCGGTGATGACGGTACCCACGCCTGAACGCGCCCGAACCCTCCGCAAGTGGAAGAGATGCCACTGCATGAGGAGAAGGAGCGCGTTCAGGACGGAAAGGATGCCAAACATCGCGAAGTCGAGCCGCGTCATGATGCTCAGCTGGAACGGCAAATCGTTGCCGGGAATCAGCTTGACCGGAATCCAAACGAAGAGCCAGAACGTCGCAACGGTCACGACGATAAAGGCGACTCGTCGTGATCCCGTTGCAAGCGTCTCTTTCGTGGCTTGTATAAACCTGTTTAAGGATTCCTGGGGGCGCATACTACTTCGCTAACGCCGCATCAAGGAGAGTTTTGATTTGTGCGAACGGAAGTGCGCCAGAAACAAGCTCAGCGTCTCCATTCGTATCAATAATGAACGAGCCCGGAGTTCCGGTAACACCCGCCGCCGCTCCACCAGCCGTATCGTCCTTCACGTGTTGAGCGTACTTTCCGCTATCAAGACATTCCTTGAACTTCGTGCCGTTCAAGCCGAGCTCCTCCGCGAGTGGGACAAGATCAGTAAGGGCGAAGCCGGTTCCACCTGCCTCTCCACGCTCAAAAATGGCATCATGGTACTGCCAGAACGCATCATTGCCGCCAAGCTCGTTGGCGCATTCCGATGCCTCGGCTTCTTTTTGCGCATTGGCGTGGAATGAAAGCGGATAGTGACGGTAGACGACGCGAACGTCTCCGTCGTACTCCTCAAGGATCTGATCGACCGTGGGTGCGAACTTCTTGCAGAACGGACATTCGAAGTCCGAGTATTCCACAAAGGTCACAGGCGCGTTTTTGTCACCACGAATATGGTCTGCGTCCGTGACTTCAGGAACCTCGCCCGTCGGTGCCTTGGTTTTGACGGTTGGAGCCGCTGCCGATGGTTGAGCATTCGCGACCGCGACCGTTCCCGTATCCGTTGTCTTTGCGAACAAGTTGTTGCCGCTCAAAAGACCAAAACTCGTGAGAAGCGAGATAAGCGCAACTCCTGAGACGAGCCCAAAGATAAAGCTCGTTTTGGACGGCATACCGTCGAAGAATCCTTTTGTATCATTTTCCATAGCAAAAATAAGATGAATAAATCCTCACGGACTTATCTTTGCTACGCGTCGCGCATCGGGCTGAAGTACGGTAAATAGCCTCCGTTCCAAGCGAACGGCCATGATTTTGCCCAAAGCCACCCCAGTTCTTTGTTCCGCTGTTTGATCGTGACGAGGGAAACGACAAGGATGACGGAGAAGGCGATTGGCGTCTGTGGAGCCAAGGCGATGTCCGGAAGGGAAAATTCGGAGATTCTTGAGATGGTAGTTTGAGAGAAGATCGACTGATGGCTATCGTTGAAGCTCCCAATTGAGTGATCTGTGCAGCACTCTGTATTCATCCCCACTATTTCCATGTGGTTCGAAGAGCCAAGCGGATGGCAGGTCACCATGAACATGAGCAGTGTGACGCAGAAAAACAGCGCCATGGTGAGATGACGGCTGAATTTCTGCCAGATTTTTCTGCTCAATTGTTCAAGATACATGCGGGTATTGTAAGGGATTCCTGCCTTAGCTACAAACGTCTCTCCCTCGGATCTTTTTACTCGGCGTTGATCTCGAATTTGTACATTCCCATCGAACAGGTTCCCTGAAGCGTTCCTACCGCCAATGTCCCAATATTTACGTCTGTAGTCCCCGTTGATGGCAGATTCTTGCTGATACCAAGATCCGGAATGCGCACGGAGGAAGAACAGTCATATGCGCCATTTGTGGCAAATCGTAGAACGGTAGGTACACCAGCTTTAACGGTGCTCGCCTGTGGTGAGTAGCCGCCTTTGACGTTTATCGCAACAATCTGCTGTCCTGCCACCGTGCTCACGTTCGAACTCGCGTTGGCTGTGACAGCGGTCTGCGACTGTCCGCCTCCACGGAACAAGAGAAATGCACCAAGAACGAGTGCACCGACGATGAGGAGTGTCTTTGTGTTGGAATTCATATGCATTTGATGAGATTAAAAGTTGAAGATGGGAGCGATGTACCCAGCGGCAACGAGTGCCGTGAGTATGTTGAACACGGCGAACGCGATGACGATCAGCCCGGCGGTCTTAAAGAACACGCCCTTGTTGCGGCTCTTCTCAGCGCTGAACGAGCTGAAGCTGATGAGCGCGAGCACCGGGAACGTCCCGAGCGCAAACGCGAGCATCGTGAATCCTCCCGTGAGGAAACTTCCCGTCGAAAGCGCGTACAGCTGCATGGACTGGGTGAACCCGCATGGCAGGAAGAACGTCGCAATGCCGACAAGAACTGGCGTGAGCGTGTGGTTGAGCTTGGAGACTCCGAGCGCGTACTTTGAGAGAAACTTCGGCATCGACGGCTGGAGCTTTTTCGTCCAATCGAACACGTCGAGAAGGTTCAATCCGAGTATGAGCATCACGAGCCCAAGGACAAGACCGAGCACGAGCGATCCGAAGCCGCTCAAACGAAAGACGGAGCCAAGCACTCCAATAACGCCACCCAGCAGAAAGAACGAAACAATGCGCCCTGCATGAAACATGATCTGCGGCCTCACCTTGTCTCCTTCCTTAGCAAACGTCGCAGACATAGAGAGCACTAGCCCACCAACGACTGCCATACAGGTGGATACGGAAGCGACCAATCCAACAACGAACGCTGTAACATAAGATGGCTTGCCTCCGCCAATCAGGTTCACGACTCCTGCTTTCTGCAAAAGGAAAAAGACGATAATGAACGCGAGCGCGATGGGAACGGCATTCCTGAATTCTCCCCAGTGCTTTGTTTTTTTCTGCTTTTCAACCGACAACGCGTAGCCATGCTTGGCGAGTACGAGTGTGAGGTCGGCGGCGATTGTTGACGCGTCTTTTCCCTCAAAGTCGCCCGTCACTTCAACGCACTCTGCTTCAAGACTTGTCTTGGCGCGTGATACGTACGGAACATCTTGTAATTCGCTCTCCGTCATGAGGACGCAGGCACGGCAGTGCATGCCTGTCACATGGAAGGTATATTTTTCCATATGCTTAGAGCGACTTCGTTTTCAGTCGAAGCGAATTGCCAACAACGGATACGCTCGAGAACGCCATCGCGAGTCCGGCGAAGACGGGGTTGAGGAGCCAGCCGAAGAATGGGAAGAACAGTCCTGCTGCCAATGGAATGCCGATGACATTGTACGCGAACGCCCAGAAGAGATTTTGCTTGATGCCGCGCATCGTCATTTTGGAAAGCGTGATTGCTTTGACGAGTTTGGAGATATCGCCGTGAAGCAAGGTGATGCCAGCGGATTCAATCGCGACATCTGTTCCCGTGGCCATCGCGATACCAACGTCTGCTCGTGCAAGCGCAGGAGCATCGTTCACGCCGTCCCCGGCCATCGCAACAACGTTTCCTTTTGATTGCAGTTCTTTGATCTTGGCGAGCTTGCCCTCAGGCAAGACTTCCGCAACAACTTCATCGACTCCGATCTGTTTGCCGATGAATGCGGCGGTGTTCTTATTGTCACCAGTGAGCATGACGACTTTTACGCCGAGTTTGTGCAGACGAGACACCGCTTCTTTCGCCTCAGGCTTTATCGCATCCGCAACCATCACAATGCCGATGACTTTTTCTTTGGTTGCGAGAATAACCGGAGTTTTACCTTCGAGTGTTTCCTTTTCCAAGGAGGACACATCGAACGATAACTTCAACGCCGTAACGAGCTTGGTATTTCCGGCGTAGTATTCGATTCCGTTTACAGTCCCTTTCAATCCTTGTCCCTTGATCGCTTCGAAGTTTTCTACGGGCGACAGGGTCAGTTTCTGCTTCTCGGCGTGGCTCGTAATTGCATGAGCGATGGGATGCTCAGACTTCTTTTCAAGCGATGCGAGAATGCTCACGAGTTCCTTTTCGTGAAGATCGGATAATGCACGAATAGAAACAAGTTCCGGTTTGCCGTTGGTGAGCGTTCCTGTCTTGTCGACAACAACCGTGTTCACTTTGTAGAGCTTCTCAAGCGTTGCCGCATCCTTCACGAGGATTCCTTCCTTGGCTCCCTTTCCAACACCTACGATAATCGCGGTCGGCGTGGCAAGTCCAAGCGCGCATGGGCAAGCGATAACAAGGACTCCAACGAACGAAACCAAACCGTTCGACAATGCTTGCGAGAAGTCCATGTACTGACTTCCTACGATGAGCCAGGCAGCGAGCGTAAGGAATGCGATAACCAGAACAATTGGCACGAAGACGGATGAGATTTTGTCCGCGAGTGCCTGAATGGGCGCACGGCTTCCTTGCGCTTCCTCGACCATCTTGATGATTCGCGCGAGCATTGTTTCCGAACCAACCTTGGTCGCCTTGAACGTAAACGAACCGTTCGTGTTCATCGTTCCCGAAACAACCGTATCGCCGACATCTTTCTTGATCGGCATCGGTTCGCCAGTCACCAGCGACTCATCAACGTACGATGAACCTTCCGTGAGTACGCCGTCCACGGCAATACGACTTGCGGGCTTTACGATAATAAGTTCGCCGAGAACGACTTCGCTTGCGGGGATCTCGACCTCCTCGCCGTCACGAATAACGAGCGCGGTCTTTGCCTGAAGATTGAGTAGTTTCTCTATTGCATCGCCGGTTTTGAGCTTGGATCGGGCTTCAAGGTATTTTCCAAGCGTAATAAACGCAACGACGACGATCGTTACGTCGTAATAGGTGTGCTCGACATTGAGGAACGGTGCGAGCGTTTCCGTAAAGGCGGTAATGACGAAGCTGTACAAAAACGCTGCGAGCGTACCAATGCCGATGAGCGTGTCCATGTTTGCCTTGCCGTAACGAAGGAATCGGTACAAGCCGAGAAGATACGGCTTGCCGACGACGAACAAGGTATACGTCGCCATGAGCGGAAGGAGGTGGTGAAAGAACTCACTCCACACGTACGGCATATCCGCAATCACGGAAAACTGAGCGAGAATGTCCCAGCCCATGATGAAAATGCTGACGATGGTCATGGGAATGACCGAAAGCACCTTGGTCTTCATGTCGGCAATCTCCGCAAGCTTCTCCTTTTTCGTCTGACTAATGCCAAGGTGAGCGGCATGCTCGCTCGGACTCATGTGCATGGACTCCGCCGTCAGAATGACAAGGGTATAGCCGAGCGGTTCGATTGTCTTTGAGAGTTGTTCGGGGTTGGTCTTAGCTGGATCGAAGGCGATCTTCGCCGCCTCGGTGCCGTAGTTCACTTCCGCCGAACTTACCCCGGCAGTTTTCTTGAGCGTCTTTTCAATGATGCCCGCGCAGGAGGCGCAGTGCATCCCTTTTATTTTATATGTGGTGGCATCCATACCATTTTGGGTAAAATTAAAACCAAGCAATATTCGCAATACTCAGCGAATGGAAGCCTGGTTTTAATCCCGCAAAATGACGGTGGACAGGTTTTGTTGGAGGAGCAGTTTTCCTATACCCTCACGCCAACGTCGAAGCGATGGGTTGAAAGTTGAGAGAGGGCTTGGTGACCATTCAGAAACAAGAACGGCAACAACGGCTATAAGTACGATAAACGCAAACGGTAAGGGCGTCACCACGGCTGTGGCTGTTGAAGTGGCGGACAAGCAGTGTTCCAGACATTCCGCCCCAGACGTTTCCATGCCTCCCGCATCGTGACAGGTTGCACTTATGCATGTGTCCGCGCCCATCAACATGCCCCCGCCGTGCATTCCAAAAATCGCCATTCCAGCCAGTGTGGTGAAAGAGAAAAGGATGGAAGCAAGGAGAAATGAGAGAAAGGCACGTTTCATAGCATGAGTATACCTCGCTCTGATTCAGAGGAAAAGAGGGTTATTTAGCCTATTGCTTCAGTAAACTTCCGATAGATCGCAATCATAGCGTAAGTATCGAGTCCACAGTACGCGAGCATGTCCTTTTTGAGCTGTTCCTTTGCTTCTAGCGAGATCGTCGGATCGGTAAGGGTTGCCCAGCTTGCAGATGCTGTGCCACCCTCGTGGATGGCGAGATTGTTATATGAAAGTTCGGGACACATGACTGGCAATACCTTCTTGATCGATGCACTTCCACCGAATCTTGAATCAACGTAATGACCTTTCTTCACAATCATCATGAGGTCGTACATGCGGTCGTTGATACTCGCCATGAAGTCCGTGAACTCGGGCAAGTATTCGCCGATCTCGGCGTTGCGTGATGCCTCAAAACGAGCGTTCCAGACGATAACGCTTCCTGTATCTCCGATGTGATTTTTGAGGGAGGCGGCAACACCTTGAGCAGGATCGATCATCTCCTCGGTAATATATTCGTAATGCTCGGGTTCTGCATTTGGTTCGCGCACAACATGAACAGAATACTGAAACACCATTTGCTGATAGGGACGGTAGCTATCAAAAATCGGTACCGCAGGAAAGAACGTTTCGTAATCCAAAAAGTAGAGTGGGTGCTGAAGGCTATCGAGTTCGGACTTAATCGTTTCTTTATCGACGGAAAGTGTTGGTTCGACTTTTACTCCCGGAAGTTTGATATTCGGCAATTCAGCCATGACATCGGCAGGGATCTGCTCGGGCTTCAAAAGCCCTCGTTCAAGGAATGCGACGAGCTTTTCCTTGGAAAGCGAGGTCGCGATCGAATAGATGTGATCGTTATTCAACTCCGAGAAATAACACGACAGGAATTCGCATTCGGCAGGATTTGTGCAAGAAGAAACGTGCGTGAGACTTGGTGCCTTGTCCCACTCGACCACTGCAAGAGCACGAGGGATCTCCTTCTTCACCATCGGCATGACCGTTTCTACTTCGTGCGTAATGTCTTTGATGGCAAAAAGCTCGCGAGGATCAATCTCACCACGCCTGACGTATTGATTGTTGACGTGAACAAGAAACGTTTGCGCGACCCGTATTCCGGACTCCTCAAGACAGATGCGTTGAAACGCCACGTCGATGACGTGCTCCTCTTTAACGTCCGTCGAGCTTTTTACTTCGTAGATATTCCACGAACCATCGACATTCTTTGTGAGAATGTCGGAGCGGCAGGAAATCTTGCTCGTCATGAACGTTGGTTGGAGCAATGCCGTCGCCCCAGTTGCAATGGCTTTTTTAGTATTGATCGCCGCAGGCATTCCGAATCCATCAACGTTCACCGCATCGGGAAACAACTTCTGTGCCCAACGGTCGACAACATTTCCCTCATCGAAAATTCGCTGAAGTGCGGGATCGGTCGGGGGAAATAAATCTGGTCGCTGCTTTGCAAGCCAAAGCTCACACGTGCAGCGAAGGAATTGCATGAAGTTGGACTTGGAGAGCATAGGCGTTATTCTGTTTCTTTCAGTATGGAAGCAACAAGGGCTTTATATTCTTCAGGAATGACGTAATTGTCTTTCGGCGCGCCTGGGCGTACGTCAGCAGAAAAGCGCACGATTTGCCTGAGGTGGTCATTCTCTTTTTTGGTAAGGAACTGGGAAATATTGCTCATAAGATGACCAGTGCGTGTCTGCGTATCTCCAAGACCAGCGGCAAATAGCGCATCACGCAGTGCCTCGCGCTCCATTGGCTCGGTTTCTTTTACGAGTACCGAAAGGAGGGTGCGGAAATAGCCATTCACCTTTCCGTCTTCCTGCAATGTCGTATGCAGACGTTCGCGCAATTCGTTATCCTCATACGCGCCGACCGCATACGAGAGGCTCGGGTGGTCGAAGCTCTCCTTGCGAGCCGTGAGCCGCGATTGAACGTCATCAAGATTGATTTTCCAAGCATGAAGAAGTGCGCGAAGCATTTCTTCGGTGCGTGTTTGAATGACTTCCGGTGTCCATGCTTCGTACCGCTTGAGATCGGTCGTCATGGCAAAGGCGGAAGTTCCGTCATTCAAAGTTTGACCGGTATAGATTGCGATCTTTTCCGCGAATGGTTTATTGGAAGCGGATTGATTTTTTGAGGTGTTTTTCTCCTCGGTACTCCCAATAAGAAGCGTGAGGTTTCCAAGAGTATTCACGAGTTCGTGCTGTTCCGTGGAACTAAAACGCTTCTCCCATTCCGGCGAAGTCATTGTTTGCGGAAGAATATGTTCGATCTGTACGGTCTTGTCGAAATGAATCTCGCGAGCCATCGACGCGTCAGTAAGCGCATATTCAAATTTTGCGAGCGCATAGCGGCACCAGCTTGCGTTGTAGCAATCGCCGCGAAGATTGGTAACTGCTCGCTCAATAGCCTGAAAGCGATCGAGGTACTGTTCGCAAACGACCGCGATACTTTCCACGGATTTTTTCTGGAGAATGTATTCGCGAATAATGAGCATGGCGGGGTCGCGCAAAATCGTTGAGGCATCTCCGGCAACGCGAGACAGCGCGAACAAACGCTCAATATGGAACGTCAGCGATTCGAGGGACGGCTTGTCGTATCCCATGCGGACGGCCGCAATGAGAATCGCTTGCCAATATCGATTTCCGCCGTGTTTTAAAAGACGAATATTGTTCCGCGCCGACGGCGCGAGCGTATCAAAAACAGAGCCTTGCGTGAGCGACGTATACGCGTCAACGGTCTTGAGCCAATCGTGCAGAAATTCGATAGCATCGAGCTTGGCGTCGAGAATGAGATTGGTAATCTCCTTGAAAAGATCGCGCTTCGTGCGCTGTCCCGTCACCGCCTCGCGGTGGAGTATGAGCGACTCGTCCATGTCGAGTTCCGCATCCTCGGCGCGTTGCCACAAAGAAAGAAACGTTCCCGACTCTCTTTGGAAAAGCGTTTGTACGCGTACCTCGTCCGCCTCACGTCCCTTCAATTCCTGAAAAAGCGCGTTGAGAAGATAGTTCTTTAGCAGATCCTTCGCGGCAAGTTCCTGCCCGCGATAGTTGATACGTTCAAAAATGGTGTAGGCGGCGTTCAAGTCGGCAGTGACGATAAGAACGACCGAGACGCGATCAAGAACATAGGAGAGCAGATCAGAGAGGCTTCCTGCGTCTGCGACGAACGCGGCAAGACGATCACGGAATAACGTCCGCGCAATTGAAAACGATTCTGGTAGGCGTTCGAGATCTTGGGAGACTTCAGGATTCTCCTTCAGGAAGGCGTGCTCGTAGGCGGTTCGATCCTGCTGTCGCGTTACGAGCGTCGGCAGGCTTCCGCGATGAAGAAGCGTCGATTGAATTTCTGTCGCGACCACGTTCCCATCCTTTGCGAGCAGATCTCGCATGACCGAGAGAAAAATGCTGGTCGTTGTAAATCGTTGCTGACCGTCAACGATATCGAACTCGCGACCTTTGTCCTTCTCAATCAAAATGAATGAGCCAAGGAAATATTCCGCGTGTTGGCGACGATACGCATCGAGAACGTCGTCGATATATTCCTCTATCTCTTTCTTGCCCCAAGAATACGGACGCTGATAGTCCGGAATCACGTAGGTATGTTGTTGGTTGCGAAACAATTCGCCGAGCGTTCGTTGTTCAAGATTCGTTATCTTCATATTTGCAAAGGCGTAGCTGACTGTCCCGAACCCTCTATAATCCGTTTTTCTTTATCCGTGATTCCGTAAAGATTGAATATCTTTTCATTGATTTCATTCTCTAAGCCATGTGCCACATCAGAGCTTCCATGATCTTTTCTCAAATCAGTAAGCCGATCAACTAATGAGATCAATTCGGACTCATCTTTGTCATTAGGAACTACAACTGGAAGAATTTCAATTTTATATTTCTTCCATCGGTTCGTCCCCATTCCAGAAGTAGTGGAAATTTGCTCAAAATACCATTTACCCAAAGCCGAATTGAGAACTGCTACTAAGAATTTAAGATGTTCGCCGGTGAGAATAAAGAGGGTTGCTTCAGCAAAATACCCTTGATCGTCGAAAGCAAATTTTGGCTCATCGGAAAGCTCCCCCCAAATTATTTTTGGACGAACAAAATCATCGTAGTAATCGCACGAACGCAATTCCCACCAGTATTTTCCCTGATCCTCACGGTCGTATAACCCCTTTCCCTTTGCTTTAACCGTAGCACCAATATGTTGCAAATAGCTATAAATAGAGGGGTGCTGCGTCTTGAAAAATTCTTCGGGATTCATATCTCCTCGGTGTAAATCAGTCCATCCAGATGGAATGACAAACATCCACTCATCACCGAACTCATAAAAGAACTTTTGAACGTTTCTTCCTCTCAATATAGGTTTAATCAATTCTGCAGATTGAGGATTTTCTCTAACTATTTCTTCACGTACAGTTCCGCCAAAAATAAATGCCTGATTATATCCTGTTTTAATGCCGAAGTTTATTCTTATTCCAAGTTCTTTTACTGGCTTGCCGATGTCATCTATTTTTTGTTTGAGATTTTGTGAATCTTCGTTGCCGACAAGCCATCCGTTCTGCTCATCAAGCTTCTCAATGTTGACTGAGTTTTTTTCTACGAAATTTGCTAGCGATGTTCGTTCGTGTTGCTCACTTGTTAGCACGGCACCTGTTAGTTTCCCTTGCCATGAACCCTTGCGAGCAAAAAAGATGCAGGCTTCGACAGTGGCCGCTTCAAAAACTTGTGCATTCTCGATGTTAATTAGAATAAATGGGTCGGCTTTTGTAACCAGGAATTTACGCAATGATTTTCCGTAAAGAGTTCTTAGCCATGAATTTGAAGTGATATAAGAAATGATTCCACCCTTGGAAAGAAGATTGGCACCACGTTCATAAAAAAGACAGTATAGATCCCCTCGTTTCTCATACGTTGAGTAAACGCTTGCATAACTTGCACGCTGTACCTCAGATATCTTCATTTTTTGAAGCTGGACGTAGGGCGGATTACCAATAACCACTCCAAATCCATTTTCAATTCCAAACATTATTTGTGGATCAAAAAATGTAGCCGTATTTTCAGCATTAAATGGCTGATAGGTTTTTAGTTGCTTTTCTCTATCCGAAGAGAACATTCCGTCCATTCCGTTTTTTCCTTTAACGAGGGTTTCAAATTTTTCCCGTAATTCCTGCTTTCGGGAATGCTTTCTTGCTCGGAAATATTCGTCACGAATTTCTATGAGCTGATCTTCTTTGAGTGTGTCGTAAAGTCCTTCAGCATGGTCAAGTGGCATCAATGAATTCGCGCAGACGAACTTGAAATCAAGGTTTGGCAATGGCTCAATACGACCATCTGATACATCCTCATCAACGATGATTGAAAGCCAAGCACGAAGACGGGCGATCTCTACCGCCATCGGCTCAATATCAACGCCAAAAATGTTATTTTTGATAATCGTTAGTTTTTTCTTGTAGGGATCATAATCGCTTTCCAAGCGATCGTATGTTTCCAGGAGAAGCTGGAGCATGCCCATTGGAAAAGCACCCGATCCACAAGCTGGGTCGAGCACCGTAAGCTCTTCTAGAGCTTCGAGAATGTCGTGCTTATACGGTTTAAGGTCTCCCCGATAATTCCGTTGCTGATCCCGGAACTCATGTGGTTTTTTATCAAGTAACTTTGCAAGTTGTTCGTCACGATCCGTCGTTTCAGGAATCCTAGATCGGAGATATTCTCGTAAACTCTCCTTACACATGTAATCAACGATCTCCCGGGGGGTGTAGAATGCACCCTTCGCCTTGCGAGCCTGTTCTCCGGTTTCTTCGATCTGTTCCGCGAGCAAATTTTCAAAAATACGACCCAACATTTCAGGATCAATTGCTACCTGCTGAAACGTACTTGAGGACTCATCGGTCGTAAAGTTATAGCGGCGAAGAAATTCGTAGAGACGATCAAAATAATCTGCCGGAAAAGAAACGCGGACATCACCCTCATGGTCGCCAGTTTTTGCCTCGAACAAACCTCCGTTGAGAAATGGAGTTTTTATATCCAGTCCACTGATACGTTCGTCAACTGGTGTGTTAAGAATTCTGAAAAATAATGTTTCGAGTTTTGTGCGATAATGTTCAGATGCGGCTAAACCATTTGTTTGAAAGTAATTAACTTCTGTATTTAGAATTCCTTTTTTATCAATGAACCAACAGAAGATGATGCGACCAATAAGACGGTTTACGAATAAAGCCGCCGAATGATCATCAAACAGGTCTTTTGATTTTGAAAGGAGATGTTGTTTGAGCTCTGTAAAGAATGAGCTGATCGTCTTGTAAAAGACTTTATTTATTGCCTCAAAGTTAAAGCTATCCCAAAGTATTTGATGGAGTTGCGCTTTGTTCGAAAAATTAAAAGGCTGAGTCCATTTTGAAAAAATCTCGGAAGCAGTTGGAGAAAGACGGTCGCGCAACTCGATAACACGTAAAGCATGTTCTTTGCTTAAGACAACGAAAACCCGATCAGCTTTTTCTGGAATGACGAAATCTATACCAACATTTTCTGATGCAAGCCAGGGCGCATCTTCGAAGTTAGGTGTAATCGCTGTCACCCAATGAATGACGGATTTATTCGTGTTCTGTACCCAGTAAGTTTTAAAGTCGAGTTTTCGATCATTTCCCTTAGCCACTTCGTAGACTGCCCGTCGGTCAGCATAACCATCGGCGGGCATGAACCAGTGACCATTCGAGCGAATTTTTCCCGCTGAATCGCTAAATAACCTCCAGCCGTCAGGTTCGCCCGAAACACCAAGAAGAGCGATGACAGCGTTAATCACCGCCTGCGTTCCTTGGAAGGAATGATTTGCAGCAAGCGAGTGTAGGGCATTATCGATCTGCCGAAGTAGCTGATTGGGGTTATTCGTTTGTTCTGGCATACATCAGAAGCGGTTCCGCCCCGTTAGGCCGCTCAACACGGTCAATATTACGTTGAAGTGTTCGGGCAATATCAAGAATCGTTTGAACGTCTTGTAGGACCGAACCATTTTCATTCTTTGTTTTTACAATACGACGCACACACTTTTTCATATCTTCACGAGCAAGGACATTCTTCGTACCAAATGCCATTCGTACAACATCAAGATCGTCTTGCGAAAAATGAAGTTCGTACATGATCCGAAGAACGTCTCCTTGTTGTCCAACAGGAGCGATGACCACTTCGTCATCATGATAAGCCTCTGCGGCTTCCTTCGCGCGGGCTAAGAGATTAACCCGATCAGCACTGATGTGATCAGCTTGACGTTCATTGCTCCGTTGAATTGTTGAACGAAGCCATTCAAGAGCCTGTAGTTGAGGCACGTGGTGCATTTCGCGTCCATCTCTATTCATGGCTACAAAAGCATAGCCAAGGGTAACTTCAGAAGAGCTTTGAAGAGAAACGAGTGAGAGGATATCGGGGCGTTCGTCACCGCGAGATGTCGCGGTCGGCATCACCCCCCATTTCCTTTTTGGAATATTGTATATTTCCGCCTTCTGTTCTGGTGTGTGATTTGGATCGTGATGGAATCTCTTCAAGTCTGAAACAAACTCATCTTCGGCGAGCAAGAAATCAGCTTCGCCCTCAGCATTTTGAATCGCTTCCATGCGCGCCTCGACATCACTACTGTAAACGTCCTTCCAAGAATCAACGAACTCTATCGGATTCGCTTTTTCATCGAGCACTGGAGTGTCCGTACCGATAGTGTTACGAATGAGATCGATCTTTCGTTCAAGGCGTGCGACCAAACGCAGATATTCGTCCAATTGTCCCTCTGGAGAAATGTTATAAATGTAGACATCCTTGAATGATGTTCCAAGACGATTCACTCGACCGTTTCTCTGGATCATACGAACGGGATTCCAGTGAAGGTCATAGTTCACAAGAATGCCGCAGTCTTGAAGATTCTGTCCTTCTGACAAGATATCGGTCGAAAAAAGATAGGATAATTCTTTTTCTCCATCCTTCAGTGCGTGTTGTTTGGAGACAGGAGAGAATCGACCCGCAAGCGATTCTGCATCCTCTCGATTATTTGAAGATAAAAATGCAGCGTTATCTTTATTTACGACATTCGTACGCGTTTCAACCACTTCACGCAGATAATTAATCGTGTCAGCGTAATAGGAGAAAATAAGGACTTTTTTACCAGCTGGTTGACGCTTTGCAAGATCCTCAATGAGACCAATAAAAGTCTTGAGTTTTGAGTCGTCTTCGTGAAGGACGACTAATTGCTGACGAAGCAAATCAATTAACTCACGTTCCTTTGCAACGTCGGCTTTGAGCGCATTGACTACGTAATTATTTTCATCGATTGTGTCGTGAATGAATTCCTCAGGCATTTCAACTTCTTCCGCATCTTTATCCTCAACGTCACCAAGGATTTCGTCGATTTCATCAATGTTCGTTAACGTAATAATTTTCCCTTGGCGTAACCCACGCTCAAAGATCTCGAGCTTGTGATCGTAAGTCTCCAGCGATGAATGAATTGCGCTGACCGAAGATTCGAGACGTTTCAGGAACATCGTACGGAGAATGCCGTAGATACTAAGCTGAGAGAACAAACTGTTTCGTTCATCGCTCGAAAGCTTCATTTCCTTAATTTCTTCGCGGGTCTTTCCGTAAAATTTTGTTTGATACATCTGCCAACGGTAGGGCAAGAAACCGAGCAGAAGGATCGTACGATAAATTAAGGCGATGGGAGAAGTAACATCCGCTGTCTCACCTGAGGATTGCGCGTTACTTATCTGATCGATCGGATGTGTGAGCCGCTGAGTGGCATCAACGATATCGCTAATCGTCAAAGAGTACAGCGAGTCTAGATCGACCGAATCAGTGGTGATGTCTCGAATTCTTTTTGCAACCTCTTCGTTAAACCGGTATGTACGAACATCTGGAACGACTTTGGGGAATGTTTGTAGAACACCCTGATCATCTACAAGTCCACCGTATTCCTTCTCAATCCCTTGGCGTGTTCGACGGACAACGAACTCACGGAGGATCGGAGACATGGTTGCTCGAACATACCCGAAATCAATCGACTTTCCTTCCTCGGCATCTCGTTTAATTGAGCGTGCAAGATTTTCTACTGCCTGATTGAAGTCAACGATTGTGGTCTGCTTGTTCTTTTTATCTGGCACGGCAAAGCGTAGAAGACCTGCTTCTCCTCGGCACGCAAGCAAGATTTGGTTGGTGATATCGGAGAGCTGGTTGTTAATTGGTGTGGCAGTCAAAAGCAAGACATGAGCTTTTGGATTCGCGCCAATCCATTCAGTGATTTGCTTGAAGCGTTTTCCGGAACGACTTTTAAGGTTATGCGATTCATCAATCACGAATAATCCAACGGCAGCAATTGAATCAAGACCTTGTCTGCGCTCAATCTCGCGAGGATTTTGCAACGTGATAGGCGTAGAGCCATCCATCCTTTGGGTCGCCATTTGTTTCTCCCATTGCACGGTAAGAGATTTCGGACAAATAATCTCAACACGCAAGCCGGATTCTTTATACTGCTTAATGACCTCAATCGCCGTGATAGTTTTTCCTAATCCTACCGAGTCAGCTAGCATTGCAACCTTATGCTTCCGTAACCGACGCATGAGGCCGTGAACGTTTTTCATTTGAAAATCGTGCAGGGTAAATGTTCCACGGGTGGTTTCCTTCAAATCTTCGTCTTCCAACTCCTCTTTATAAATTTCGTACAAAGTTTTGATGTACATCTCATATGGCGTAAAAAGCATGTCGCCATGTGAAGATTGGGAAATAATCGCGGTAAACGATTGATCCCACGGAAGAGACTTATTCCAAAATTGGTCAAACCATGCGAGGTGACCGACCTCCTGATCTTCGACGCGTGGAGTGTAAGTAACGATACGATGATCGGCTTCGAGTGCGTTGAGTTCGGTATTGGCGGTCAAGCCGTTCTTCGTGAAGTTAGATGAGCCAATAATGCCCACCGCTTCAGGGGATTCGTAGTTTCCAAAAATATAACACTTCGCGTGGAAGAATTCTTCTTTATAAACCCTAACTTCAAGTACGCCTTTTGCGATTAAATCTTTGATTGTAACGACGGACTCTCTAAAAGTTTCATTGTGTTCAAGACGTTCCAAGTCTGAGAAAAAATCCTTATCGGGAAAGTCGACCTCGGGTTTTTTTAATTGGTATCGGGGAATGAGAGGTTCGCGACCAATAAGCAAACGGATTTTCTTGCAGTCCTTTAGTTGGGGTAAAACAAGCGTTGTACCGGGGAGATCCCAATAGCCAGTAGCGATCGAGATTTCTTCGTGTTTAGTGGCAAGCTCCTGAAATGCAGCAAGAAGTGACTGTCGGTGATTATCGATGATTCGAGAAGTTGCCATAGGAAAAATATTCCCTCGAATTTTATCAGAAAATGACCACAGGAGCAACATAATTGTTCATGCCCAGGAAAGTAGAATAATCTGACCTAATACTAGCAAATATTGGCGTTTTTTAATCAATTAGTTACCTACAGCTTACCTACAGGTCGTGACTAGGCACCCGGGACAGACGCGGTAGTGTGTGGGTATTAGGAGTAACCAAATCTTATGTACGGACAAAATACGAATAACGAAACGCAGGCTATACCAATCCGCTACTGCCTTTATGCAAGAAAATCGTCCGAGGACGATGAACGGCAAGCCTTATCGATTGAGAGTCAGGTTAAAGAGGTTATGGAATTAGCAGTGAGAGATGGATTGAGCGTTATAGAAGTTCGTCGAGAAAGTCACTCCGCAAAAAGCTCTGGGTCACGCCCAGAGTTTAATCGTTTAATAGGAGACATTCGTGAAAAGAAATTCGATGGAATCCTCACATGGGCAGCAGATCGTATCAGTCGTAACGCTGGTGATCTTGGTACGGTCGTCGACTTGATGGATCAAGGCTTGCTTAAAGAAATCAGAACGCATGGACCCCGATTCACCAACTCACCAAGTGACAAGTTCATGCTCATGATGATGTGCGGTCAAGCAAAGCTGGAAAACGATAACAAAGGCGTAAACGTGAAGCGAGGCTTCCGAGCGAAAGTAGAGATGGGCTACAGACCGAATATGTCACCGCTCGGCTATCTCCATGACAAATATGCAGAAAAGGGTGCCCGTAGAATTTTCATGGATCCCGAGCGTGGACCGATGGTTAAAGAGATCTTCCATAAGGTTGCATACGAAGGTTGGACGGGACGCAATATCCAGAACTATATGAAAGAAAAAAACTTCACCACGCGCAAAGGAAAAAATGTTTCGCTGAGTATGATCTATCGCATGATGGATAACCCTTTCTACACGGGTCGATACGAATTTCCGCAGAAGAGCGGTCAGTGGTATCAGGGAAAACATGAGCCGTTAATAACAAAAGATGTGTTCGAGCGGGTTCAGGAAGTCATGAAAGTAACAGGAACACGGGTACCGCCAGGAACACACGAATTCGGATTCACACGAATGTTTAAATGTGGAAACTGTAATTCAGGAATCAGTGCTGAGGAAAAGAAGAAGCGTTTGAAGGACGGCACGATAAAGCGATACGTTTACTACGGATGCATGAAACGCTGGGTGACCGGCTGTAAGGAGCCGTACATTCGAGAAGAAGAGCTATTGAGCCAGCTTTGTAAAATCATTGAGAGCGTCGACATCGATGAACTCGCCGCTGTCGCGCGGATTAAAGAGGAAATAGATCGACTAACCAAGATGATCTCGAGTCTCGGTGGTCACATTGCAACCGCAAAAGTTGCCGAAATCATGCCAGACATCGACGTATATGCATGTGCAAAATACATCCTTAAAGAAGGGACAAAAGAGGAAAAACGAGATTTACTGGGACACGTTCGAACTGAGCTAACAATCACTGGAGGAACTATCACCAATCGTGCTAAGAGAAAGAAATGACCGTTGATGGAGATGCATCATGGCTCTAGGCGTAATGTTCCCAAGTACAAAACCAAATAGATGATCTGGTGAAATAATTCTGTGCGGGAACCAAAAACTTTCTGGATCTTCGCAGGTAAGGCAAATGCTACCCGATCTTGAAACGTTAATTCTCAACTTTCCGTTCAAAAGTTTGTAATCTACGTTATCGAAAGCGCCTCCACTTTTTACGGTGCTACCAGGATTTAGACCTGCTTTTTCTACAGACCAGTGAACCAACGAATCGACATTTATGGGTTTGTTAAGCACAAACTGAATTGAAAAGTATTGCCTACCGAAGCAAGTTAGGATCGAATTTAAATCCACTTTGCACGCTGGCTTATAGCGAATGCTGGTGATGAAACTTTTGCACTTAACTCCGTTTTGCTGAGAATTTGGTTGACCCTTAGGTGATGTGTGCGTATCCACCGAAATCTGCGGTGCAGTGATCTTAGAAACGAATTCTTCTCTTTTCTCAACTATCTTTTTATCGTCAAAGCCGCTCTTTTTCAAGGCATCAACAACCAGATTGTTCAAATTAGCCAAAAAAGCTTTGGATGTTTGTAAAACTTCGTCCTCCATTTTATCTTCCGTGGGAATGTAGTCTCTGAATTCAATAATGGTTTCTTTTATCGCTGTACTAGTTCCTATACGCCAAAGGTATATGTCATCTGTAATCTCACCAGCAATACCAATCAGCAATTGCTGTTGAGTCGGGGTAATATCTCTGTTGTGTGCTAGCGCGTTGCGGAAATTTTCCGCTACAGAGAGATACTGCATCGTCTTTTCCCACTCTTTGAAAACTTCTTCAAATAAAGCCTTATGTTTTGCGAGAAGAGTTTTTAGATGCGAGAACTCGGAGTATGCCAATGGCAGATCATAAATAGCAACATCTCCTCTGGTTGATCTGTCGGATTTAGCTTTTTCTTGCAAAGCTCTATAGCCAGACCATTCCTCAACCAGTCCAACATCTTTATTGTCAGTCCAAGAAACGCCAAACTTATCTGATAAAACATCGTGGATCAGATTCCGCAGTTCGTTTTCTATCATTTTAATTGGATCCATATTACTTTCCTATATCGACATTACCTTTTAAAAGGTTGCTGAAAAAGGCATTGTAAACACGATCAAGAAAATCTACTTTGTAGATATCTGTCTTTCCAGATACCTGATCGAGTATGGATTGAACAATGCTTTGATTCTTATTCTTTGAATGCTGGCAAATGAGCTCGAATTCCCAACAGCCAAAAACATAGAAATCATTGGATGATTCCGTCATTCTTTCTTTCAGTTTTTCACGAGCGTACCTGTTAATCGAGAACATTTCATCTAAAAATACGATCAAGTTAACCACCTTCTGACCCTTGTAAGGTATACCTTGGACTTTATCTTCTCGAAGATGTTTCTCCTTTTTTACGAGCTTATCCAATTCCTGCCCCAAATCATTCAATAGATTATCGATGCCTGGCCCATTTTCTTGTTGGATACCTGCCTTGGAGTAGTTATCTATTTTCCGTTTCTTACATTCAATTTGAACAATAAATTCATCCGATATCAAAAGCCAGTCAGCACTCTTCCATAAATCCTTTCCCACACTATAAGTCGTTTCAGAGATGATTTTTGAGGATGATAGAGATTCGATCCCATAGTCTTTAATAAGTGCCCCGATGTAATCTTCAAAAACACTGCCGATGTCTCGATAGAGAATGGATTTATTTTCCTCATCAAGCCTATCAAGTAAAACGTAATATAGCCCTTCAAAGACTCCGAATAGGAAGTCTGCTTGGGATGGAATAATGTACTGTTCGTTTTTCTTTTCCAATTCCGTACGGATTACCGGGAATCGTCTGAGCGCATTAAACTCGTATTTCTTTAACAATGAGTCAGTAAGTTCGTACTTCTTACTTTCATCCTGAAATTGTTTCTGCGTGACCGCAAATATGCCGAATAACTTCAGTATATTATTTTCCGTTAATAGCGGTTTTAACTGCTCAATGGAAGTATTTGTATAGCTATCCATTAAAAATGAATCCGCAAAACCTTCGCCAGCTCGGGGGCAGTAATTTGCGTATATACACGTACCTATCTTCATGGCATCGAAAAGCCCCATTCCTAAAGCGAGATTCAACTTTTCCCCTAAAATAGGATTTTTTTCAAAAACTTTTGTAAAAATCCAATGATATCTTCCGATGATGCCGGAATAATGCCTGAGGTAATGCCATTGATGATAGGTTGACCTCAAAATCCAAAGCCACCCATCCTCTTTTAATGTTTCGCCTTTCAACTTTTGGATTCCATCCTCAAGATTTCCATACGAATAGATAAATTGAGTTAAGTCGAAGTCGTTAAATTGACGATCTTGCTTTTGGCAATTTAGAAGTATCCGCTTGGCAGCAAAAGCCAGAAAGTCCCTTGTGAGCATTCCGGTACGCAGTTTTACCTTTTCCGAAGAATAGAATTCAAATTCAAGATTGACATTCACCCAAACTTGATTGCCCATGAGGGCTCCGAGCTTTTGTAGCGACATCAGGGAGCCTACCAGATCAAAGTTTTTACTCATTGCATCGAGGTCGTCAACGCTAAAATTTCTTGAGAATGAGATATCGGATGAGGTTTGAATCTTTATGTCTGACATAATTTATGTAATTTCCATCAGAAAAATTATGCCAAATCAATATACTTCGAAATGAACCTTTGCTTCGCTCCCAGCAACAGTGCGTCCGTTGTCAAAATTTTGTCGTACTTGTAAATCTTTCCTCCACTTTTGAATGCCTTCAAATAGTGATCGAGATAAATCTGGGGATTTAAAAGGGTTACTTCACCTTCCTTTCTCCAACCCTGTTTCATCGTAAAGTCATAAGAGAACTCATGACCTGCGGCATTTAGCCAACGGTGAGCCAAAACATTGCGCCATTCATGAATCTCGGTCGCAATCGAAGAAAACGTTGTGTCATGTGTATCGCCATCGACAAAGTTCTCCAAAAATAAGCGATACCCCTGCGAGCCTTGTTTATCAAAAAACCCAAAGGCAATAGTTAAGGCAACAGAATGTACCCCTAAAATCATCAGAGCAGTTTGTGGATTTTTCGGATTAGCAAAAGTTGCTCCAATCTCATTGTTGAAATAATTGTGGATTGAGTTAATTAAGGTCTCTATAATTTCAACGGGGGCGCCATCTTCAAATCGCTTCAATCGCCTTTCTTTGGTTTCACCGAGGTGGGCATTATTTTTCATATCCGAACACATCGTATCAAATTTGCGCTAATTCTGTGCTGGTAGGGGTTAGAGCCTATGCCTGGGGATCGAACCATCAACTTCATTCGGGAATATACTCAAAACAGTGCTTTCGTCCGGTTCCTCGTCCCAGCCCTATCATAAGCGTACACCTGGGTATCGAACTTTTTACCGAACCAGATAAACCAAGCGGGTAACAAAAAACCGCTACTTTCGTAGTGGTTTTTTGACTGAACGCATGTGGGACACCACACACGTTCACTCATGGCTCCGGGGGAGGGGATCGAACCCTCGACCTGAGGATTAACAGTCCTTCGCTCTGCCGCTGAGCTACCCCGGAAGGGTCTTGTGTTTATACATTTACGGGGAAAGCTCCCTAGAAATATATTTCGGCATGTATTGTAACCGGGCCTAGGATAACAAATGTTGCATCGTGACGCAAGATAAAAATCGGGATAAAAAATTTCCCCCATAACTCCATTGCGGAGCGACGGGGGAAATTCTTATTTTGCAGCTGCAGTTTCAAGTTTGCGCATGCGGATTGCCTTGGCCTTGCGGCGCTTTGCAAATCCGTCTACACGTTCGATGGCAAAAGCAGCATTTTTGCCTTTGCGAGAGAGATGATGGCGGGAGGGCATAGGTGAGAGTTATCAAGTAATGAAGAGGTGAAGTTTGAAGTGGACTGGTGAGGCTAGAAGGCTGGGTAAAAGTTTATACCTAGCCCGCCTAGCCCAACTAGCCTTCTCGTTAATTTCGAAAAAATACTACCCTTTCTTACCATTCTGGTCAAATATTTGCCAAATTTTATGGGGAAAAGTCCTTGACGAATCAAAAAAACTCCGCCAAAACTGAGACATATGCATATTGCGGTTTCAAAAGGGCGTCTTTCTCAAAGCGGTGCGGAAGTATTGGTGGTACCGGTATTTTTTGGAAAAGGGCTCGCAAGCATCCCGGTTCTTGCTGCGGAATCGTTGCGCAGAGCAGAGCGTTTGGCAAAGATGCAGGAGTTTACGGGCAAGGCGGGGCAAGTGCTCGCACTCCCGGCTCCCGAGGGGCACGGTGCCGATACATTGTTGTGTATTGGTGTAGGCGAAAAACGTTCTGTAGGATTTTTAGATGCGGTGCGTGATATGGGAGGAACGGCCGTGCAAGTTGCACGCAAAATGGGATTGCGAACTATTGCCGTAGATTTTTCTGCAAAAGAATTAACTGCTGATGCCGTAGAATCGTGCGTCACCGGTTTGATGCTTGCAAACTATGCGTTTGATGCCTACAAAAAACAAAACAGTGCAAAGTGTGTTGCAGAGGTAGATCTTTTGCTTGCTGATAGCCGCATGACGCTTGCACTCCGTAAAGTGGTTGATCGCACGCTTGCGGTTATGGCGGGCGTGCACATTGCGCGCGATCTGGTAAACATCCCTGCGCACGACATGACGCCCCAGCGCTTGGCGGAGGCGGCGCAAGAAATTGCAAAAGAATCCGGAGGAACCATTAAAGTGAAGGTGCTCGAACGTGCAGAGTGCGAAAAGTTTGGCATGGGTGCATATCTCGCCGTTGCACAGGGCGCCGATCGTGAACCAAAGTTCATCACACTTTCCTATACCTCACCTCGTGCGGCAAAGAAAACGGTTGCTGTAGTAGGGAAGGGTGTTACGTTTGATTCGGGCGGCCTTTCGCTTAAGCCCGCAGACGGCATGATGACTATGAAGTGCGACATGGCAGGTGCTGCCGCAGTTATTGGTTTGTTTGCGATTTTGGGAAAGCTGCGTCCTCGTGTGCATATTAAAGGATACATTGCGGCAACAGAAAACATGCCGTCCGGCAAAGCTATTCGGCCAGGAGATATTGTGCGTTCGATGTCAGGAAAAACGATTGAAATTTTAAACACTGATGCCGAAGGTCGTTTAACGCTTGCCGATGCGATGACGTACGCTTTGCGCGATAAACCGGATGCGATGGTTGATGTAGCGACGCTTACCGGCGCGTGCATGGTGGCGCTGGGTGAGGAAATTGCGGGATTGATGAGCAATGATCGAGTGCTTGCAAAAGAACTCTTGCGCAGTGCAAAAGATGCGAGCGAAAAATTGTGGGAGATGCCGCTTGAAGAACGCTATAAAGAATTGGTGCACAGCGATGTTGCAGATTTGCGCAATATCCCAACGTCGCGATACGGGGGAGCGCTTACGGCGGGATTGTTCTTGCAAGAATTTGTAGGAGAAATGCCTTGGGCGCATTTAGATATTGCAGGTCCTGCATTTGCCGAAAAGCCCATGGGCGTCTGTTTGCAAAAAGGCGCAACCGGCTACGGCGTGCGGACCTTGTGGAAATGGGTAGAAGGAATGGGGAAGTAGTGGTAGAGTAGTTGGAAAGATCCTGACGATAGGAAGGATCCATCGAACCAGTTTGTCACATTACTTCCCATTCATTCTCTAGATCCTTCGCCGAGCTCAGGATCTTGTGATCTAAACTATGACTCTTCAAAGAAAAAAATACCTCATCGTCGCTCTTGTCGCCCTTCTTCTCGGTGCGTTTTTTTACGCAGGGAAACAACTTCTTGCTGCTCGAGAGCTAGATCGGCTTAATGCGGCGCGTATTGATGGTGGATGGTACGCAGAGCCTTTTTCTTTTGAAGGAAAATCGTATCTCGTTCCTCCGAACGAAATCCACAGCTCGGGCATTGTCGAGGGTGATATTCCCGCACTTACCCATCCAAAAACCGTGAGTATTGATGAAGCTGATGAAGTTATTGCGGATGACCTTGGCGGTATTGCGGTTGAAATAAATGGTGAGCATCGTTTTTATCCTGTGCAAATCATGAACTGGCACGAGGTGGTTCACGACACGCTCGGCGGAAAATCCATTTTGGTGTACTACGGTCCGCTTACGGGTGCTGCGGCAGTGTACGAGCTTCCTACCGATGACATGCGTTTTGTGGTAAGTGGACAAGAATATAATAATGACGTTTTTTTAAAACAAGAAGGAACCGATACGCTCTGGTCAGGTATTCTTGGAAAACCTGTGGTAAGTACAAATGAAGACGCATTTTTCGGTTCTCTCGCTCTTCTTCCATCCGCTTTTATGACGTGGGGAGAATGGAAGATGGAGCGGATGGTGTCATCACTATATCCAACGCCTGGTTCTGTTCTTTCAATCGACACTGGTTACGTTCGCGATTACACGCGTCATCCTTACGGCAATTACGAAAATTCTCCTGGCGTGTATTTCCCCGTTAATCATTCAACAATTCCTGTTCGTGCAAAAGAGCCTGCATATCTTGTGCAGCTTCCCGAAGGCGATGCGGTGTTTATTAATACCGTTTCTTTGCTTGACTCCACGCCAAGCGTACAAGTGGGAGATGCGTGTGCAGTAGGGCTCAGAGTACATGCAGCAACATATACGCAAATATTCAACTGCACGTTGAATGGTCAAATGCTTACATTATCGCGCAAAGATGCAAATACGTTTACTGATGCGGAAACGGGATCGTTGTGGATGGCTGACGGATTGGCATTTGAGGGAGTGCTTGCAGGTTCTCAACTCGAAGCTCTTCCTGCAGTTCGCTTGTACACCTTTGCCGCGGATGCACTTTCCCCCAAAGCAACACTCATGGGTTCAGAATTTATTTTTGACGAAAAGAAATCCGCAAACGAAACGACGATTGATCCTTCAACAGGTACATCCATAGAAGGTGAAAATACCAGCGGTGCAACGATTGAAGTTTTGCCAAATGAATAGTGTGCTGTACATCGTTGCAACACCTATTGGCAATCGTGGTGACATCACGGAGCGAGCGAAAGAAACGCTCGCTTCTGTTGATGTGGTGCTGTGCGAAGATACACGGGTAACGGCAAAGCTCTGCAGCATGCTCGCCATTACGCCTACGCTGCACACCTTTCACGAACATACCGACGATTACAAGCGCAGTCTCATTGTCGCCGATCTTGTCGCCGGAAAAAACATGGCGCTGGTAACGGATGCGGGAACGCCGGGCATTTCCGATCCAGGAGGTATGCTTGTTGCAGATGCACTTGCCGCAGGCGTGCAAGTAATTCCTATTCCGGGAGTTTCCGCAGTTGCTACAGCGCTTTCAGTATGTGGTTTTCCTACGGCACGTTTTACCTTTGTAGGATTTCCTCCGCAAAAAAAAGGACGCGAAACATTTTTTAAAGAATTAGGCGACATCGCACACATCATCGTGCTCTACGAAGCAACGCATCGCATTGAAAAAGCAATCGAATCACTTGCTGCGCTCGATCGAAAGCTCTGCGTGTGTCGCGAACTTACCAAGCTCCACGAAACCATCTACCGCGGCACTGCATCAGAAATTCTTGCGCAGTTTGCAAAAACAAGTACCAAAGGAGAGTTTGTTATTGTTGTTGCGCCCAAAACGAGAATGTAAACTTTGATGTCACAAATTGTGATACCCAGAACATATGAAGAAAAAAATACAAAAGAAAATTTTCATAAAAAAGAGCGAGAAGTCACCCGTTCTTTTTGAAGTTATAGAGAAGAAGATTCTAATTTTGCGAGGTAAGAAAATCATGATCGATCGAGATCTTGCGGAACTATATGGGGTCTCTACAAAGTCTCTAAATCAAGCGGTAAAAAGAAATATCGATCGTTTTCCTGATGATTTCATGTTTCAATTCCAAAAAGAAGAAACGAATTGGTGGAAGTCACAATTTGTGACTTCCAAATCAGTTCAAAGAGGAGTTCGCAAGATGCCTCTAGCCTTCACCGAACAGGGGATCGCAATGCTCTCCAGCGTTCTTCGCAGTAAACGTGCGGTTGCGGTCAATGTGCAATTCATGCGTACCTTCATTCGCCTATGTGAGTATATGCGTGACAATGTCGATATTATTGTTTTTGACGCAATTAAGAAGATTATTCAGTATGATGTTGATGACAAGAAACGCGTCATCGGTTTCACGACAGATAACAAGAAGCGAGTATGAGCATGAAAAACATTCTTCAAAGCATATGTGAAAAGTTTTTCACATTTTGGAAACACCTTTCTCTCTTTACAAAATCTTTCCTACTTTCTAGTTGCATGACGTGCATCTTTTTCTTATTGCTCATTTTGCCTTTCACGCGTCCAGATCCTCTTGATCTTTCGCAGAGTCTTCATCCTGTTTTTGCGGAGTGGTTCACCATGCTTTGGATTGTACCCGTAGCAGTCATCGGACTTTTCTTTATGAGCATAGGCTTTTATCCCGGGAATGAAGATACCGGTGTATGGGGCGGAGTCTTCTCTATTGCCTTGTTCAACACCCTTTTATGGGCCTGTATTTTCTGGATCATTGCTCGAATGATAAGACTGCTCAAGAAGAACATTTCTTTGTTGAAGAAATAAGATTCTTTTGTTATCTTACATCTATATGCAATGCACGGCGGTGTATCAAAAACAAGGGAAATGGTACTTGGGATGGATCGAAGAAGTTCCAGGGGTGAATACTCAAGGAAAAACTTTAAAAGAAGTAAAGGAAAATTTAAAAGAAGCCCTTGAGCTTTTTTTAGATGTTCATCGCACAATGATCGAAAAGGAACGTCCTCGTGGCAGGGTGGTACGGGAAAAAATAATGGTTTAACATGTGAAGCGTGAGGAGCTTCTTAAAATTCTTCGAAAACATGGCTGTATATTCCTCCGTGAAGGTGGCAATCACAGTGTATTTTTAAATCCGGTAACCGACCGTATATCTACAGTTCCGAGACATAAAGAAATAAACGATTTTCTTGCTAAGAAAATTTGCAAAGATCTTGGAATTTCTTTCTCATAAACTTCCCAACTTCATAACTTCCTATCTTCACCCTATGACTCGCTATATCACCGCATCTATCCCGTACGTAAATTCAACACCGCACATTGGCTATGCGGTTGAGCTTTTTCAAGTTGATGCGCTTCTTCGCTACTATAAGTCTCGTGGCGAAACGGTGCGCGGTCAATTTGGAAGCGATGATAATAGCCTGAAGAATGTTCGCGCAGCACGTGAAGCAGGAGAAGATATAGAAACATTTGTTGCGCGCCATGCAGAAGAATTTCGCAAACTCAGCGACACGCTCAACCTCGACGAATCTTTTTGTCACTTCATTCGCACGCGTGACGATCTCCACATGCGCGGTGCGCAAAAGCTGTGGAGCATGTTCAAGCCCGAAGATATCGATAGGCGATCGTATGAAGGTTTGTATTGCGTAGGATGTGAGGCGTTTTATGCGCAAGAAGATTTGCTCGAAGGAAATCTTTGCCCAACGCACAAAAAGCCCGTTGAAGTGATTAAAGAAGAAAATTACTTTTTCAAACTCTCTAACTATCAAGCATTTTTTGAGGAGTTGCTCACCAAAGGTAAGGCAATGTGGAATGGGAAAGAGCATGTCATGGCGATCGTTCCCGAAGAACGCAGAAACGAAATGTTGGCGTTTGCAAAAAAGCTCGAAGATTTTAGTATTTCTCGCTCGGTGCAGCGCGCAGAAAATTGGGGCGTGCCCGTTCCGGGGGATGATAGTCAGGTGATGTATGTATGGGTTGATGCATTGTCGAACTACATCACGGCGCTGGGTTTTGCAGATGATGCGCAAGCCTTTGCTGATTTTTGGATCAATGCTGATGTTCGCACCCACGTTATTGGCAAAGACATCGTTCGTTTTCATGCCATTTATTGGCCTGCGTTTTTGCTCTCGGCAAGTCTTCCGCTTCCTACCGAAATTTTTGTACATGGATTTTTTACGGTGGAAGGCGAGAAAATGAGCAAGTCCATCGGCAACGTTATTCATCCGCGAGAGATTATTGATCTCTATGGTGTTGATGCAACGCGATATTTGCTTCTTCGCGATTTGCCGCTAGTGGGCGATGGCGATGTTGCAAAAGATCGCCTTGAAGAACGATATAACGAACTTGCAAACGGTCTCGGTAACCTCGTTGGCCGCGTTGCCGCAATGGCGAATAAGTATTTTGAGGGTGTGTTGGATATTGCAAATGTAGCGTCTGTAGCGGCGGGTTTCAAACCCGCCGATAATCTCCACGAAGCGATCGAATCCCGCGACTTCAAAAAATATCTTGAAATCGTCCAAGGCTTGATCGATCAAGCAAACGCAAAAATTCAAATCGAAGAACCCTTCAAAACCGCAAAAACCGATCTTGTTGCATGTAAAAAGACATTGTCAGAACTTGCGGCTATGATTTGTTTTATCGTCCACGCACTTAATCCCATCATGCCCAATATCAGTAAAGAAATTTTAGCGCGGTATATTGGAGAAAAAATTATTCATGGAGCACCTTTGTTTCCGAAAAAGGAAGATGCAAGTGAAACGATTTAACTCATAAGACTCTGAGCAACGGCGAAGGATTAAAGAAACCCATTTGTCACATACCCTCCTTATTCATTTACTGGACCCTTCCTAACGTCAGGGTCTCGTACTTCTATGCAGCCCTACGTCATCGACATCATCTTCGCACTCGTTACCTGCGTATTCCTCATCACCGGATGGCGACGAGGATTTGTGCGTATGGCGGGTGGGTTGGTGAGTTTGGTGATTAGTATTGGGTGTGGGGTGTGGGGGGTAGGGTGGATCGAAGATACGTTGGGGATTCCGCTTTCCGCATCGTTCATCGGTTTGTTGTTTGCATTTTTGGTTATTGCCGTCATTGTGAGTGCGCTCGTGAATCTTGTCGTCACACTGCTCGATCTTGCACGTCGGCTTATTACGATGATTCCTGGCTTTGGACTTTTGCATCGTTTGGCTGGTTCTGCTGTGGGAGTTCTTGAAGCCGGTGTGTGCATCCTCGGCGTAAGTTATGTTGCGATGTACATTCTTGCAGCCGGCGATATGCGTACACTGTTGCTTTCTTCTCAAGTTGTCGCCTACGGAGTACAGATCTTGTCTGTTATCGAATAAGACTATTAGTCATCCCGGGCTTGACCCGGGATCCATCGCATCAAGAAAAAATAATTAAAAACGATGGATGCCGGATCGGTGTCCGGCATGACGAAAATGCTATGCACCTCTTCGACTCCCACACTCACATCCACTTTCCTGCATTCGGCGACGACGTTGCACGCATTATGGAACAAGCGCAGCAAAAAGAGCTGGGCATGCTTACTGTGGGGACACTTGCGCCAACAAATGCGGCAGCGGTTGCATTTGCGGAGAAATACGACAACGTCTGGGCTGCGGTTGGCATTCATCCCTCGCACGTTCATCCGCTTGCGTTTCATGACGAGCACGAGCTTGCCGTAGGTGAAACACATCAAGGTATCGTGCAAGTTGATGGCGCTATCGACCTTTCCGATCTTCAGCAATATCTCACTCATCCAAAGGTAGTGGCGATTGGAGAATTTGGTTTGGATTTTTATCGATTGCCGGAAGATGTTGAGGCGGCAGAAAAAATAAAAGACGAACAGCGTCGTGCCGCAGCAGCGCATCTCGCACTTTGTTCGTTGCATCACAAACCTGCGGTAATCCATTGTCGTGATGCACATGCAGAGATGCAAGAGCTTATTGCTGATGAAATCGCCAAAGGAGGCCTTGCACGCCGCGGCGTCATTCATTGTTTTACGGGCACACTTGAGGATGCGATGTGCTACATCGATCTTGGATTTTTTATTTCTTTTTCTGGCATTGTAACGTTTGCAAAATCATTACAAGAAGTTGCAAAACAAATCCCGCTTGCATCCATGCTCGTTGAAACCGACGCACCCTACCTCGCCCCCGTTCCTCATCGCGGCAAACGCAACGAACCCGCCTTTGTTGCAGACACCGTCACTTGCATCGCCGCTTTGCGAAATATTTCCTTCGATGAAGTTGCTTCTCAAACGGTCGAAAATGGGAAAGGTGTTTTTGGATTGTAGTAAGTTGGGTATTGATGTGTCATCCTGAGGGAGATTTCAAGCCGACCGAAGGAACTTCTTGTAACCACAAACTATCAACTGATAACCATTTGTTTTTCCAAAGATCCTTCGGTCGACGTAGCGCTCCCTCAGGATGACACACTCACTTCCCCCATCTGCCGTCTGTCGTCTGCCGTCTTTCGTCCCTATTCATTTCCCACTAAACCACTAAACTGCCAACCCCGCAAAACTACTTGTTCCTCCACACATTGCACTTTTTGGCTTTTTGTGCTATACTTTATTGTCTTTTCATCTGGTTCTGACACGTTCAAAGCCAGGTGAAGATACCGGATTTCCACCCCCAATCTGCGAGGTCGTTCATGCCCGAAGTCACCCAGTTTTTCAACGATTTTCAGGCAAACAAGGCGAACAGGGTCTTTTTCGTCGGGCTGTCCCTCCTCATGCTTCTCGCCTCGCTTCTGTGCTTCCAGGCCGGACGCCAGGAGATCGCCGAAGTGGTGGTCTCGAAGGAGGTGGCGAACCTGCAGCTCCAAGAGCTGCTGCGGGAAAAAAACCAGGATCTCCGGCATGCCCGCCGGATCATCGCCGGCCAACGGCAGGTCATCAACTCCCAGGGCCTCTCGCTCTGGGCGGCGAGCGTCATCCTCGAGGTCAACCAGGCTCGACTCGGAGACCTGGAGGTTCGTCACGGCGACGACCTCCGGCTCATCGACGAGCAGGCGGGGGTGATCAGCACCCTCGACCGGGCGTGCCGGGCGCAGTGACGGTTCTGAGCCTTTGGGCTCCGTGTGGCGGCTTCATCGTGGAGCCGTCTTTGTCTTTTTATAGAGAGTTGTATGTTTTAGCATGAAGCGAACGTAATCGTTCTGCTTCATGCTTTGACCGTCTTTAGTGATTTCGGATACATTTCTTGCAAAGTATGAACATCCTTTCCATCTCAGACAACCAACTCGTCACCCTCATCAAAAACGGAGGTGTGGGTGTTTTGCCAACGGATACCGTGTATGGTTTGGTATGTGATGCAGCAAATCCAGCTGCAGTTGCAAAATTATATGCATTGAAACATCGGGAGCAAAAGCCTGGTACAACCATCGCTGCAGATGCGGATCAGATTATTTCTTTGGGTATTGCAAAAGATGCCGTGCAATCCGTCGAGCGATTTTGGCCAGGAGTGAGTATTGAGCTTTTGTGGGGAGAGCAAGGAATGTATCTCCATCAAGGAACAGGTCGATCGGCCTTTCGTGTAGTTGCCGACGAGAGTCTCAGACAATTTTTGCAAAAAACAGGACCACTCCTTACGTCAAGCGCAAATCTTCCTGGTCAGCCGCCTGTAAATACGCTTGATGAAGCGCATACGTATTTTGGCGATTCGGTGGATTTTTATGTGGATGGTGGCAATCTTTCCGGTCGACAATCGTCCACGCTTATCCGTGTAGTAGATGGAGTTGTTGAAGTTCTGCGTCAAGGATCGGTGGTTATTTCAAGAGAATAATTTTGACCATGATGATACGGTTCGGATATCATGAAATATAAGTATGCTCTCCACAAACGACATTCGACAAAAATATCTTGCCTTTTTTGCAAAGCACGGGCACGCCGTTGTTGCATCATCTTCTTTGGTTCCCAACAATGATCCAACGACGTTATTTACCGGTTCGGGCATGCAACCCATGATTTCTTATTTGCTTGGAGAAAAGCATCCTGCAGGAACGCGTATTGTTGATAGTCAAAAGTGTTTTCGTTCGGGAGATATTGAAGAAGTGGGTGATAATCGCCACACCACATTTTTTGAGATGCTCGGCAATTGGTCACTTGGTGATTATTTTAAGCAAGAGCAAATTCCTTGGATGTACGACTTTCTTACCAAGGAAATTGGATTGAACCCGGAACATTTATACATCACCGTTTTTGAGGGGAGCCCAGAGATCGGGATCGGGAAGGACGAAGAGGCGGTAGAACTTTGGAAAGCCTGTTTTGCAAAAGATAAAATCGAGGCAGCTGCACTTGATGATGCCGAAAAACTTGGTATGCGTCCCGAGCTCAACGGACGAATCTTTTCGTATCCAGAAAAAAAGAATTGGTGGAGCCGTGCGGGAGTTCCTGCAAATATGCCCGTGGGTGAACCGGGCGGACCAGACACCGAAATGTTTTGGGATTTCGATCCAGACGAATCTAAGAGGTATCACGAGAATTCAAACTGGGCAGGAGAAAAGTGTCACGTCAATTGCGATTGCGGTCGATTCATGGAAATCGGCAACAACGTGTTTATGCAGTACGTAAAAACAAATACAGGTTTTGTCGAGCTTCCGCAGCGTAATGTAGATTTTGGTGGGGGATTGGAGCGTATTGCCGCAGCAGTCAACGGTGATCCGGATGTGTTTCAATTAGATATTTTTAGTGAAGCAAAAGAGAAGATCACTGCTCTCTCAGGTTGTTCGTATCAAGGCGAAAACATGTACGCCTTCCGTGTGATTCTCGACCACATTCGTGCGGCAACGTTCCTTATTGGTGATGGGGTTTTGCCAGGGAATAAGGATCAAGGTTATTTTGTGCGCCGTCTCATTCGTCGTGCGGTGCGATTCGCAAAAAAGCTTGGCGCTGCGCAGGCAATCGTGCGTGCCGTTGCAGAAACGTACATCGATCAGTACAGCGATGCGTATCCAAGTCTTTTAGAAAAGAAAGAGGATATTTTGCGTGCACTTGAAGCTGAAGAAGAAAAATTTGCGAAAACTATCGAGCAGGGTCTTAAGGAGGTAGAAAAACTTGTTGGTCTCGGAATCCAATACGTTCCCGATGGAGAGCAATTGCCTTATTATAATGAAGTTGATGTTAAGAAGGCATTTGATATCTATCAATCTTTCGGTTTCCCGTTTGAGATGATTCAAGAAGAGTTAGCAAGACGAAATCTTCGTTTAGATGATTTAAAATTTAAAAAGGAGTTTGACGACTACATGCGAAAACACCAAGACCTCTCGCGTGCAGGAGCAGAGCAAAAGTTTGCAGGAGGCTTGGCAGATCATTCCGAAGAAACGACGAAGTTGCACACTGCAACGCACTTATTGCATCAGGCACTGCGAACCGTTCTCGGTGATCACGTTGCACAAAAGGGAAGTAACATTACTGCTGAGCGCTTGCGTTTTGATTTTTCGCATACCGATAAAATGACGCCTGAGCAAATCAAGCACGTCGAAGATATCGTGAACGAGCAAATTAAGCTCGATCTTCCCGTGCATTTTGAAATGCTTACGGTCGACGAAGCAAAAGCTCGCGGCGCAATCGGACTTTTCGGTGACAAATATGCAACGCTCGGCGATAAGATCAAGGTCTATTTCATGGGTGATTACAGTAAGGAAATTTGCGGCGGCCCTCACGTAGAGCATCTTGGCCAACTCGGCGGCATCAAGATCGCGAAAGAAGAAGCCGTTTCCGCCGGCGTCCGTCGTATTAAGGCGGTGTTGAGATAAAAGAAAAACCCGGTCGCCGTCACGCTGACGACGACACGGGTCGCGACCCACTACTGTCCAAAGTCCTTAAAACCTCTTAATATATGAGCAAATACCTAACATTCATATATGCAGGGAGGGCATATTCATGCAGACGAGATCATTAATTTAGTATCAGATGAACTCTTGGACACGCTCGCTTACGAGACGGGAGTAGATTACTCCGTACAGAAACTCCACGGAAAAACACTTTTCAAATTGTTTCTTTTTTCATTACTTCACCAAGGCAATGTATCTCTGCGTGTTCTTGAAGCCATTTTTTCTTCAAAGAAATTTCAATCACTATTTGGTATGCAGAATGTTTCCATTAAACATTCGGCTCTTGGCATGCGGTTACAGAGCATGAATCCCTTGTATTTTGAGCGTATCTTCACTTCACTCCTCGAGCACCCAAAACTTAAAGACGTCTGTTTCGGAAATACAAAGATCCAAACACACAAAATAGACTCAACATTTGTAGGCATTGCAGAAAAGCTCCTCCGTCATGGTTTACGGAATGGTAAAAGTGAGGATCATCGCCGACATGTAAAATATAGCGTCGCTCTTTCGGGAAGCATTCCTGTACATATTGTGTTATGCAAAGGTCAGTCGAGTATCAGTGAAGACATTGCATTGCCGCCCGTAGTAAAGAATATTCCGAAGAACAAAGATGGAACGGTCCATGTCGCCATCTTTGACCAAGGAATTCATAAAAAGCAAACATTCGTTGACCTTTTTCGTGAGAATATCTTTTTTGTTTCTCGTGCAGAAAAGCATCCTTTCATGACGGTTGAATCACTTTCTCTTGAAGAACAAGAAACAAAAACACTCACCATCCTTTCAGATGAGATCGTAAAATTCTCTTCCAAGAAAACAGAGACGCAACGAAGAACACTTCCTGAAGAGTTTCGGCTCGTAACAGGAAAAAACAAAAAGACCGGCAAGGTCTTTCATTTTATTACGAATATTCGTTTTCTTTCTGCGACAGAAATAACAGAATTGTATAAATCTCGTTGGGAAATTGAGACGTTTTTTAAATTCATTAAACAAGAACTCGGATTCACGCACATGGTTTCTCGTACAGAAAATGGTATTCGTTGTGTCATGTATCTCACGATGATTGCCGCGATTCTTTTAACGCTCTATAGAAAGATGAATAAGATTACTGGATGGAAAGTTGCGAAAATACAATTTTTAGATGAGCTTGAGTTTAACATTCACAAAGAGTGGCACGAAGAGATTAGTATATTCCTCAAGCGACAACAACCCTTTGCTCAAGCAGATCCGGGGGTATAAGGGGACTTTGGACAGTAGTGGTCGCGACCCTCGCTGTGTTGTTCACGGCGAGGGGTAGGGAATTACTCCTCCCAAAATATCACTGAGCATCAGGATATTGGGAAAATATGTCATCAGGAGAAAAAAGATGCCTGCGAGAACAATGGCCGCGACGATTCCGTACATCATTAATGTCCACATTGTCACCGCAGAGGTACTTTCTTCTTCCTCTTCTGAAACTTTATCTTTCAAACGTTCTTTTACCATGCACTGCTCCTTTTGTGAAAGCAATGGATTTGTACCATAAATAAGCTTTCTTTTCGAATCAAAACGTTATTCTCAAGATAAAGTTAGGTGTTTTGAGGTTTATCCTGTACACTTTTCCTTGACCAAAACTTTATTCTTTCCTATACTTGTTCCGCTTTCAATTTAATGCTGAAAGCGCTACAGCGCCGCTTATGGCGGAAAAACAATTCTTAGAAATTCGTGGCACGGTTCTCGAATCGCTGCCCGCTGGCGCCTTCCGCGTCAAATTAGAAAACGACATGGTGGTTATCGCGCATCTTGCCGGTAAACTCCGTCAGTTCCGCATCCGGGTCATGCCGGGTGACGACGTCAAGTGTGAGATCAGTCCGTATGATCTCACCAAGGCACGAATCACGTTCCGCTTTTAGCGAAACGGCATCTCGCGCTTTTTACAAAATCATCTTTTGAGAAATCTCGGATGATTTTGTGTTAACACTTTAATTCACCTCAGCTTCGCGTATGAAGGTTCGCTCCTCTGTGAAGAAAATTTGCCGCGACTGTCAAGTTATCCGCCGTTTTGGTCGGGTAATGGTTGTGTGCAAAACCCCGAAGCATAAACAGCGTCAGGGTTAATAAATGGCTATGGCTCGTATTGCTGGAGTTTCACTCCCATCTCAAAAGCGTATCGTCATCGCACTCCAATACGTTTACGGTATTGGTGCGACACGTGCGCAGCAAGTGCTTGCGAAAGCAAAGGTTGGTGAAGATGTTCGGGTAAAAGATCTTACTGCAGATCAAGAAAATGTCATTCGTACGATTGTAGAAAAAGAATATCGTACCGAAGGTGACTTGCGCCGCGACAATCTTTCCAACATCAAGCGTTTAAAAGATATCGGTGCATACCGTGGAACGCGCCACATGAAAGGCTTGCCCGCACGTGGTCAGCGCACAAAATCAAATTCACGTACTGTTCGTGGAAACGTGCGTAAAACCGCAGGAAGTGGTCGCCGCATGCTTACCAAGACCTAATGCATTGATGCTATGACTGAAGAAGTAAAAAACATCGTTCCTGCAGAAGGTGGGGAAGCACCTGTGGCAGCTCCTGCAAAAACAGGAAAAAAATCAGATCGTGTGCTTACCGCAAAAGGTAAAAAGCGCACCATTAAGCAAATCCCTCAAGGATGCGCATACGTGCACGCAAGTTACAACAACACTATCGTTTCTATCACCGATCCTCATGGCAATCTTATTGCTTGGGCATCAGCAGGAAATTGCGGCTTTAAGGGTCCTAAAAAGGCTACCCCGTACGCAGCAAGTGTTGTAGTAAAAAAAGCTGCAGAAAAAGCAGCGGTGTACGGTTTAAAAGATATTCAAGTGTACGTAACGGGTATCGGAAACGGCCGCGATGGCGCAATGCGTGCATTAAACGCAAATGGCTTCAACGTTCTTTCTCTTACTGATACCACGCCAGTTGCACATAACGGGTGCCGCCCGCGCCGTGCACGTCGCGTGTAACGCAGACATCATTCTATGGGAAAAAATTTACGCCCCCTTGGAAAGCTGAGCCGTCGCGAAAACGTGCCCCTTTCCACTTCTACGAGCATTTTGAAAGTCATGCAGCGTCGTCCGTATGCACCTGGTGTACACGGAAGTCCAAATGCACGTCCACCCAAAGTTTCGGTGTACGGACAGCAGTTGCGTGAAAAACAAAAAGCAAAGCGTTTGTACGGCATGATGGAAAAGCAGTTCCGTAATTATTTCACCAAGGCAGCTGCCATGGAAGGAAATACCGGAGAACAGCTTTCTCGTTTGCTCGAAACGCGTTTGGACAATGTGGTGTTCCGTCTCGGATTTGCAAAAACCCGTCCACAGGCACGCCAAATGGTAAGTCACTGCATGTTTATGATAAATGGTGAAACGGTAAACATTCCGTCGTATCATGTACGTGTCGGCGACGTTATCGAAATTCGTGCGAACAAGAACGCGAAAAAAGTCTTTTCCGATCTTGCTGAGCGCATGAAAACACACAAAGTTCCTGGGTGGCTTCATTTGGAGGAAATGAAGGGAAAAATGGTGAGTACTCCAGTTGGTGAAGATCTCAAGGAAGCGTTCGATCCTACGTTAATCGTCGAATTCTATTCCATGCGCTAAGCATTGCTTGGCCTAATCTTTATCCGTATGGAGACCATTTTTCTCCCTTCAAAGATGCACATCGCTCCTGGCGACATGCCCAACACTGCAACGCTTACCATTGAGCCGCTCCATCACGGATACGGCACAACCGTAGGAAATGCCTTGCGTCGTGTATTGCTCTCTTCTTTGCCGGGTGCTGCAGTTACTGCAGTAAAAATCAAAGGTGCTCAGCACGAGTTTCAGGCAATTACCGGAGTAAAAGAAGATATCCTCGATATCGTTCTTGCGCTCAAGCAGTTGCGTATGAAGGTGCATGCTGATGAGGCGGTAACGCTGAAGCTTGTAAAGAAAGGTGTAGGACCGGTCACTGCCGCAGACATTGAAAAAAATGCTGATGTAGACATCGCAAATCCTGAACTTGTTCTTGCAAACATCACTGCAGCTGCTACCACGCTCGACATGGAAATCACCGTTTCTCGTGGTCGTGGATTCTTGCCAACCGAAGAGCGTGAAAACATCACTTCCGATATCGGTGTGATGGCTATTGATGCGCTCTTTAGCCCCGTTCGCCAAGTAAGCTTAAAGGTGGAGAATACGCGTGTTGGCGATATTACCAACTACGATAAGCTCATTATGAACATCGAAACCGATGGCACAATTGATCCTTCCGAAGCTTTTGAACAGGCAACAAAAATTCTCATCAATCACTTTACCTGGATGCAAGGTCAATTAAGCAATGCATCGCTTACTGAACAAATCATTCGCTCTAAGGAGGAGGGGCAGAAGAGTGACGAATAACTATGCGTCATAATAATAAAAATAAAATCTTGAGTCGCAAGGCTCCGCTGCGAAAAGCGCTCATCCGCGACCTCGTTACCGCAATGGTAACGCACGAGCGAATTGAAACGCCTCTCGTACGCGCAAAGGTTGCACGTCAACAGCTTGAAAAGCTTATTACCGTTGCAAAAACCCCTTCGCTCCAGTCGCGTCGCCGCTTGCTTGCATTCTTTACTACCGATCAACCGGTAAAAAAGCTGCTCGAAGTGATTGGTCCTCGCTACGCAGAGCGCAAGGGAGGGTATACGCGTATCACCAAAATGGGTCACCGTTTAGGAGATGCTGCAGAAACCGCTATCATTGAATTTGTGTAATATATGACCAAGACTATTGAACGCAAAACCTATACGGTAGACGCTTCGGATAAAATCCTTGGTCGTATGGCAACGGATATTGCTCGTCACCTTACCGGTAAAACCAGCACTTCATTTCAGCCGCATCTTGATGTAGGAGACTACGTCACGGTAACCAACGTTGCAGGAATGAAAGTCACCGGAAAGAAGTACGATCAAAAGATCTACCATCATCACTCCGGTCATCCAGGAGGAATTAAGGCGAAAACCATGCGCCAACTCTGGGAGCAAGATCCCGCACTTGTTCTTCGCGCAGCCGTTTCTCGTATGCTTCCTAAAAACAAGCACCGCGACACACGCATGCAACGTCTCACTATTTCCTAAGGTATATGGCAGAAACATATTTTCATTCCGTAGGTCGTAGAAAGACTGCGGTTGCCCAGGTTCGCTTGTCCGCAGGCGGTTCTGGCAAGGTAACGGTAAACGAACGTCCTTTCGAGGAAGTGTTTACCACCGAAACACTTCGGCTCATGGTTGCACGCCCGCTCAGCGAGTGTGGCAAGCGTGAAGCGGTAGATATTGAGATCAAAACGTCGGGTGGTGGTATGGTTGGGCAAGCTGATGCTGCTCGCCTTGCAATTGCTCGTGCGCTCCTTAAAATGGATGATGCACTTAAGTCCGCGCTCAAAGGCCCCGGCCTTCTCACGCGTGACCCTCGCAAGAAGGAACGCAAAAAGCCAGGTAAGCGCGGCGCACGTCGCTCTTCTCAATGGCGAAAGCGTTAGTCAGTCACGTCAATCAAACAAAAAATCCTCGATATTGCATCGAGGATTTTTTGTTTATCGATCACGTAACTTTGTATATACGTCTTCTACACCGTATTTTTTAGCTACTTCAGAAGGTGACATGCCGTTCTTGAGATCTACTGTCGCTTTTGCAGCTTGATTAAAGAGGAGAAAATCCTTTGAAGGATCCCACTTTGGATCATTGTTTGCCCTAATGCGCATGGCCTGTGCTTCGGTTTTTTGTGATTCATTAAGAACAATTGCGGCTAATACTGCCTGCTTTGGAGCGTTTGGTTTTAAACCAAGTGCTTCGAGCATACGGCCCCCACGTAACCAAATGGTTTCATCAGGACCAAGAGCATTCTGAAGAAGTGCGGCGGGAACAGTGTCGTGCGTCTTGGTGCTCTCGAGAGAAGCACGATTTACCCCTGTATCTCGTGAAGTCTTTCCGGAGACTGTTGCTGTTGAGCTTTTTTCTTGACGAGGAGCACGTTCGTTTACTTGGTGTGCTTGGCGAGGTGCTGGGCTGCTGTCGTAGCTTGTTGCAGGGGAAGGCGCTTCGTTTCCCCACTTTGCAAGATCGAGAATCTCGTATGCAGAGGTGAGATCAAGTGCTTGTCCAATGTGCATGTGCTTTGCCGCATCGCCTTCAAGATGATTTGCTCGACGGAGTGCTCGTACCATTTCGAGCGTTAATTCTCCGCTATCATCTGGTACGCCACTTTTTTCAACGATCTGATCAATAATTCCCCAGGGAGTATCGCCCGATTGTGCATTGTAGGTCATGGTTCGACTTTCCGCAGGAGATTCTGCCTCGGCTCTTGGTGTGCGTTCATTGAGTTTGTGTGGTTGTCGGTAGGAGTCGGGAGAAGAGAGTGCTGAGGTAGTTCCTTGTGCTTTTGATTCCGTATCTTTCAGTGAGTCGAAACCAAGTTTTACCCCAAAGATTCCCGCAACAACCGCAACTCCGGTAAGAATGCTCGTTTTCCAGCGATTCAAAAAACTGGGTTTTTGTGGTGCCGCACTGAGCGCGGGGTCAAGATCCTTGTCGCTCAGTTCCTCGCTTGTCTTTGCTGGTTTTTTCGTTCTTTTTGGAGCGGGAGCAGCAGATTCGCGCACTACAAAAGATTCTTGAGGTTTTTGCGCTTCAGGAGTAGCAGGAACTTCTCGCACCCCCTCTTCGGGATCACTGAATTTTGACATTTCAAGAGGAGGGGCTTGTGTCGTAATATCAAATGTTTCATCCCTTTCTTCTTTTCTGGTACGACTTTCGCGCGGAATATCATCCAATTCCGTTCCGGCTACTGCTTCTCCCACACCCTCAGCGCCAATTTGTGCAAAGTTACGTTGTCTTTCTGATTTTGGTTCTGCACTTTTACCGGCTAGTTCTTCTGCTTTTTTACGTGCGCGAAGAAGGTGGTCTAATTCCGCAGCTCTTCTCAAGGAGTCCTGCAACTCTTTATCTTTTTGACGTACTTCTTCTATTGGACGACCAGTTCTCTGAGCCTCTGCAAGGTGTTCTGCATGCTTAGGATCACCGTAAAAGCCAGGTCTGAAGGCTGTTTTTGGTGGTCGATCTGCAACTTTTTCTACTGCAATATTTTCAGGTGCTGGTTGAGGATGCTTATCCGTGTATCTTCGAGCTCTTGCGCCTGTATCTGTCTTTTTAGGATCACTGCCTACTTCAGCCTCAGCAGCTTCAAGTTCGGCGAGCACATCTTTAAAAAAGAGATCTTCTTCTGGCTCTCCATTGGGACCTGTATAGGTATGAAATTCTCTACCAGGACTTTGTAGATCGCGTGATTTTGCCATATGAAATAAGATATTTTCATCTAGTATATATGATTGCTGAGCGGGGTGCGGTAAGATATGCTCAGCCTATGTCAACTTTAACCAAAAATACCTTTTTGCTTACCATTGCCTCGGTGGGGCAGAAGGCGATTGCCTTTTTTTACTTTGCGTTTATTGCCAATATTTTGGGGGATGAGAAGCTTTTGGGGGCGTATTTTCTTGCGCTCGTGTTAACGACCACCATCGGCGCCCTGGATGATGCGGGCATGACTGCGGTCATTATTCGCGATACCGCAAAGGATGAACAAGGTGCAAAAAAGCTGTTGAAAAACGTTCTTGGATGGAAATTGTGCATTATGCCGTTTACGGCAATGCTTGCGTGTATTCTTCCCAGCTTTTTGCATTTTTCTCCTCAGGCGACGGCTTTGGTATATGTTGCCGTGTTCGTTATGCTTGCAGATACGTTATCGGTAACGTTCTATGGCGTGCTGCGTGGATTGCATACGGTGAAGTTTGAAGCCATGGGCGTGTTTGTGGGGCAATCACTTACGGCGATATTTGGTGTGGTGGTGTTGCTGACGCATCATGTTGATTTGCGTTTGCTGGTGGTTGCGCTGTTGTGTGGAAGTGTATGGAATGCCGTTTTTGCCGCAGTGCACGTTGCGCGAAAATTGGGCAGAGATGCACTTATTCCATCGTTTAGTATGGGAACGCGTCCGCTTCGTTTAGGTGCGATGTTTCTTTTGGCGACGTTGTTTGTAAAGGTGTATTCGTACATTGATTCGTTTACCATCAAAATGGTGCTGGGGGAGGGAGCGGTTGGTGTGTACAGCATTGCGTATAAATTTGCGTATGCGTTTCAATTTTTGCCACTGGCGTTCGTGGGTGCGCTGTATCCGGCGATGAGTGCGCAATTGCATGATAAAGAAGCGCTGAAGAAAACGTTTTTGCAAGCGGAGTGGTATTTGGCACTTTTAGCTGCGCCTATTGTGTTTGGACTTGCCGCGCTTGCGCCTGAAGTTATTGGTTTGGTGTATACAGAACGATATGTTGCTGCAGCGCCGGCGCTTCAGGCACTTTTGGTGGGACTGTGGTTTATTTTTATGGATTTTCCGGTAGGTTCGCTCTTAAATGCTTCGGGCATGCAACATAAAAAAACTGCCGTGATGGGTATTGCGATGGTAGTAAATTTTGTTGCGAACATGTTTTTTATACGCATGTTTGGTATTGTGGGTGCCGGATATTCGGCAATTCTTACGTTTGTGTGTTTATTTGGTATTGGGTTCTTTTTTGCGCGATCGGTTATTCCGCTTACCGTGAAAGAGTGGTGGGGAAGTGTGCAGGGTGTAACGTGGGCGGGAGTAGGGATGTTTGTGGTGGTTTTCTTTGGAAAGATTCCCCTTATAGTACTTCATCCTCGGGCGTGGATATTGTCGATTCCCGTTGGTGCAGCAGTATTTGTTCTTTTGGGATGGAAGTTTGGGGGAATTACCGCCGATCACGTACAATCGGTAAAACACGTTTTACGACGCAAGAAGTATGCAGAAAATACTCCTCCCAACGCCTGATGCTCCTCCTAAACGCGGAGGCATAGCTCGGTACATTGGCGCAACGCTTCGTGCGCGAAGTGATGTGGAGCTTTTGATGTTGAAGGAAGAGTGGGGGACGGGGAGGGTGTTTTTGTGTCTGTTGCGGTCGTGTCATCCTGAGGGAGCGCTGCGTCGACCGAAGGACCTTCTGGATCACGAGAGTCACTCACCTAATAGAAAATCATTATTCCAAAGTTCCTTCGGTCGGCTTAATATCTCCCTCAGGATGACACACTTCTCCTCTGACGCACCTCGTCGCATCTGGACTCATCATATCTTTCCCATCGGCACTGTTTGTTATCTGCTGTCTGTTGTCTTTCCTCTCTCGTACACCGTCTTCCTCCACGGCCTTGATTTTGATCTTGCGAGAAGAAATGCATGGAAGCGTTTTTTGGCAAAGCGCATTTTGCATCGCGCTGCAGGAATTGTGACAAATTCTCACGCGCTTCAAAAAGAAGTTGCAGAGTTTGCACAGCGTGATGATGTACGTGTGGTGTATCCGTGTGTATCACATAAACTTAAACAAGCATCGGCAACCACGAGAAAAGGACTTGCACACCGAACGCCAGAGGAGCTGATGAAGCTACTTGCGTCGGCAATGCTCACCACGGCCGGCGTGGGAGTCTCGATGCGCGGAGGGAATAGGTCTGTCATGCCGGACCCCGATCCGGCACCCATCGCATCTTGGAACGATGGATCCCGGGTCAAGCCCGGGATGACAGAGACCCGTCTCCTCACCGTTGCGCGCCTTGTGGAACGCAAAGGGCATGCAAAAGTGATTCGTGCGCTCAAGGACTTGCCTCATGTCACGTATACGATCGTCGGCGATGGTCCATCGCGTGAATCTTTGCAAGAAATCGCAAAACAAGAAGGCGTTGCTGATCGTGTTTCTTTTTTAACGACCGTTACAGACGATCAACTCCCGGATCTCTACACTGCACATGATATTTTCGTTATGCCAACGACAAAATCGCTCTGCGATCGCGAAGGATTTGGGATTGTGTATGCCGAGGCAGGTTTGTTTGGTCTTCCATGTATCGCGACTGACATTTCTGGTGTAAATGAGGTTATCGAGAATGATGTGACGGGTTTGCTCATCTCTGATGCGCAAGAAGCACTTTGTGAGGCGATAAGAAAACTCGTTTCGTCACCAGGCTTGAGATCGCGCATGGGAAGTGCAGCGAGAAGGCGTGTGCTTGAGAGGTTTACGGAAGAGAAGTTTTGTGATGCAATAAGAGAAATTTCATCGGACAAACTGTGACGCCTAATCTCATATCTATCATCATCCCGGTTTATAACCACGCCTCTGCACTTCCCATGTGCTTGGCGCATATTTTTGCACAAACGTACAAGGATGTTGAGGTGATTGTAGTTGATGATGGCTCGACAGACGGTGTCGTCGATACGTTGAGACCTTTTGCGGAAAAAATTCATCTCATCCAGCAAGAAAATGCAGGATCAAATCCTACGCGCAATAGAGGTTGGAAAGAGGCGCGAGGAGAGTTTTTGCTTTTTTGTGATGCCGACGTGGTGATGCGCGCGGACATGCTTGAAAAAATGATGAGCGCCCTTAAGGAAAATCCCGAAGCAAGTTATGCCTATTCTACGTTTCGTTTTGGATGGAAGCTTTTTCCGGGAGCGGTATGGAGTTCGGAGCTCTTGCGCAAGGTAAATATCGCACACACCACGTCGCTTGTTCGTGCGGCAGATTTTCCAGGATTTGATGAAGCGATAAAGCGTTTTCAAGATTGGGATGTGTGGCTTACGATGCTTGCGGCAGGGAAGCGTGGGGTAATGATCCCCGACGAGCTCTTTGTTGCCGAGATTCACGGTATGTCTCGTATCGGCTCGCGATGGTTACCAAAAATAGCGTACAGTATTCCGTGGGATATGATCGGTTGGATGCCTAAGCGTGTTGCGTCGTATCGTGCGGCAAGAGAAATCATCGCAAAAAAACATCACCTCTCTTCTTTATAATATGGACGTTTCTTTTGTTGTCGTAACCTATAAAACTGCTCCCGACGTTCGTCGTGCCTGTTTTGAGCGTATTGCAAAAAGCACAGATGTGTCGTGGGAGTGTATTGTGGTAGAAAATTCGGGAGACTCGTCGGTACTTAGGGAGGTTTCTCAAGTTATGACAAAGGCGACGTGCATTATTAATCAAAAACATCGTGTTCTTTCTTGTGCAATTGCACAAGGTGCGCGCATCGCAAAAGGGAAGTATGTTCTTGTAGTGCATCCCGAAGCACTTTTCGAACCGGACTTTGTTGCAAAAACTCTTGTTCATGTGGAAGTTGCAAAAGAAATTGGATCGACAAATGCTCTTTTTCACTATCCCGCAAAGGATTTTCTATGGATCGTGAAAGAACGATTTGAGAAAAAAGGTGCATGCGATGAGCGCTCTCTTCGAAAAAGTATGAGAAAATACTTTTGGAAGGAAGAAGGATTCTTTCGAGGTGTGTTTTTACGATTATGGAAAAAGTCTTTGTAATATGATTGCTGAACAAGATTTGGGAGCGGTAGTAAAAAAATATGATTCTTCTTTTCGTGATGTAGGAATGGTATTTTTGTCGCATGTTGATCGTGCACTTACATCGGAGTCGGTACTGGTGGATGTAGGGTGTGGACGTACAAGTTACGGAGCGGAGATCTACAAAAAAGCAAAAAAGCGCATTGGGCTTGATGTGGATGCCTACGCAAAAGAAAATCCTATCATGGATGAAGTGCACATTATGGAAAACGAGTATTTTCCTTTGCCCGATGCGTGCGCAGATGTAGTGACGGCGCAGTGGGTGGTGGAGCATGTGACGCATCCTGACATTTTTTTGAAAGAAGTTTCTCGCGTTCTCAAGCCCGGCGGAACATTTATTTTCATGACGACGAATATTCGTTCGCCTATCATTCGCATCACGTCGTATATTCCTATTGGTCTTGCTTCTTTTTTCCGTTCACATGTTCTTGGATTTGCGCACGATGAAACATTCCCTCGCATGTATCGCATGAATAGTGCAAAGGCTCTTGCTGAACTTGCGCAGTCTCATGGCTTTGACGTGGTCGCACTTGAGCGTGTGGAATCTTTTGGCTATTTTCGTTTTTCTTTTGCCGTGCTTTGGTTGTATATTCAGTGGACGAAATTGTTACACGCGTTGACACACGATCGGGAGATGCATTTGGTTGGTGTTTTTAGAAAAAGATAGTCCCTCGTCATGCCGGACTTGATCCGGCCTGCCTGTCCGGTAGGCAGGCATCCATCGCATCAGAGAACGATGGATCCCGGGTCGGTGCCCGGGATGACGAAAACTTGTTGAAAGATTTATTTCTATGTCTTCCACCTCCTCATCCTTCATTCCTCAATTCCTCTCCCAAAATACGTGGTCAATATTGGGTATTACTGCACTATTCCATGTTATTGCTGCAGTCGTGCTGCATACCCCCGCAAGTGCGGTGGTGTTGGGAGTTGTAGGAGTGGTGACGCTGTGGCTTACGGTGAAACGATTGGAGATCGGACTCTGTATTGCGCTTTTTGAAATTGTGATTGGTGCGCACGGACATCTCGTTGACTACGCGGTTCACGGCATTCCCGTTTCCTTGCGTATGATTGTTTTTTGTGCGGTGATTGCGGGATGGTGTATCGGAATAGCACAAAAGAGATGGAGTCTGCGCTTTGTGCCTGGACGTGACATGCCGTTTGTAGCGCTTACGCTTACCGTTATATACGGGGTTATCCAAGGACTTGCACTTCATAATGGAACCACCGCACTTATTGATGACGCAAATTCTTATGTAACGCTTGGTTACCTTTTGCCGCTTGCTTGTGTGATTTGGACGCAAGAAAATCGTCGATTATTCCTTACCACGCTTTTCGCTGGAACGCTGTGGGTTGCGCTTTTCACCCTTTTTCTCACGTTTGTTTTCACACACATTTCTCAAGAAAACATCTGGGCAATGTACGTTTTGGTGCGCGACAGCAGGATGTTTGAAGTAACGCTGCTTTCAAGTCCGCTCTGGCTTGCACATACGTTTTTGGGAGGGGATTGGTATTTTCGCGTTTTTTCTCAAGCGCAAATTTTTGCTCCGCTCTATCTCTTGATCCTCATGGCATCCGTCTTTTTTTTGCGCACCGGAAAACAAGAAAAAGTACCGGTATGGATTTGGGTATGGTTTGGATGTTTTGCCGCAGCGTTTATCCAAAGTTTGTCACGCAGTTTTGTTGTAGGTTTTATCGCAGGATTGTGCACGCTCGGAGGATTTTGGTTGCTTGGAGGAAAAAGCTCGTGGCAGATGGTGGGCGTTGTTGCGCGAAGAAAAATAGCGATGCTTGGATCGTGCATTGTTGCAGCAGGCGTACTGTGGGTGCTTGTTTCATTGCCTCTTCCCACACGTCCTGACCTCACCTCATCTCCTTTTTACCGAGGAGATCAGGATAACACTCGCGCACTTGCCGTAAGCAGTCGGTGGAACATGCTCGACCCGATGCTGAGCGCCGTTGCAGAATCTCCGGTGCTTGGACGAGGTTTTGGAAAAGAGCTCACGTACATTTCGGATGATCCTCGCATCAGAGAAATGAGCGGGGGAACGGGGGAGGTAACTACGTACCGTTTTGAATGGGGATTTTTGGATATCTGGATGAAGATGGGTGTATTTGGTTTGGTAGCATATGCGTGGATCGGCTTGTCGCTCGTTGGCCAAGTATTCCGCACCATTCGTTCTCGCGGCTTGTGGTCATACGCGTCTCTGCGCGAATCGTGGCTCGAAATTGGCCTTGCATCCGGTGTAGTAATGCTCTTTGCGGTGCACATGTTTACGCCGTATCTCAACCATCCCATCGGGCTCTTTTATCTTCTTCTCGCCGCCTTCTTAATCCAATGGAAATCCGCTTCTCCCCAAAAACAAGAACCAGAAAAGATACGCGTTGAAGAAGGAATTTTGCCAAGAAAAATGACGCTAGGCGTTTCGGCATTTCTTCAAAAAGACACAAGAAATAGAGAACCGTATCATCCTGATACGTCGTTCGCGAACGAAGTGTCTTGAGCGTAGCGAAGGATCTTCGGAATGAAAAAAAATTAAGAATACTGTATACTACAGACATGGATTTTCTTGCAATTACAAATGCTGTTGTTGTAACGCTGGGCGTACCAACGCTCATCGGTTCTTCTCTTTATATTGGGAGAAAACTTCAAATACTCGATTCTTTGCACGAAACAACTTGTACGATAAAACATAATCTTACGATTATTACCCACTATCTCACGAAGAATCATAAAAATTTCAATCCCGCAGAACTCAAAGCATTTAGTCCTCTCCAACTTACAGAATCAGGAAGAAAGTAGGGAGTGAATCTTTTCACAAGGAGCACGTGTTGCAATATAGGAAAAAATATGATTTACTATCCTCATCCAGATGTGTTGCCTTTTTTGGCAGCAAATCGTGGTTGATACAAAGATGCTCCGCACTACTGCGGGGTATTTTTGTTGTGGTTGCGTAGAGTATTCCGTCCCCCGATCCGGTATAAAATATCGAGGTAAACATATTTGACATTTTCAGTTTTACGACACCATTTTCATTGGCATTTTGAAAAACAATGTCAAATATGTTTACCTGGTGTTTTGAACAAAAAAAGCGAAGGCATTATTGAGATGTCTTCATCTTTTGTTTTTCTATCACTTTTCTTTCTAAAGAATCTGGTTCTGAATCAATGAAATCTTGTTCTGACAAATGGACGCGATAGGTCCTTCGCTGTCGCTCAGGATCCTACTAACCAAATACAACATCCATTCACTTCAATACGGGCGGAAGATGTTCCGCCCCTTCACAACTTCAAACTTCATTACTTCCCATCCTCACTACTCTATACCCGCGCATATACTCTTTTGCCGTCATAACAGACTTGGTTGCGGGTTGGAGACTTTGGATTGCGAGAGCGGTGGAAGGTGTGCCAAGAAGAAGCGTTCCGTCATGATAAAGAATTTTTCCGGGCTCAAGTTTTTCTGATGTGACTGTTGCGGCATGGAGTTTTACTTCTTGGAGCGATCCGTCTTCAAGTACAAATGTTGTACGAACTCCTGGCCAAGGAGTGTAGGCGCGAATGAGGCGTTCAATTTCTTCTGCGGTGTGTGTTTTTGTAATGACTCCGTCTTCTTTTTTGAGGAGCTTACAGAATGTTGCGTGCTCATGGTTTTGTGGTTGAGGTGTTGCAGAGCCTGTAGCAAGCTTTTTAAGTTCGTTTATGAGGAGTGGAGCGCCAAGCGTAACCACGCGCTCTGTAAGCGATGCAAGTGTCTCCTCTTTCGTAAGTGAAAAGTGTGTTTGCGTAAGAATGGGACCGTGATCCATTTCTGCATCAATGAGCATGACGCTGATACCCGTTTCTGTGTCACCGTTTGCGATTGCGGCTTGCATAGGGCTTGGACCGCGCCACAGCGGAAGAAGAGAGGGATGCACGTTGACGTTGCTAAGTTTGGGAAGATCGAGAATATGTTGGGGAATAATGCGACCGTAGGCAACGATGACAAAAGCATCGGCGTTGAGTGCGGCAAGGCGTTCTGCAAAAAGAGGATCTTTGAGTTTTGTAGGTTGAAAAACAGGGCGATCAGAATATCGTTCTTGAAAAAGTGTTTTCGTAGGTGGTGCTGTAAGAATCTTTTTTCTGCCGACAGGTTCATCGGGTTGGCATACTACTGCCGCAACATCAAAAAAAGCATCATCAAGAAGCGCTTGAAGAAATGACGCAGAGAATGCAGGAGTGCCGAAGTAGATGATGCGCATAGTGTTTTCGTCATCCCGGGCTTGACCCGGGATCCATCGTTTCTTGATTGCGCTGAATGTAACGGATCGGCCTGCCCAACCGAAGCTTTAGCGAAGGTGGGTGTCCGGCATGACGGAAGCTTACTTAGTATTTCTTAATCTTCTCTGCGCGGTCGATGAAAAGGATGCCGTCGAGGTGATCGATTTCGTGTTGAAAGATAATTGCAGAAAGCTCAACAACTTTGAGCGTCTCCTCGACTCCTTCTGCATTCCACGCATGTACCGTTACGCCGCGATGTCGTTTGACGAGACCCGAACATTCTGGCACGGACAAGCACCCCTCCGTACTATCAATCATTTTAAACGATCGTTCAAGAATACGAGGGTTAAAAAACGCTGTAGGACCGCGATCAGGAAGATCAACGATAATAACGCGCTTCTGCATGCCCACTTGCGGTGCTGCAATGCCAATGCCGTCTTCAAGCTGCATGGTTTCCTTCAAATCAACAACGAGCTTCTGCATTTCAGGAGATAAAATCGTCGCCGTATCAATTTCTTGAGATACAGCTCGCAGACGATCGTCGGGTTCGTGGAGAACGGGGAGGTGCATAGGAAGTAAAGTGTGAAGTTGGAAGTTATGAGTTTGAAGTGAAAGGTAGTTTTTATATTGATGGATATGGGATATCTGTCCTGACGAACGGGGGAGATCCCTCCTATCGTCGGGATGACACGATCGCACTTTTTCTCTGCTTTCTAAAAGGAACATCCTTTCACTTCAAACTACAAACTTATAACTTCACACTTTCCCCATACGCTCCATCATACACAAACGGTTCTTGCGGAAGGGTTTGTGGATTGCGGAGGGTTGTAGTTTTTGTAGTGTAGATGTTTCCAAAAGGAGGAAGTTTGTAGTTGGTGCGGATGCGAAGTTCTTCTTCAATGACAAATTGGGGAGCAATGAGACTTGGAAGGCGTTCGGGAATCCAGGTTTGGATAAGGCACGGTGCTTTTTCTCGTTTTGCAAGAAACATGAGACGAAGAAGTTGACGTGAGGTGTGTTCGGTTGCGCGGAAGTTAATGCCGCTCACCGGAAGATCGGCCATAAGATCTGCAATGAGTCCAAAGCCATAGCGCGTAAAAGGAGTGATGAGGTTTGCAAAAACGTGTTCGGTGGCAACAACGATATTTGCATTTTTCCACGCACCATCACTTCCTTTTTCTACAAAACCGATAGACAGATTGGGAAAAAGCTTTTTAAGATCGGACACCACTTTTTCTCCTCCTACGCCAACGAATTTGAGGCGAGCCTGCTGACACTTCGGACAAACTTTGGGAACCCACATCTCGGTTCCACAGCGATCACACGCAAGGTCTTCTGCGCGAACTGTAGGGATATTTCCGCACGTTCCACACAGCGGAACATAATCGCACGCAGCGCATTGCAAACGCTTTGCGGCTCCTTTGCGATTAAAAAAGAGTAGCACTCTTTTCTGGTTTTGTGAAGTGTTTTCTATAGCTGCTTGGAGCGACAGAGTAATGAGGGGATGTCCTGTTTTTTCAGTGCGAGAAGCGAGAGGAATAAAACGTGCAAGAGGTTCAAGACTTTGCGGATCGGGAATAAAAAAAGGAACGCAATAGTGTTGCGATGGGCAATCTTCAATACGCGGAAGAGTATCGATGCTCACATAGCTTGCGCAATGTTGCTGCGCAAGCAATTTTGCGGCTTCGCGAGGATCATACTTGGGATTTCGACGGGCGTGCGCGTACTCGTCATTTCCGGCATGTAGCACCAAAACGTACCGCAGTGCGGACGCATTCCAAAGCGCAACTTGTTTTGTTCCCACAAGGACATGAAGTGACCCCTCTTTCCAGCGAGAAAAAATGTTTACGCGATGTTGTTCTGAAGTGCTTCCGGTTACCACAGCCAACGCCTCATGCGCAAGAAGCGATCGAATCATTTCTGCATCACGATCGCGGGGAACGAGGAGGAGAAGTTGTTCGTTTTTTTTGAGGCGTTTGATGAGAATGTGTGCAAGGGCAATGCCCGTTTCGGCATCTCCTTGCAGTGCTGCATGTTCTGGATGTGCTTCAATAAATGCGCAGAGTTCTTTGAGGATGGGAAGTTCTTCGGGGGAGATGCGGACGGAGGGGGCAGGGGGTAGGGGGTAGGGGGTAGGGGGTAGGGGGGCACCGATGTGCTTAGGAATCGCGCAGTGGAGCAATGTTGCGAGAGATTGGTGAAGTGCATCAGCTATTTTTTCAAGGCGCTCGAAATCATTTTCTGAAAGAACATTTTTTTGGAGATGCTTTTTAAGAGGAGCGAGTTTTTTGTGACGGCTTTCTTCGCTCTTGGATCGCACTATTCCGTAAAGTATTTTCCTCCGAAAAGAGATGAGCACAAGATCGCCAACGGCAACCTCCATTCCTTCGGGGATAAGGTAATCAAAAAACGTGCAGTGCGCAGGAAGACGCGTAAGAGGAATAACGTGTGCGATCATGCAAGGGATGCCACAATAAAGCCCGTATCAAAAGGAGATTCAATGCTTCGTATTTCTGTGTGTGCAGGAACATTATCTAAAACGCCAAAGAGCAGTGCAAGCGGACGACATGCGGCATCGTGGGGATCTTGTGCGAGTTCTGGTTCAAGTTTGAGGAGAGATGCGATGCTTTTTTCTTCGATAATAAGGCGAAGTGCAGAAAGGTGTGTGAGAGAAATATCGCCTGCAGCAAGTACGCCGATGCGCTTGGGAGACTCTTCGATGATGTGCTTGAGAAGCGTTCCAAAGTGATAGTGTTCCTTTGCATCGAGAGCAGGTGCAGCGATCAGAGGAACGATACGCATATGAGGAATGCGCTTTCCCAGTGCCGCAAGCGGTGCCGCGCATCCAAAAGGAAGTGCAGGTTCGGTGGAGAGCGTTATTGCCGCATTGTGCGTACGGCTGAAGCGTTGAAGTGCATCGATGAGCGAAAAATCCGGATGATACTTTGCTTGAGTGCTGAGATCGCCTAGCGATGAAAGATCGCTGTAATAGGGGTCGGCAACGTCTACGCTAAAAGCATTATCGTACGCAAAGCGTGACTGCGTAATGACGATCACTGTTTCAATGTTCCGTGCATACCATTCATCGGCAAGATGCTCGAGCGCTTGTTCTGTGGGTGCTACTTCGGTGCGATGGTTTTTATTTACCGAGGAGAGGAGAAGGGGGGACGAGGGGGTGTAGGCGGCTGCGGAGAGCATAGGGTTTATAGTTACTCGCTCGCACTTTGCACGCTGTCGGCAATTGCGGCATCAAGTGCTTCTCCAAGCGGATGGAGGGTAAGAACGCTTTCGGGGACGTCAATAATGTTTGTCCATTGATAACCAAAGGAAGTAAACACGCTTTCGGAGGGGATTTCTCGGCGCATGCCGTCGGAAATAACGTAGACCGTGGGGCTATCCACTGTTTTTAGGAGTGTTCCATCGGAGAGTTTTACAGGCGTTCCCTCGGCATATTGCTCGATTTCAACAGGCGTGATGCTTTTTATATTTTTCCCCGCAAACCGTGCGTTGAGGATACTTGCATCAAAAATGGCATGACGCTTACTGTCTTGAATGTAGAAGACTGATCCGTTGGTGGTGAGTTGATACAGTTGTCCCTGTGGGGCAACCGTCGCACTGGTGATCACTGTCCCCATGCTGTAGGTATCGCGTTCATCGTTGGAAAGCGGAACGAGTTCATCTTCTGAGAAGCCAATAGCACGGAATGTTTCAATGGAATCAATAAGGCGAAGGGTGTCGTCAACGAGCAAGTAAATTGCACCATCTTCATCTTGCACAAGCGAATAGTTGGGAAGGGAAATGGGCGTGCCTTCGGGATAGCTTTCGAGCGTAGATTTTGAAACCTCAACAATAAGATCGGCATTAAAGCGCGATTGCAACGCACTTGCCGACGTAATGCCTCGGCGATAACCACCTTGGAGTAGCCACACGCCTTCTTCGCCCGGAACTTGCACAAGTGTTCCCGAAGGATATTCGCGTCCAAACCATGCTTGCCAGAGCGCAGCAAAGTTTTTGTTTCCGTGGAGGTGGGGAGTGTAGGCGTAGAGTGCTGCGGTTGCGCTATTTTCGGGAACCACGGTCTCTCCATCAATGGTTACCGGAACGTCTGGTCCATATTTCCCTGCGGTAACTCCTGTAGCTTCAATATCTGCTAGGTAACCCTCGATAAACTGGAGAGCGGTTGAGTTTATTTGTTTTCCAAAGCCTTGCCAACGCACAATTGCGGGATCATTCATGCTGCAGTCATCGCACACGCCGTAGCCCATTGCCCAATCAAGCTGCTTTTGCGTAGGTTCTTCGTCTTCGATGAGGCTTTGCTCTTTTTGGAGCATGACGAGGAGTACCTTGGGATTGATACCGTGATTTTGTGCGGCATACCAAATAATATCCGCAGCCCAACGTGTTTTTCCGGCATAATCTTCTAAGCGCATATCGCCCAGTGCACCGCGCGAAGCAAGAAAAGAACGTACCTGATTGAGATCCATGGAATAGGAATCAGTTAATTCGGCGTCTGAGATGATGTAGTTGGGATCAAAGGCAAGAGCGGAAGGTGTGACGCCAAAAAAAGAAATGAGTACTGCACAAAGCGCAATAAAGCGTTGAGAGGGCATATAAAAAAAGTATAGCAGGAGTGAAGATTTGAAGAAATGAAGTTATGAAGAGGTGTGGGAGAGGCGCCGTCTTGCCTGTCTTTTGTCTATCCCGTATGCTGAGCCTTGAAAATATTTATCTTTCTTATGGCAAATCTCGATATCCCCATGCAAAAGTTCATGCCTAATTTACTGCATCTATTGTCGCCTTGGGCAAACGAAGAGAAGCACATTCTCAACGCGCTCATTGAAATTAATGCGGGAAGCATTAATAAGTACGAGCTTATTACCGAAACGGGTCACATGAAGCTTGATCGCGTAGGCTACTCCACGCTTGCGTACCCTACGGCATACGGTCTCATTCCCCAAACATGGGATCAAGATAACGACATGCTCGATCTCCTTATCGCGAACGTCACCGAACCGCTTATTCCCGGATCTCTCGCCGAGGCTCGTGTGATCGGCATTATGAAATTTGAAGACGGGGGAGAGATCGATGATAAAGTTATTTGCGTTCTTGCTGATGATAAGCGGATGGATCACATTACGTCGTACAAGCAATTGGGCGAGCACTGGGCAAAGGAAACTGCGCACTATTTTGAATTCTACAAGCATTTGAAAAAGCCAGGAACAGGCAAGATACTTGGTTTCTTTGAAGCAGAAGAGGCAGTGAACATTGTTCGTGAGTGCAGCGAAAGATACCAAATAGAAATTCTTCCGAAGATAAAAGACTAGTCTCGCAAGACGGAGAAAATCAAAAAAAACAGCTTATGAGCTGTTTTTTGATCCATAAAACCACTTGCGAAAGGCGAATTATTCATGATCACTATTTTCTTGTATACTAGAGCTATATGTCGGATGTCGTTATTACTATTTCTTGGGAATGGCTTTTGGGTCTCTTCGGAGTCTTACTTGTTGTTGCATACAAAGGAAATGGTCGATTTACGGCTCTTGAAACGTCCATGGAATGGATAAAAAAAGCAGTAGAAGAATTAAAAATAAGTTCTGAAAATACTACTTCGCGTACTCCAGCTTTTAGTGCAAACTCTCCGGTAAGCCTTACGACAACAGGAAGAGATTGGCTTATACACAGTGGATTGCAAGAATATCTTGATGTGAGAAAGGACGACTTTCTTAAAATGTGCGAACTACAAACGTACGCAAATCCCTACGAAGTACAAACGGATATTTTCCGTACGTTTCAAGATCTTTCCTTTGAGCCTTTCTTTGATGACAAGCTTAAAAAGTTTGCTTTTGAAAAAGGAACAAGCATGGGAGTTATGAAAAGAATTGGAGCAATTTATGTTCGCGATATGTGTCTCGATAAACTGGGCATGAAAACAGAAGATATTGATCAACATGAGTCAAATATTTCCCGGCAATAGTTATTTCTTCAGTTTCTCGATAATCGGATTTAGCCAGCCCGTGGTGATGCAAAAGTATTTATTGTGCGGAGCGATGTGATGCACGGCGTGATGCTTGGGGCTAAGAATGAGGCGAGAACGTTGAAGAAGAGAGACTCCAAAGGGCGGTTTTTTCATATGCGCCCATTTGTGGATTTGATTGGTAGCAAAAATACTCATGACCAATGAAAAACTGGCAAGAAAAATAAAACTCAATAGCACACTTCCTGTCATACGAGGTGCAAGAAAAAGATGCATGAAAAGCATGAGAGGAAGCGAGCCTAAGCAGTTATTTCCATTCGTTGCCAAGAAGTCGTGACGCGTAATGTCGACAGGATCGGTGTGGTGGATGCGAAAGGGTGCGATGAATGTTTTTCCGATGATTGGTGTTTTTTCCGATCCAAAACTATCGCCAAGAAAATGCACAAACCCCGAAACGCCATCCGCAAGAACATAGCCGAGAACGATCGCGCATACGACACCAAGCCAAGCCAGATCAATACGAAAGAGATCTTGCACGAGAAATGCGGTGATGATTGCAAACGCAAGAACGCTCACTGCATCAAGGATACGATTGTCAGACGGAGTTGCCATAGATGATTTATTTTACCTTTATGCTAATTTCCTCTTGTTTTGCATCAAGCGTTACCACGGAATCTTCAGGAATCTCACCTTTTACAATGCGCAGTGCAAGAGGATCAAGAATGAGCTGTTGAATAACGCGCTTGAGCGGACGTGCGCCATAATGAGGATCAAATCCTTTTTGTGCAAGAAGTTCTTTTGCTTTGGCGCTAATTTTTACAATAATACCGCGATTTTCCTTTAAGCGTTTGGTAACAAGGGCAAGCTGAAGATCGACAATATGCGTAATGTGCTCTTTGGTAAGTGAGTGGAAGACAATGGTGTCATCAACGCGGTTTAAGAATTCGGGGCGGAAATGTTCTTTGAGCAGTGTAAGTACTTTATCCTTGAGAGAATTCTCCTCTTCACCTTGTGCGGTAAAGCCAATGTTGACACTCTTGCCACCCGAAAGCACCGTATCGCTTCCAATGTTAGAGGTCATGATGATGATGGTGTTTTTGAAGTTGACCATGCGACCTTTTGCGTCGGTAAGACGACCATCGTCGAGAATTTGCAGGAGTGTGTTGAATACATCCGGATGTGCTTTTTCAATTTCATCAAACAACAATACTGAATACGGTCGACGACGTACAATTTCGGTAAGCTGACCACCTTCATCATGCCCAATATAGCCCGGAGGAGAGCCCACCATGCGCGATACGCTGTGTTTTTCCATGTACTCGCTCATGTCTAAACGAATGAGCGCTTTTTCATCATTAAACATAAACGTTGCAAGCGCCTTTGCAAGTTCGGTTTTTCCTACGCCGGTAGGTCCCAGAAAAATAAACGAACCAATGGGACGCTTTTCTTCGGAAATACCTGCACGAGAACGACGCAGTGCATTTGATACCGCAACAATAGCTTCATCTTGTCCAACCACGCGCTTCTTGAGTTCATCTTCCATGCGTGCAAGCTTGTTCATTTCACTCTCCAGCATTTTTGAAACAGGGATGTGCGTCCAGCGAGCAACGACCATAGCAATATCTTCTTCGGTAATGACTTCTTTTAACAGTCCGCGTTCTGCCTGGAACTTTCGAAGATCATCTTCAAGCTCGGTAAGTTGACGGCGCTTGTCGGGAATTTGTGCATAGCGAATTTCGGCAACACGCTCAAGGTTGCCGCGTCGCTCCTCGTACTCAGCTTCATTGGTAAGCTTGTCAATTTCGCCTTTATTTTTACGAATTTCACCGATGATACTTTTTTCACTTTGCCAACGTGCTTCAAGGTCTCGGGTTTTTTCCGAAAGATCCGCAAGATTTTTTTCGATCTCTTTGAGGCGTTCTTTCGCCTCCACATCTTCTTCTTTTAAGAGCGCTTGCTTTTCAATTTGTAAACGCGTTTCTTCGCGTTTTAAGCGATCAAGCTCCTCAGGCATAGAATCGATTTGCAAACGAAGTGCGGATGCGGCTTCGTCAACAAGGTCAACGGCCTTATCGGGTAATTGACGATCGGAAATATAGCGAGAAGAAAGTTCTACGGCCGCAACAATGGCGTTATCAGAAATACGTACGCCGTGGTGAATTTCGTAGCGATCTTTCGTGCCGCGAAGCATGGCAATCGCATCTGCCTGATCAGGCTCTGCAACAAAAATAGGCTGAAATCTTCGTTCAAGCGCCTGATCTTTTTCTATATGTTTTTGATATTCCTTGGTTGTTGTTGCGCCAACCACGCGCAAATCGCCACGCGCAAGCGCGGGCTTGAGCAGATTACTTGCGTCCATGGGAGAGTCATCTCCTTTTCCGGCACCCACGAGCATGTGCAGCTCATCTACGAATAAAATATACTTTCCATCCGCTTCGCGGACTTCTTTCATAAGCGCCTTAAGGCGCTCCTCAAATTCACCACGAAACTTTGTTCCTGCAATAAGCGCACCCAAATCAAGCGCAACCACCTCGCGGTTATGCAGCGTTTCGGGAACATCCGCGGCAATAATACGTTGTGCCAAACCTTCTACAATAGACGTTTTTCCTACACCCGCCTCACCAATAAGTACCGGATTATTTTTTGTGCGACGAGAAAGTACTTGCATCACCCGGCGAATTTCTTCATCGCGGCCAATGGTAGGATCAAGCTTTCCATGTCGTGCACGTTCGGTAAGATTAGTGCAGTATTTTTCAATAGCCTGATATTTTGCTTCGGGCTCGGGAGAATCTACTTTTTGTGAACCGCGTAACTCTTTTAAGGTTTTTAAAATGGTTTCGTCACCAATTTCGTAGTGACGAAGTAAATCACCGGTGAGTTTATCAGAAAGAAGGCCAAGAAAAAGATGCTCAGTACTGATGTATTCATCGCCAAATTGCTTTGCATGTTCGCCAGCATGTTGCAATACGGTAGACATGGAAGGTGCGAGCATAATTTGCCCAATAGTTCCGCGTTCACTGTGTGCATGTCGAGGAAGTGTTTCAATAATACGCTCCACATCACCGCGTAGTGCGGCAAGCGGAGTTTCCATTTTTTTGAGTACGGTAATGACAAATCCATCCTCTTGAGAAAGAAGAGAAGAGAGCAGATGGATGGGCTCTACACCGTGTTGGCCATTGTCATTTGCGATATACTGCGCACGTTGAATAGCTTCTTGGGATTTTGAGGTAAAGTTGTTGGGAATCATATGTTTGGGGAAGTTTGAAGTTGGGAAGTTGTTAGTTTGAAGTGAGCGGATGTTGTATTTCGTTGAGTAGATCCTGTCTTCAGGAAGATCCTTTGGTTGACGTAACACTCCCTCCCTCTTCGCTAAAGCTACGAGGGACAGGTCAGGATGACACAAAAAAAGAACTACCATTCACTTCAAACTCTAAACTTATAACTTCAAACTTTTTACATTAGCACTCACTATTATAGAGTGCTAAATAAGTCTGTCAAAGGGTTTTTTGGATGTTCTTGTGAACAAACGTATTTTACGCTAATATTGGCGCTGTATGCTGCAAAGAAGGCTCGCGGTGGGGACAATTCTTTTCGTAGGGATGTTGCACGTTCCTGCAGTGCTTCACTATTGGTATTTTTTCTTTTGGTGGTATGACGTCATGATGCATGCTTTAGGAGGTTTAGCGATGGGTTTTGTTGCATGCACTCTTTGGACTTTTTTACATTCGCAAAAAGAAGAAACAATAAAAGATATTCTTCTGCAGATGATTTTTGTGCTGGGATTTGTTGCGCTTATTGGCATTGGTTGGGAGTGGACCGAGGGACTAGCCGACGCTTTTGTTTTTTCTCATGTTAGTTCGGCTCCTGCACAGCTGGGTCTTACCGATACCATGCTCGATTTGTATTTTGATCTTTTTGGAGGCTTTGTTGCGTGGCTTATCGTTCGTACGCTTGCGGGATTGAGAGCATAATATGGGAGAAGTTTTGTCGCTCTTTCACGTTCCGTTACAATCCTTTTCTCGCGAGGAATATCTTTCTTTTTTATGTGCTGCAGGAGCAGGCGATACCGTGTGTACTATTCACACGGTTAATCCCGAGATGCTCGTGGATGCAAGTATGCATCCGCAGTTTGCGGAAGTGCTTGCACAGGCAACAAGGTGCATTCCTGATGGCGTAGGTATTCGCTATGCGTGCCTTGCGCTCTACAGTGCGCTCGTGCCCATTCATCCGGGCGTTGATACTATTGCCGACATTGCGGATATTGCGCATGAGCAGGGCTTGCGCATCGCGGTGTGTGGCGCACGCGCAAAAGAGCATGAAGCGTTTCGTATCCTTCTTGCAAAGCGCGCACCGGCTGCAGAGCTTTTGTGCCTTGATCCGGGTATTATTGATGAGCGCGATCCGCATCTTCCACTTCCTGTGGTAGAACGTCTCATCGCTTTTGCACCGCACATTGTTCTTGTAGCATTGGGGCAGGGAAGGGGACTGCGGCAAGGCAAACAAGAATACATCGTGCAAGAACTTGCAGGAAAAATTTCCACCGCCCGCATTATTATGGGTGTGGGAGGATCGCTCGATGTGCTGGGTGGAAAAATTGCGCGCGCTCCTCATTGGATGCGAAAACGCAATTTAGAATGGATGTATCGTCTGTTTCTCCAGCCCTGGCGATTGCAAAGAATTCTCAAAGCTTTTCCTGTTTTTCCTCTCTTCGTCATTTGGGAAACCATCAAGAAACGTGTATTCTTCCGTGCAACGGTTCGGGTGTTAAGACAGGTGGTGAGAGATTTGTTTGTGAAGACGGGAAGAGATGAAGTTGGGAAGTTATGAAGATGTGAGGTGAAAGACCCCGACGTTAGGAGGGGCCTAGCGAACCCATTTATCAGAAAACTTCCCTAAACGTGCGATGGATCCTTCGCAGAGCTCAGGATCCTATTCAATAAAAAGCAACAACCACTCACTTCAAACTATCAACTCCAAACTTCAAACCTTCTTCTATGCACATCCGCACTCGCATCGCTCCATCTCCCACCGGTTACCTTCACCTCGGTACTCTCCGCACTGCGCTTTGGGATTATTTTATGGCGCGTCAAGCCAAGGGAGAATTTATTATTCGTGTGGAGGATACTGATCAGGAGCGCTATATTCCTGGATCAATTGAGGCGCTGTTGCGCACGTTTGAACGCATGGGAATTGATTGGGACGAAGGTCCGGTACTTAATGCCGATGGTTCGCTTTCTGAAAAGGGAAGCTTTGGGCCATATACGCAAACAAAGCGTTTAGACATCTATGCGAAGTACGCGAGTGATCTTCTTTCCGCGGGCCATGCGTATCATTGTTTTTGCACGCCGGAACGTTTGGAAGAAATGCGTACTGAACAAACAGCGCTTAAACAAAATCCTAAATACGATCGGAAATGCGTGCATCTTGCTGCTGATGAAGTTGTGGCGCGTATTGCGGCTGGAGAAAAGCCGGTTGTTCGCATGAAAATGCCCGAGGGAACAGTTACATTTGACGACGCAATACGTGGACGCATTTCTTTTGACCTCAAAGATACCGATGATCAAGTTATTGTAAAAAGTAATGGCATTCCCACGTATCATCTCGCGGTCGTTGTTGACGACCATCTCATGCAGATATCACATGTTTTGCGAGGTGAGGAGTGGCTGTCGTCAACGCCCAAGCAAATCGTGCTCCACAACATGCTCAACATTCCCATGCCGGTGTACGCACACGTACCGCTGATTTTAAATGCGGATAAAACAAAGCTTTCAAAACGAAAGGGAGACGTTGCCGTAGAAAACTTTTTAGAAAAAGGTTACGTGCCTGATGCGCTAAAAAACTTTATTGCAACACTCGGATTCAATCCTTCCGCAGATACCGAAATTTTTGTGCTTGATGATCTCATCAAAGCATTCGACATCTCCCGCGTAAATAAAAGCGGCGCAGTGATGAATATTGAAAAACTTGATTGGATGAATAAACACTACCTTCAAGCAATGGGGGAAGGGGAGTACTTGGGATATGCCCGACGATTTGTATTGGTTGATCTTGATGATCCGTTTATGCGTCGTGCTGCGCTTGTGGAAAAGATGCGCATCAGCAAATTGACCGAGCTCGCAACGCTCCAAGAACAGTATTTCACGACGCAAGAAGTTGCTCCTCAAGATCTTCTCGGCAAGAAGGGAAGCGTCGAAACTACCAAAGATGCTCTTGAACGCATGAGGCAATTCGTTTCTGGAATGACCGAGGAAACGTTATCCGCACCAGCGCTTATCGAAACTGCAATAAAGACGTATATTGAACAAGAAGGATTGCAAACCGGATTAGTGCTGTGGCCTTTGCGTGTAGCGCTTTCTACGCGCACGCAATCTGCAAGTCCTTTTGAGTACGTGTACATTTTGCAAAAAGAGGAGTCGATGAAGCGTATTACTAAGGCATTAGAATTATTCTAGTTTTTCTGGATTTCGTCATGCCGGACTTGATCCGGCATCCATCGTCGAATAATTTAGTAAAACGAGAAGCGATGGATCCCGGGTCGGTGCCCGGGATGACGAAAGGCTAACAAGACTTGATCTACATTTACGATATTCTATGAACCATTGGAGGAGATGGGGTTCGCTGGTACTCACGCCTTTCATGCTGTTAAGCATGCCTGAGGTTCTTTTGGCAGCTACAACATCGCAAGATATCACTGCGCTGCAAGCAGAAATTCAAAATAAAAAAGCGCAGATAGAAAGTATTAGTCATCAACTCGATGACTATCGTTCGCGTATTACGGAATACAGTAAAAAAGCTGATTCTCTTGCGGGCGATGTTGCGCTCCTTGAAAACCAACAAGCGCTTGCAGAGCTTGATATTACGGCAACGCAAGCGGATATTGATACTCAACAGCTTCAATTACAGCTTCTGCAAAAGCAAATGGCTGATACTGATGCGAAACTTGTAACGCAGCAAGCATCTCTCGAAGACGTTCTTTTTGCGCTCCATAAGCAAGATCTTCGAGGCGGACCGCTTGAAGTAGTCATTGGTGCGCACGATTTCGGCGATGTGTTTCGTGCAGCATCTCAACTTGCAGACATGAATACTGATTTACAAAAGTCTCTTACCGCAACGCAGGAAACACGCACAGTCCTCCAGGAACAGGAGGCTGAACATGCAAACGAACTTGCCGCGCTTACCAATCTTGAAATTGAACTCCAGACAAAGGCTGAAACACTTGAAGGAACGAAGAATGCAAAACTCGTACTCATAGATGAGACACAGGGATCGGAAAATGAGTACCGTGCACTTCTTGGAGAGTTGCGACAGGAGCAACAAGCGGTCGCAAATCGCATTAGCGAGCTGCAGGATAGCGTGAATGAGCGTCTTGCGGCAGAGGATTCCTCAAACAGCGGAACAACCACCATAACGTGGCCACTTTCAGGTATTATTACCGCAGTATTTCACGACCCTACATATCCTTTCCGTTACATTTTTGAACACTCAGGTATGGACATCGCTGTACCTAAAGGAACCGCTGTTGAAGCCGCGGCACCAGGTATTGTCGCTTGGGCTCGTACCGGACGTGATTACGGCAATTACGTCATGATCATCCATGCAAACGGCTTAGCGACGTTATACGCACACATGTCGCGCCTTGATGTCGTACAAGATCAATACGTCGCGCGTGGTGACGTCATTGGTCTCTCAGGCAACACCGGTTTCTCTACAGGCCCGCATTTGCATTTCGAAGTCCGTGAAGACGGTATTCCCGTAGATCCGTTTAAGTACCTACCGTGAGTGAGAGTTTAGTAAGAGTTTGAAGTTGGGAAAGGAAACTACCTTTCACTTCAAACTATAAACTTATAACTTCAAACTTCAGGTACAAATGTACCCCTAAATCAACCCAGAGCGTTTAAATGCGTCAAAAAGAAACGACCGCCACAAGGGCGGCCGGCGCGGGAACCGGAAGACGTGGTTGAACCGCGCTACGTCCTGGGTTCCTCCACCTGCTCAGCAGCTCCTGTAGCCTTGCCATCGGCCACCACGCGTGCGAGCTCATTCAGGGCGTCGATACGCATGCTGTGCAAAATTACATTCAGCATCAAGACCACGATCACGGCGTCACTTTTGCTGAAGAAGACGAGGAAGACCAAGAGACACAGCACGATGAAATCAATTGCGCTGAGAGTTTTTAGACGAGACGGCATGGGAGATCCTTTCTGTACATGTTCAGCGGGTGATCGCTGAGGTTTAGTACGATATGAATTATAAGCTAGAAAGCATGATTTTTCAACTACGTGTCGTAAATGATATATTGTACGACGCAATAAAATATAGAAAACGACTTAGATTAGTCCTAACTTCGTGGTCTTAAAAGAAAAACGACTTTTCTTTCGCTACCCTCTTGAGGAGTCGGTCCAACGCATATATCTACAACATCAAAGAATTTATTTGGGTAGTCTTTTTGGTTACAAGTGATCAGATAATGCTTCCTTGATGTGCAGTAAGCCGCCAGAGTTGCGTCTACCCAGCTTGGACTGCATTTCTTTGAATTCTTACAATCAATTCTATACTTAGCCGCACGTGACATGATGTCAGGAGTAATGCTGTACCCGATATATTCAAAGAATCGCATTGTCACGAGCTGCCAGTTCGTAAAAGACGGGTGTCGGTATCACAAAACGGGGCTCATCAAGTTTGTGTGCGAGCTCTTGAATACACTTAACCCAACTCTGGGTTTTACCTACATCCTTTCCATTCCCTAGATGAGAAAGAATCCCTGCAGTCACATCTGTATCAAGCAGAATGAACTGCGACATAGTCTTCTTCTAAATCACGGAGGATTCTTTCTGATGCTGCAGCTATCATTCTCAAGGTCTTTTTTGGAGTTTCGTTTTCTAACTTTTTCAACTCCTCCTCAAACTCTCTAGGAGAAAGAGCTTTGTCGAAGATATCTGCTCTATTATTCATAGATGAATTGAGATTACATTTATATAGTCAGAGTATATCACTTGTCACAAAAGGGAAATAAATGATTATCCCTTCAGAATACGTTCAAGATTATTATTGGAAATTCCTGTCGCCTTACCCTTAATCCAATCAAGCATATTTCCGGGATTGACTAAACGACGCTTGCCCTCTGGGGTGACGAACCAGATCTCTCCCCTTCCCTCAGTCGCAAGATAAAAAGGATAGGGACGACTGCCCAATTCTTTTGCAAATACAAGATCAATAATAAGAGGCACTTTTATCTCTTCAATCCAGACGTGATTTCCAAAGCCAGATTTATTTCCACGTGCATCAATCCGCTGATTAAAACCAACGTAACGCACATATCCGTCAACAGGCGAGAAAAGATCCTCATTTACATCAGCCCAGCCATCTTTGCCGCTGTTGAGATCAAGTCCTGGATGATACGCCGATCCTGTCCAATCTAAATAGCCCCAGCCAGTTTTTCGATTATTTTTACAAGGCAACGTTTCGGTAAGATAGCTTGCGGGGTTTGCGTAGATAGTTTGAACATCGTCCTTGGATTTACCATTAGGGTATTGTGTCCAAGAATGTGGACGCGCATACAGCACCTCGAAATGACAATGCGGCGCAGTTGAAGCACCCGTTGAACCCACCTTGCCAATCAGCTCACTTTTTTTAACGTACTGTCCTTCTTTCACGCTGAGTGAATTTGCATGTGCGAGATGAATGAACATAGGGAAGATTTGAAGGGGCGGGTTTTAAACCCGCCCGTACTGAAGTGAGTGGAATTACGATGAAAGTTTTTCTAGATCGTTTATGATTTCCTCAACATGTCCCGCAGGCTTCACGTTCTCGTAGACTTTAACGACGATGCCTTTGGGATCAATGAGATACGTATTTCGCAAAATGCCGACGTATTCCCTTCCCATAAATTTCTTTTTGCCAATTGCGCCGTAGGCTTCGCAGATCTTTTTATCCTCGTCGGCCAAGAGAGGAAACGAAAGACGTTCCGTTTCTGCAAACTTTGCATGGCGTTTTACAGAGTCGGCTGAGACGCCAAGCACCACTGCCCCTTTTGCGGTTAAACGCTCCAGGCTATCGCGAAAACTGCATGCCTCAACGGTGCATCCCGGAGTCATGTCTTTGGGATAAAAGTAAAGAACAATCCATTTGTCAAGATAGTTGGTAAGCGATTGTGTTTTATTATTTTGATCTTGCGTCGCAAAATATGGTGCTTTTTGATTGAGAAGGGCGTGAGTAGGCATAGAGTTTTGTTAAAGTATGAAGTTTATAGTTTTGAGTTCGAAGTGAGTGGATGTTGTTTTTTTCGTTGAGTAGATCCTGACCCTTCCTCACGTCAGGGCAAGCTTCGGAAGGACCTATCGGACGACTAAGGAAGTTTTCTGAAAATGGGATTCTCTAGATCCTTCGCTGTCGCTCAGGATCTTGTGACCTCAAATCACTTCTCATATCTGCCGTCTGCTGTCTGTAATCTGTTATCTAAAAGGAACTACCTTTCACTCCCCTCAGAAGCCACCGGCGAAGCCGGTGTGTTTCCTTCTTAGTCTCCAGTTTTTAACGCAACGATATTATTAATGGTTTCTTCTGGCGTG
>CAYPWV010000003.1:0-87253 GCA_964414795.1 uncultured Gammaproteobacteria bacterium
GACTTTCTACAAAGGTGAATGGATAGGGGGTGTTGTTATGGAGTTTGAATTCGGGATACGCATATTTTATTGACACCCGATCGGGAATTTTGTACACTCTTTCCATCTCTTTTTCAGCTTATATGAAAGCAAATATCCATCCTCAATACTTCCCAAATGCAACGATCGCTTGTGCTTGTGGGGCAAAATACGTTACCGGATCTATCAATGAACATATTGATATTGAGTTGTGCGCTGCATGCCATCCTTTCTTTACCGGTAAGCAAAAGATCTTGGATACTGCACGTCGCGTAGAAAAGTTCACCAAGCGCGCAACAATCGACACTACCTCGGTTGAAGATGCTGCAAAAAAGGCTGCTGCACGTGCAGAACGCGCAAAAGCAAAAGATGCAAAGCGTGCAAATCGCGATACGTCTATCAAAACGGTTACTCGTTAGCTTCACTTTTCCAAAACGCCTCTCGTGAAAACGGAAGGCGTTTTGTATTATGTAGAAATATCTATGGACTTTACTTCTCTCATCACAGAAAAACGAAAAGAAAAAAATCGTCTCGAAGCCGCACTCAGTGATTCGACGGTTTTAGCGCAGCCAAAAAAGATGAAGGAAATTACCATCGCCTATCATCTGCTTAATAAACTTCTTGCCGTTGCGGATACGTACGAAACGCTTACCAATAATCGCGCAAGTGCGGCGCAAGCACTGCGCGAGAGCACCGACGCAGATTTTCGCGCAATGGCCGAGGAAGAAATTGCTGCGTGCGATGCACAACTTCCTGACGCAGAAAAAGCACTTGAGCTTGCCCTTCTTCCGCAAGATCCACTCGATGCACACGATGCGATTATTGAAATTCGTGCAGGAACCGGAGGCGATGAGGCTGCGCATTTTGCGGGTGATCTTTTTCGCATGTATACGCGCTACGGCGAACGCAATGGTTGGAAAACACATATCCTTTCTCAATCGCAAAATGATTTGGGAGGTTTAAAAGAAATTATCATCGAAATGCAAGGCGATAATGTGTACGGCGTGATGAAGCTGGAAAGTGGCGTGCACCGCGTACAGCGTGTACCTACCACCGAAAAAGCAGGACGTATCCACACCTCTACCGCAACCGTTGCCGTACTCCCTAAGCTGGAAGAAGAGGATTTTTCTCTCAACATGAAAGACGTCACGATTGAAGCAACTACCAGCCAAGGCGCAGGCGGGCAATCGGTAAACACCACGTATTCTTCTTGTCGCGTAGTTCACGTGCCAACGGGCGTTACCGTGGTGTGTCAGGATGAGCGATCATTTTCTCAAAATCGTGATCGTGCGCTTTCGGTGTTGCGCGCTCGCGTGTATGCCGCAGAACAAGAAAAGAAACGTGCCGCACTTGACGCAGAACGTAAAGGGCAAATTGGCACCGGCGAACGCTCAGAAAAAATTCGTACGTACAATTTTCCTCAAGATCGCGTTACTGATCATCGCATTAAAATGAGCTGGCATAGCTTGCCGCTCATTATGGATGGAGATATTCAGCACATTATTGACGCACTTCGCCTTGCCGCACGTGACGCCTCGTTTGCAGACTTAAGCGCAGAAGATGACGACGAATAATTGCACTATTCTTGCAGCACTTGAACAAGGTGCCGATACCCTTAAACGCGTATGGGAAGGCGTGTATTTTGATGCACCTCCTCATGCCAAATTTGATGCACAGGTTCTTCTCTGCGCAGTGCTTAAAAAGCCTGCCGCATATCTTTTTGCGCACGGAAGTGACGTCATTACCGAAGAACAGTGCACACTTTTTGAAACATATATTACTCGTCGTGCAAAGCATGAACCTGTTGCACTCATCCTTAACACAAAGGCATTTTACGGCCGCGACTTTATCGTCTCTCCCGATACGCTTATTCCTCGTCCGGAGACTGAATTGTTGATTGAAACGGTTTTGCCGTGTATTTCAGCAAACACCCTTATAGTAGACATCGGCACGGGAAGCGGCGCGATTGGCATTACTCTTGCGCTTGAAAGTCAGGCACCTGTTATTGCAATCGATATCTCTACAGGAGCACTGCGCATTGCAGAGCAAAACGCAGCACTTCTTTGTGCAAGCGATCGCATTAGCTTTTTGCAAGGCAATTTGCTTTTGCCTTTTTTTCCCGTTTTTGCAAAATGGCCGGAGAGTTTTCCTGTTGATCATCTTCTGTTGTGTGCAAATCTTCCTTATCTTACGACACATCAGTGGGAAGCGCTCAACGCAAATGTAAAAAACTTTGAACCAAAAACTGCGCTTGTGGGCGGCTACACCGGTCTTGAACTGTACGACGAACTCCTCATGCAACTTAAAGCAAAATGTTTCGTTCTTCCTCAAAACATTACCCTTGCCTGCGAAATTGATCCCGCACAAAAAGAAAAACTTCCTAAAATCATCCGCGCACACTTCCCTTTTGCGGAAGTAAACGTCATCAATGATCTTGCCTATTTACCAAGGCTCGTGATGGCAAAACTCTAAAATGCCGCATAGCATCTCTTTTTTCTATTTCACCGTACTCAAATCTTGCACGACTTCAATCCACGTTTTTCCCGGAGCAAAAGTTACAGGCTCGTTTGGATAGGAAATGTAGAACTGCAACGGTGCGTCGATCGATGCTTTGTTCCACACGGCATCTTGGCATGTGCCTCGTGAGCATACTTTTGCGTTTCCGGTGCTTTCGGTTGCAATGTGGCGACGACCTACGTCATCGATGACAGAGATGTTGGTTTCCATAATAACCACATTCGCCGCGTGATATACATCACCATCTGAAGAGAGCGATCCTTCATACGTTTCTTGTCTACGAATATAATTCGCTTCCTGCTCACCCCAGCTCCAATAAACATCATATCCGGAAGAGTTCTCCCATGCGAGCGTGATGGGATCGCTCGTTTGACCGGCAATATATTGCGTATCATCGTATTTCCATCCAGGACTTACCGCATCAGCAAGCTCTAAACGATCTGCGGCGGCCCAGAGCAATGCGCTTGAGGTATATGCGTTATGCGGTGCGTACCGAATGTTGTCTCGCCAAAAAGAAGATCCGTTCCAAAATTCGTTGAGATCGGTAAGGATGTTCTGACCTGCGAGTATTTCGAGTGCCTCGGGGCTTCCGCCAACATGGCCATAGAGTGCGTTTTGAAAACCCGATGCCCAAGATACGTAATACGGACGAGCCGAGCGAACCGGACCAATTTTCTCGACATCAACCCCTTCTGTAAAACATGCCATAAAGCGAGGAATGCCTCCCTCAACCGGCGCTTCAATTACTAAAAACGCGTCTTCAATACCCGAAAGCGGCCATGCATCTGCACTATTTTCTACCATGACGCACGCCACACGAGATCCGGAAGGAGCATCATCGGCAATCAGTTCGCCTGTAAAAGGATCTCGTTGTAACGCTACAACGTCATCGGGCATATCTTCGGCAATAGGAGCTTGAACGGTAATTCCTCGAATATTCATCACGATAACGACAAGACAGATCACAGCAAAAATTCCCGCAAGAGAGAAAAGAATCGTAATACGCTGTTTTTTAGTGAGATTTTTAAGAGGAGGAAATTTCATAGACTATAGTTCAGTATACAAGGACTTTTCTTTTTTCCACAACAGTGTTCTTGACGACTATTTTACAAATATGGTGATATATAAATAACCCAGTTGAGGATACTCTCCTTAATCTACGGGTGACGAAATATAACTCCCCTTTTATTTGGTGGGGTTTTATTTTTATTCAACCGGAAGTCACGGGCGTATGGAGGTAATGGTAGCCTCAACTGGATCGTCACCCGTAGGTGTGGGTTCGATTCCCACTACGTCCACCAGGGATAAAAACCCTGCTTCCGGAAACTAAAAAATCCCCTTTTTCTTTGAGAAGCTGGGGAGTTTTTTTGGTGATGTTATTTCTTGTCGGTCTTTCCTTTATCTGCGCCTTCAACGGGCTCCTCTTCTTTCTTTTCGGTAAGCACTTCTACCTTTGAAACATCGGCGTCAACCGCTTCGTTCAACGCGGCAAGTTCTTCTTCGGAGCGTGGAGCTTGTACCGAAGCAACCGCAGTGTCCGCAGCATCTTTCACCTCGATACCCTCAGGAACAACGATATCTGAAACGTGCAACACATCTTCAAACGTTTTCAATGTACTAATATCTACTTCAAGTTCAGAAACCAATTTATCAGGAAGTGCAAACACTTCAAGCTCTTCGAGCGACTGGATGAGCGTTCCGCCTGCAACTTTTACCGCAGCAGATTCTCCCACAAGAACGATACGAATGTTCGCCTCAATTTTACGCGTAGGGTCAACACGGCGGAAATCAACGTGCGAGAAAAAGTCGGTAAGCGGATGGCGCTGTACATCGGCGATAAGCACAGGGTGCGTAACGCCGTCGATAACCAATTCAACAACCGTACTCTCTCCTGCTTGCGCGTATACCTTTATAAAAGCATTGCGATCAACAACGAGATTAAGAGGCTCGGTGCCAAAACCGTACATAACTACAGGAACAGCACCAGCGGCGCGTAAAGCGTCTGTTGCACGACCGGTAACTTCGCGCTTCTGCGCAGGAATAGTTGCGTGTTGCATATTGGGCCCTATTTTGCCAAAAAAATAGGCCAAGTGTCAAATTCCTTCTCTTTGATTTGCCGAATTTGCCCGAACCTCCCAGGTAACGCGAAAAATCATTCCCAGGAGCAAAATCGTCATAAGAAGTGAACTTCCTCCATAACTTACGAGAGGAAGCGTAATTCCCGTTGCAGGCAAAATGCCCATATTTGTCCCCATGTGGATAACCATGGGGACAAGAAAAAGGGCCGCAGTACCAAAAAGAAAGGCTCGCATAAAGCGATCTTTTGCAGAAAATGCAGCGAGAAAGATGCGGAAGAGCAAAAAGCCAAACGTACAAAGAACAAAGAATGCTCCAATAAATCCAAATTCTTCCGCAATAACCGCAAAAATGAAATCGGTTTGGCTTTCGGGGAGAAATTGCAGCTGGCTTTGGCTTCCTTCGGCAAATCCCCTTCCCAGCCATCCTCCCGAACCAATAGCAATCATGGCTTGATTCACGTTATAGCCCGTGCCTAACGGATCTACGGAAGGATCGATAAATGTAGCGATACGATCTTTTTGATATTGAGAAAAAAGGAGCGTCCATCCGAGGAGCGCCAAAACTACCAAACCGCCGAGTGCTGCCACGATCCACCGCCAAGAAATACCAGAAAAAAAGAGGATCATCGCCGCAACGCCTCCTAGAAGGACCGCGCCTCCTAAATCCGGCTGACGCATAAGAAGAACGCATGCGATAGCAAGGGCACCGCCCACGCGCACAACGGTTCGAGGCTTGAGGGGATAGGTATCATCTTCCGCCAAAAGAGAAGCTGAATACATGACAAAAGCAATTTTTGCCCATTCAATGGGCTGAAAGGCAAAGCCTCCGAGCACAAACCATCCCGTTGCGCCATTGAGCGTTCTTCCTAAAAAAAGCACGAAAACAAGAAGTGCAAGCGCAAAAAACCATGCAAGCTTAGCGTATTGCCTGATGGCAACGGCGGGACGCGTAAGGATAAGTACCGCTCCCACCGTTCCTAAGGCTGCGGCGATAAGTTGTTTTTGCAAAAAAGGAAAAGAACCTGCGGATTGCGAAAGTTCCACAGAGCCAATGGCCACAAGTCCCATAAAAAACAATAACAACACTGCAGCAAGTGCCCACCAATCAAACCAAGTGAAAGAGAGACGACGCATGGCAAACTTCTTATCTCATCTCCCCTCCGGTGTCCATCGACTACGCACATCGTCTGATGAAGAATCTTCTGGATCCATGTACGCATTTTGATCGTAGTACGGGATGTGCGGCGTTACTGATACGGTTGCGGTTTGCGGTAAATCGCCAAAGAAACGAAGATCAATGATGCGCTCTTCTCCTGCCTTAAAACGAGCAGCGGTAATTTCTGCAATACCAAGTGTGAGCGCGCCGCGAAGAATACGCACCGTAAAAGAAGGTTCCCAATAGCTATACGCTGTGTGATTAGTAAGGGAAAATGTAGCGCGAGAAACGTGCGTATCTGCGTAGGTAATATCTTGCGCAAATACCACATGATCCACGCTAAATGCCGAACGATCACTATACCACGTAGCGATATTGGCAACATCGTGCGCGGAAAGATAGATCCAAGAAATATCCGCAAGGTTTATCGTTGCATTTTTTGGCTTTCCGGAACTTGCGTGCGCGGCAAGAATATACGCCGTTTCTCCGGGGTTTAAAAATCCCTCTTGGGATGCGACATCGCCTTCTGCGGAAGAAAAAGTATAAGAAAATTCTACCGCATGACGAGGATTGGGATTTTCTACTTCCGCATACAGGTCATACATTCCCCCGCTTCCCGACGCAACACTCTGTACATTTCCCACAATAAGATCTTGCGGCGCGGCCGCAGAAGTATGCGCATGTGTTTGCGTAGCATTTGTTAACAGTGCATTTTCGTACGCCGTATCTTCAAAAAAACCTTGCACGCCATACCAACCCACACTCGCAAGAAAAAAGAATAACGCTCCTGCAAGGATAGCGCTCCAAACAATAAAAAGAGCCGCGGTAATGCGAGGACGCGCATTGAGGAGCGCAATATTTTTTTTATACTCGCGCTCAACGCCTTGAATATCTTGGCTAAGCGGAGATGCTAAGGGATTTTCTGGCATATTCCTCCATACACATGGTATCACAGGGACACCTTGTGACTGACCTTTCTCTCGTGATACCCTTCTTCACGATATGGCGAATCCGAATATAAAAACTTCTTCAGATTATAGTGCGAAAAACATTACCGTTCTTGAAGGGCTCGAGCCTGTTCGCAAGCGCCCAGGAATGTACATTGGTTCAACCGGATCTTCGGGGTTGCACCACATGATTTGGGAGGTGGTAGATAACTGTTTTGACGAAGCGATGGCAGGTCATGCCACCACCGTTACCGTTCATGTACAACAAGATAATTGGGTGAGCGTTGAAGACGATGGTCGTGGTATTCCGGTTGATATTCATCCTGAGCAAAAAATTTCTGCGCTTGAACTTGTGCTTACTAAGCTTCATGCGGGTGGTAAATTTGGCGGAGAAGCAAGCGGGTATAAGGTTTCGGGTGGATTGCACGGTGTGGGTGTTTCGGTGGTAAATGCGCTTTCCGATCACCTCAAAGCCGAAGTGCATCGCGATGGTTTTATTTGGCAGCAAGAATTTAAAAAAGGTATTCCGCAAGGCAGTGTAAAAAAGGGTGAAGCAACAAAAAAACGCGGAACGATCATCAGCTTCCATGCAGATGCAACCATCTTCGAATCCATCGAATACGATTTGCAATACATCATCGACCACCTTCGTCAGCAATCGTATCTTACGGCGGGTATTCGTTTAGAAATTATTGATGAGCGTGGAGAAGTTGCTAAGCCGTACGGATTTTATTTTGAAGGAGGTGTTGCGTCGTATGTTCAACATCTTAACGAACGCAAAGAGGTAAAGCACGCAAGCATTTTTTACGTGCACAAAGCCGATGGCGCAGTGGATGTTGAAGTTTCGCTGCAATACACCACTGAATACTACGAAAACGTGCATTGCTATGCGAACAACATTGTAAACGTGGACGGAGGAACACACCTTGCCGGCTTTCGTTCAGCGCTCACCCGTGTGCTCAATACGTACGCACGTGATAAAGGCTATCTCAAAGAGAAAGATATTAACCTTACCGGAGAAGATGTTCGTGAAGGATTAACTGCGGTAATCTCCGTAAAAATTCCCGAACCTCAATTTGAAGGACAAACAAAAGGAAAACTAGGAAACCCCGAAGCAAAACCTGCCGTTGAATCGGTCTTTGGCGAAGCATTTCAAATTTTCCTTGAAGAACACCCTCGAGATGCAGAAGAAATTATTGGAAAGTGTTTGCTTTCTGCGCGCGCCCGTGCAGCAGCTCGTGCTGCACGCGAAACCGTGTTGCGCAAAGGCGTGCTTGACGGCATGACCTTGCCAGGAAAACTTGCGGACTGCTCAAGCAAGGATAGTAAAAATTCTGAACTCTTTATCGTTGAGGGAGACTCTGCAGGAGGATCTGCAAAGCAAGCGCGTAACCGCGAATATCAAGCTATTCTTCCGTTGCGCGGAAAAATTCTCAACGTAGAGCGCGCTCGGCTCGATAAACTTTTGGCAAATAACGAAGTAAAAAATCTCGTTATTGCCATGGGCACCAACATTGGCGAAGCGTTTACTATTGGTGACATTCGCTATGGACGCGTTATCATCATGACCGACGCTGACGTTGACGGCGCACACATTCGTACACTTTTGCTCACACTCTTCTACCGCCACTTCCCTCAGCTTATCACCGAAGGCCATATTTACATTGCTATGCCGCCGCTCTACCGCATTCAAGTAGGAAAGCAGGTGCGCTACGCATTTACCGATGAAGAACGTGTGAAAATTATTGAAGAACTTACCGGTAAAAAAGTTGCCGCAGGTGAAGAAGTTGTTGAAGGTGAAGATGACGGACCGCGCGAAATACAAATTGGAGGCGTAAAGGTTAATCAACAACGCTACAAGGGTTTGGGTGAAATGAACCCCGAACAACTCTGGGAAACCACTATGGATCCAGAAACACGCATGATGAAAAAAGTTACCGTTGACGACGCAGCGTTTGCGGATGAAACCTTCGACATTCTCATGGGCGCTGACGTTGCTCCTCGCAAAAAGTTCATTCAAGCCAATGCACAGTACGTTACTAACCTTGATATCTAACCGAGAGACTAAAGAGACGGCCCGACGGGCCGTCTTTACGCTATGACTCCCATCTCGCGCTCTACCATCATCCTGGCTGCTATTCCCAGTCTTGGAATCCTATTCGCACTTCTCCTTGCGTATTTCTTACGGTAGCGTATACTTCCCCCTGTTGTCCCCCAAAAGGGGATTTTAAAATAGCAAAATATGTTAAAAACTCTCCCCCGCCGTGCGTTTACCTACTTTACCGAGGTACGCAGTGAAATTGAAAAAATTGCCTGGCCTACGCAAAAAATGACCCTTCTCTACGCTGCATTTGTCGTAGGAACGTGCGTCGTGTTTGCGTTGTATTTTGGTATACTTGACTTTGGTCTTACAAAACTTGTTAACGCTCTTCTTTCTCGCTAAACCCTTTGTATGGCAAAACAAACCGCCAATTACGGTCGTCGATGGTACGCAATTCACACGTATTCAGGCTACGAAGAAGCCGTGTACGATGCATTGAAACAGCGCATTGAAACCATGGACATGGGAGAAAAAATCTTCGGTATTTTGGTTCCCAAAGAAAAGAAAATTAAAATTAAAAATGGCGCACGCAAAGTTGTTGAGGAAAAGATTTTTCCTGGATACGTACTTGTGGAAATGATTGTTACCGATGACTCTTGGTACGTGGTGCGCAACACGCCAAACGTTACCGGATTTATTGGAACGGGAAACACGCCTACGCCTATTGCACAAGAAGAGGTTGATGCACTGATGAAGCGCGTGGGCGTATCTGAACCCGAATTCAAAATCGATGTCGCCAAGGGCGATACCGTTACCATTTCCGATGGTCCTTTCAAAGGACAAAACGCAAAAGTGGAGGCAGTTGATGATTCTCGCGGAAAAATCAAAGTCTTCGTTTCTATGTTCGGTCGAGAAACGTCCCTTGAACTTGATTTCTTGCAGGTGAAAAAAGTGTAAGTTCATTTGACACTTTTCGCTTATCTTGGCACAATATCGCTACTAAATAACGAGGTGGTTGCTTCCTTTTGGAGGATTCCACTATAAAAAAGTCTCGTATGGCAAAAAAAATAAAAGCCGTCTTGAAGGTACAGGCAATTGGAGGTGCAGCTACTCCGGCACCACCATTAGGTCCGGTTCTTGGTCAACAAGGTATTCCTATTCAGCAATTTATCGCTGAATTCAATGCGGCAACGCAAGATCGTCGCGGAGAGTTGGTTCCTGCAGTGATTACCGTGTTCGAGGATCGCTCATTCACGTTCATCCTCAAAACCGCACCTGCATCAGAACTTATTAAAAAAGAACTCGGCATCAAAACTGGTTCGGGAAAGCCTAACCAAGATAAGCTGGGAAAGCTTACCCGCGAACAGCTTAAGCGCATTGCGGAAAAGAAACTTCCTGACCTCAACACCAAAAATGTTGAACAAGCAATGAAAACCATTGCAGGAACTGCACGCCAAATGGGAGTTGATGTCGAGCTATAATAGAGCCGGACATTCTTAACCCGTTTCTATGGCAACCGCACCGCATCATGCAGGCACTTCGTTTATTCTCCGCATGTACTTTGCGGTGGTATCGGCAGTAACGCTTTTTACCCTCATGTTTGGTGCTATTGATTTGCTAACTACGGGACTTCGTTACGTTATTCCGGGAGCAAATCAGCCAGACTGGGGACTGGAAAGCTGCTCAAATGTGTTGAATCGTTATCCTGAACAAATTCCTCCAGGAACAGGAACGGTCGACGTTTCCGAACCCACCGAAGCAGAGCTTACCGCGGCATGCGAAGCACGCAACGCTGATGCGCTCCGTAACTGGGAAGCTCAGCAAGCGGCAAACATGGTGCGCAATATTGCCCTTATCATCGTTTCCCTCCCCCTCTTCATCATCCACTTCCGCATTGTGTATAAGGATTGGAAAAATGAACGAGAATAGTCACCGCATCTCTTAAAACACTTTTAACGTGGGAGCCCAAAAGGCGTTTGTACCACCTCTCTCTATGCGCAGCAAACGCTTTACGTCACTTAAGGAAAACGCTCAGCAAAAAGCTCTTGGAACGTCACAAGCAGTTGCACTTGTAAAAACAAACGCAACGGCAAAGTTTGATGAAACGGTTGAGCTACACTTCAACTTAGGCATTGATCCTAAGCAGGGAGATCAGCAAATTCGTGGAACTATTTCCCTTCCTCATGGAACGGGAAAGAGCAAGCGCATTGCTGCGTTCGTTGACCCTGCAAACGAAGCAGCAGCAAAAGCTGCAGGTGCCGACATTGTTGCAACCGAAGAAACCATCAACGAAATTGTACGTACGGGTAAAATCGATTTCGATGTTGCTGTTGCAGTGCCAAGTATGATGGTTAAGCTTGCAAAAGCTGCAAAGATCCTCGGACCTCGCGGACTCATGCCAAACCCAAAAACGGAAACCGTTAGCCCAAACGTTGCAAAAATGATCGAAGAACAGAAGGCGGGAAAGATTTCCTTCAAAAACGATAACACTGCGAACGTACACATGATCGTAGGTAAGGCATCGTTCTCCGCAGAACAGCTCACCGAAAATGTGAATGCGGCAATTGATGCGCTTCGCAAAGTAAAACCGGTGAGTTCAAAAGGTGCGTATTTCAAGTCGGTTACCCTCACATCAACCATGGGACCTTCGGTACGTGTAGAAGTTGCAAACGTAGCATAAAAAATCGGCGTGCATTGTACGGGCGGGTTTTAAACCCGCCCCTACGACACGCCGATTTTTTTATTTCTTCCCTTTTCTGCGTCCACAGCTCCCCCTCCCTTGTACGCGGGGGTTTTGCTAAGGTGACATGAAACAAGTTTTCCTTGGATATGAAAGATCTCTTTGGTCCTGGCTCAAACATCGAACGGCGCATTATTAAAGATATTCAGCAGATGCAGAAAATCGTCGAAGGACTAAAAACACTGGGTCTCAAAGTGCTCCTTACACAAGGAACCTATGATCTCGCACACATTGGACATGCGCGGTATTTTGAAGCAGCGAAAGCGCATGGTGATATTCTTATTGTAGGCGTTGATAGTGATGAGAAAGTGCGCGCACGCAAAGGCCCTGAGCGACCCATTGTTCCCGAAGATGAACGTATGGAAATGCTTACACACATGCGATACATAGATTTTGTATACCTCAAACCACACGCCGCACCTCGTTGGCACCTTACTAAAGCTGTAAAACCCGATGTACTTATTGCAACACGGGAAATGTATACAGAAAATGAAATTGCAGAACTAAAAAATTACTGCAAGGAAGTTGTCATCCTTGATCCCCAGGCAACCACCTCTACGAGTGCAAAAATTCGCAGAATGCAAATTAATACTGCAAATAAACTTGAAGAAATACTTGTTCCAGAACTCATGAAAACCATTCAGGAAACGCTGAATAAAATGAAAAGCGATTCTTGAACTATGGCAAAAATACTTCTTGCGTACGTTCCGGTTCTTCACGAGGGATATAGATCTTTTTTTGCACGCCATGCCGACGCGGAGACGTTATATTTGTTTGGAAGCGATGTTATTGCAGAATACGCACATCTCATTAAAGACATCCGCAAACTTGATCCAGAGCTTACGCAAAAAGCGGTTCTTTCGTGGAACATGTTTCCTCATGTAGAAATTCTTATCTTGCAAAATATTTCCGAGATACAAAAAACAACCGATACAATCGTGTACTCGGATGACGACATAACACATGATCTTGTTGCGCGCTATTTTCCCGAACACGCGAAAGAGATTGACACTGTTTTTTTACGTTGGAATAAAAAGACTGCAGTTGAACCTATGCAAGTTGCGCCAGACGTTCGTATAAGCACTGACGACTTCGATAAAAAAATGATCGCACTCGCAAAAGAAGAAGGTGAGAAAAGTCCTGATTGGTGGAGACATATTGGAGCTCTTGCGCTACGTGATGGAAAAATGCTTTTCATTGCACATAATTCTTATCTTCCCTCGGAACAAACCGCATACGACGAAGGAGATCCTCGCAGCAATTTTACAAGCGGCGTTCATCTCGAGTCATCCCTCGTTCTTCATGCAGAAGCAAGTCTTGTTGCACAAGCCGCAAAAACAGGTGTAGCACTTGCAGGAGCTGATATCTACACCGAAACATTTCCCTGCCCTCCGTGCGCAAAACAACTGGCGTGTTCAGGAATCAAACGTCTCTTTTACCGAACGGGATATAAAGTACTCGACGGTGAACGTATTTTACGGAGTTTTGGCGTTGAAATTGTATTTGTGGAGTAAGAAAAACGGAGCCGCATCACGCATCTCTGCGCAACACGACCCCGTACACGGTGCAGAGAGAACGCGTCAAACTCCAAACGTGAGGGAGTTACTGCAGCCGTCCCTCAACGAGTTTGAACTCCTCCGGCCGCAGATCCGCCACGACGACCTCTCCCGTACGAAGACGTTCAAAGATGATGGCACGAGCGTGACTCTCCGCCTCAGAGGCCTCCCCCTTGAAGAAGGGTGATTCCACACGTCCGGTGCCGTCAGGCTCCATGATGTGAAAGTGAAGGTGACGGATCGTGCCTGCCGACCGAGTGGCGTCGCCATTGCGCAGGAGGAGACCGGATGACGTGACGCCGAACCGCCGGAGAGCCTCCTTCAGGATGCGCTGAAGCAGCATCCATTCACGCGTGCCGAGTTCCTGCAGATCGAGCACGTGCCGCCGCGGCACGATGAGTAGGTGATTGCGCGTGTGCTTCTCGGGTGACGCAATGTTCGGCCAAACGCGCCAGTATTCGTTCTCGAGCGCCACCCGATTGACTTCCGGGTTGATTGTGCAGAAGGGACACCGACCAATGAGCAGATCGGCAACCGAACGGCAGTAGATACCGTTAAGTTTTAGGTGCACGAAAGTGCTCTTTTTTGTTTAAGGTCTGCTAAAATACAGCCCTTAAGCTTGCTTAATCATAAAAATATGGTAAAAAAAACGTCAGGTTCGTTGTGTAACATGCTCCTCTTTTGAAACGGTAAAGCGTGGTACACGCAACGGAATAAACAGATACTTTTGCAAACACTGTCATGGGTCTTTTTCCATGAACTACAAACACAAAGAAGCCGTCTGGTGGATTCCCCACATTGACGGTGTACCTTTTCGTAAACTGGGTGACGAACGGGGAGTGACGGGCGTGACTGCCTATACAGAAGTCTTCCGTGAACTCGAGATGTTGCCGGAGTGTTTGGAAGTCACTCGAACGCTCTGCGAGTATTCCTCAGGCATCTGCATAATGGACGGGAAGTACGTAAAGGTTCGGGGATACAAGGAAAAGATTCTTTTTATTTATTGTATAGACTACGAGACGCATGACATCTTGTTTGGCGTGCTTGCACCCGCAGAAGACACCACCGCATTTCTCAAGATCTTTTCTACGCTCAAACGCCTGAACTATCCCCTCAAGATTGTAGTCGCTGACGACAGATCCTCCTTGCCTGTAGCCTTAAAACAGGTATTTCCGGGTATTCCACTTCAGCTCTGCCAGAACCACTACATAGAAAATATTCGGAAGAACTTACACCTCCGTACCGACCCTACGCACTACCATTTCTTTAACTCACTCAAGAAACACGTCTTTGACGACTACACGGATGACAAGGGACTGGATGCAGCACTGCACTATGTGCTCACCAACAGATGTGAAGGTATTTTTCAGAGGGAACAGATCGTTATGGATATTCACAGAAGAAGAGCGGAACTCTTTGCGTATGCCTTGGTAGGAAACTGTCCAGACAACACGAATCTCATTGAACTCTTTAACTCCCACTTCAATGCAAGACTGAAGTCTTTGAAGGGCTTCAAGACAGAAGCGCATGCGCTTCTGTGGCTGAACGGTCTTCTGCTACGCAGAAGAACAAAACCGTTCACGGATTGTTCTTTGAAATTCAAGCATCTAAACGGAAAATCCTCCCTGCAAATGGGTATAAAAAAGCAGGCTCCATGGCCTGAAATTCTTGGAATAAATGCACCCAAAACTTAACGGTAACACGGCAGTACTGCGGAAGTTTGCCAGTGCGAGCGAGGGCTGCACAGTCCTCCTCGGAGATATCGGGAACCTTGAGACGGTCGTATTCCAAAATGTCTTACCTGTGTACTCGGCTAGGAAGGAGGGGCCGCCGAAAAGCCGGGACGACCGTAGCAGGTTTTGAAAGAAAGAGCAATGGAACAACCTATTTCTTTTTGTAATTTTTGGGTTGTCCAAACTTAAATTTCCATGCCTCCAACTCCTCAAGAGCTTCGAGATCAGGTTCAATTAAATGAGCATGGATGTGCAGAACGCTTGAGCCATAGTTGCCGTGTTCTGACGAACCAAAACGCATGGCAAGCCCGCCGCCTACAATATTTCTTTTGCGCGCTTCTTCGGAAAAAAAGGCAAAGAGCTCGGCGCCTGCTTCGGGATCAATATCTTTAATATGCTCTACATGGGTTTTATAAATGGCGAGAAGTTGATGCTTAATCTTTTCGTATGGCCACTGGTTATCGGTAAAAATCCAAAATTTCCCTTCTTTAAGAATAGGGGCTTTATGATACTTTTCAAGATTTTCGCGGCAAAAAGGACAGTGTCCTTCCTTCTTAATTTCTTCCATAACTGCTCGCTGGTCTTCGCGACGAACCGTGGAAAGCGTAATGAAGCGATTAGTTGCGTCGTCGTTCATAGATGGAATGCGTAGCATCGTGTTCGTTCTTTTCGTCTTTTTGCCACGCTTCTTCGTGGACAAGATTCCAGTCTGAAAAATCAGTGATCGGCAACTTCACTTCTCCTTCGGCTTGCGTGTGTACGCGAGTAAGTATAATGCGATCCACAAATGGCAACGCCATTGCATAAATCGCTTCTCCCCCGCTGACAAAAATTTCCTCACCGTGCGTTTTCTCCATTGCATCTTCCCACGAGGAAGCGATAACGCATTCAGGCGGTGCAACAAAATCCGCTTGCCTTGTAATAATCACCGTTTTGCGATCGGGCAAGGGGCGACCAAGGCGCGCCATAATCGTATCAAATGTCTTACGACCCATGATTGCCGTATTTCCAACCGTAAGTGCTTTGAAATTCTTTAAATCGCGCGACAAATACCAAGGAATGGCATTGCGATTGCCAATGACATTATTATCCGATGCCGCAACAATAAGTGAAATCATACAACGCTAAATCGCTACAGGAATGCCTTTAATGCCTGGATGTGGAGCGTAGTCTTCGAGGGTAAAATGGTCCTTTCTAAAATCAAAGAAATCTTTCACATTCGTATCCATCTTCATGGTTGCAAGAGGACGCGCCTCACGTGCAAGCATTGTTTCAACTGCAGGAACTTGGTCTACGTAAATATGCGCATCAGAAAAACTGTGCACGTATTCGTAAGGGATTGTTCCCGTTGCATGCGCGAGCATCATCAGCAGTGCGCCGTATTGCACCATGTTTGAAGGAACGCCTACAGGAATATCTGCGGAACGCTGGAACATGTGGAGTGTAAGCTTGTTATCAAGAACGCGGAGATGAATCCAGCCATGACAGGGAGCTACGACCACCTTCTGTTCTTTTCCGGTGCCGCGAATAATGTACTGCGGGATCCAAGGAGAAATAAAATGCGTGCGCAAATGAGGAAATTCGCGAATCTGTTCGGTAATATTTTGGAATTGGTTGTATGTGCCTCCGTCGACTGTAGGAAAATCGTGAAAAGCTGCGCCGTAGGAACCTGGACCTAAATCGCCCGTTTCAAGCCCACGCTTTTTACACTTCTCTTCGGTTACCCATGCCTGCCACCAGGTACACCCAAACTCTTCAAGGCCTTTTTGCGTACGTACACCATTAGCAAACGCGCAAATTTCTCCGATTGCCTGCTTCCAAATAGTTATTGGCAAGCGTTCGGACTCTTGAGGAGCCATGTTGCGCTCGTTGATGATAGGAAAACCGTTTTCAAACTTAAAATGCAGAGGGTTTGGACCCATGAGCGTGAGCGCATCAACTCCCTGTTGGCTATTTGTGCGCTCCCCTCGCTCAAGCACATCGCGAAGAAGGCGCTGGTATTGGTTATCGGGTGTACGCTCTGAAAAAGGTTTCATCATAAAAAAGTGTGCATGGTTATAAAGAATAACGTGCTGCATCGGCATGGTGTGCATCACGTTATTCGGATATCGCACGGTGCGATGAACCGAATGTGCCACTCATCCTGCGTAGGGTCAAACGCTTGTGTGGATAGACGCAGACGAATGCGTGAAATCATGGGAAAATACGCTTCATATGGAAATTGCCATTCGCCGACTTACGGCCGACACGCCTCTCCCCGAATACAAAACATCGGGCGCAGCTGCTTTTGATGTTGCGGTGATTGAAGAAGACGCGCTTGCGCCAGGAGAACGCAAAATGCTTCGCACGGGACTTGTAGTGAAAGTGCCCGAAGGACATGTACTTGTTCTTGCACCGCGTTCAAGTAACGCAAAGAAAGGCCTGCAATTAGCTAATGGCATTGGCATTATTGATGAAGATTATTGTGGTCCTGAAGATGAACTTCGTCTTTTTCTCTACAATATTGGCACGGAAACGTACAAAGTGGAAAAATACGAGCGCATTGCACAGGGCATGCTTATCCCCATCACCAAAGGACAATTTATTGAACCGCAAGACTGGCATGTGCAAAACAATCGCGGAGGCTTTGGTACGACCGGATAAACAAGGTATGATATAAGTAACCATTCTATGAAATCTCTTCTTTCTCTTGGCTCGCTCATTGATACGAGCTTTGCCCATTTTAAAAAGCACCTCCCTTCCATCTTGGGCATTACGTTGTGGTTCATGGTTGCTGCAATCCCTTCATCTATAGGTCTTCTTCTCAGTCAAGAAGGCGACGCACTAAATACAACCACATGGGTTTCATTTGCATTTAGTGGTTTTGGGGTCTTTTTTGGCGCGCTTGTTACAGTTCATGTAACCGTTGCGCTTATTCTTAGCCTTCGCGAGCAAAGACAAGGAAAAGAAACGGATCCTCGCATCTTTCTTAAAAAAGCGTTTTCAAAAGACGTGAGTTACATATGGGCAATTATTTTGAAGAGCATTGTAGTGGGGCTTATTCCCCTTATCCCTCTTGTTCTCGCTGTTTTTGTATTTGTTTTTGCACTTCCTTCTCAGAATAATGTTCTCATTAATGTGCTTGCCGTTGTTGCATTTATCACTATCCTTATTGCCCTTGGAGGAGCCGTTAAGTTCTCCCTGAGCTACTGCTTCGTTCCGTACATCACTGTTCTTGAAGGAACACGCGGCATGGCAAGCTTAAAGGCAAGCGCCGCACTTGTACGCGGTCGCTGGTGGGCAACGTTTTGGCGTGTTTTTCTCCCCAAGGCGCTGTACACACTTGTGCTTGTTATCTTCCTTGGCGTAACGCTGTGGATAACCGGCATGATTGGCATTGCCGTTTCACAAGAATCGTTCTTCCTCGCAAAACTCTTTGCACTCCTCAATTTCTTCCTTTCAACGCTTGTAAACGCATTCCTCATTCCCCTTCTTCTTCTCAACGATTACTACGTGTATGAAAATCTTTGCGAAACAGAAGAATAACGACACTCCACAAAACGCCCTTCCCGGCGTTTTGCCGCTTTTTGAGCAAACGCTTGCGGTGGTAAAAGAACAACGGATGCTTTTGGCGGGATATGCAGCTTGGGCATTAATGCCTGCACTTGCAACATTTGGACTCACATTTCTTTCACTCTCTCCGATGTGGGAAACAATAAGTGAATATGTTATTTTTGTAGGTGATATTGTTCTGGGAACTTGGATTAGTGCATGCTTACTTCTTGTAGGACTAAGTGAGATAAAAAAAGAACCTCTCCAAGAAAAAGAAGTTGAAACGCGTGCACGCAAAGCCATGCCTGTTTTGCTGTATATTTTTTCTTTTTGGCTTATTTGTATTGTGGGAGGAACGTATCTTTTGGTACTTCCGGGAATTATGGCGTTTGTATGGCTTGCGTTTGCATCGGTAATTGCTGTTGAAAAATCTGATGCTACGTTCACCGGTGCCATTGCCGCAAGCAGAGAAATGAGTAGAGCGAGATTTTTACGTGTGTTTTGGAGGTTGATTGGAGGAAGTGGCATCTTCGGCATCATGTATTTTTTGCTGTGTATTCCTGTTCTTGGCATACTTTTTTCAATAACAGGAATCGATGCAAAAGAGCTGGTTACAAACGTTATCATGTCGGGAAACGAATTTCCTGCGTGGATTGAACTTTTACTCGTTGCGCTCTCGCTTCCCTTTTTGCCTTATACCGCCGTGTATACGGTTGCACTTTACGAGGCGTTGAAGAAAACGTAGGATGACCCTATGGACCTCATTCCCATCATTGGACTAGAAACTCACATCCAGCTTAAAACCCAATCAAAGCTTTTTTGTCATTGCGCTCCGGGAGGCGATGGACTGCCGAATGCGCATACCTGCCCTATTTGCTTGGGACATCCGGGAACACTGCCGGTACTCAATAAAGAAGCACTTCGTTTTTCTGTTCTCTTAGGCTTGGCGCTCAACGGAACGATCGCCACGCATTCAAAATTTGATAGAAAACATTACGTGTACCCCGATCTTCCGAAGGCATACCAGATTTCGCAGTTTGACATGCCGGTCATGGAAAACGGATCGCTCACGCTTATCGATGATCGCGGAGAATCTTTTACTATTCGTATTGAGCGTCTTCACCTTGAAGAAGATGCGGGGAAAAATATCCACGACCCTTCGGGCGTAACGTTTGTTGATTTTTCTCGCGGAGGAACGCCGCTGTGCGAAATTGTGACCAAGCCGGATTTCACCACAGCCGCGCAAGCAAAGCAGTATCTCCACGAAATGCGCCTTATTGTGCGCACCCTTGGCGTATCTGATGGCGACATGGAGCGTGGACATCTGCGCTGCGATGTGAATATTTCGCTGCGTGAAAAATTGCCCGGCGGAACCCTTGGCCCGCTCATGCCCAAAACGGAAATAAAAAATATCAACTCTTTTAAAGCGGTTGAGAAAAGTATTTTCTTTGAAATTGAGCGCCAAACTGCGCTGTGGAACGCTGGAACGCCGCCGCTCATCACCACCACGCGGAGCTGGAATGATGAAACCGGAAAAACCGATCTTCGCCGCGAAAAAGAATCTTCTGCAGATTATCGCTATTTCCCCGAACCCGATCTCCCTCCGCTTGAGCTCTCTGCGCTTGTACAAACCCTTCAAGGAACACTTCCCGAGCTTCCACACACAAAACGATTGCGCTTCACCGCTGAACTTGGCATGAAACCGCTTGATGCTGCAGCGCTCGTGGAACGCATCGAACTTGCCCAACTGGTTGACGCAACTGTTCTCCTTTTTGGTAATGCCCCTGATGCCATCAAACAAAAAGCACTCTCGCTTATTGCGCCGTGGACGCTCACCAAACTCCTCAGCATTCTTGATGAAGAGAAAAAAACGCTTGAGCAAAGCAAGCTTACTCCCGAACGTTTTGCTGCGCTTCTTGAAGCGCTTGCTGCGCAAACCATTACTCCCGCAAAAGGACGTGACGTTCTTTATCGCCTTGTAACAACCGCGGATTCGTACGCCGAGGCAGTGCTCGCTATTGGCGCAGAAGTAACCGATAGCGATGCACTTGAGCGCACGATTGACGAAATTCTTACCGAAAATCCCAAAGAGCTTGAACGTTATCGTGCGGGCGAAACAAAGCTCCTTGCGTTTTTCCTTGGACAAATCATGAAAAAAACTGCCGGAAACGCAAACGCTGCAGAAAGCAAGGCGCTGCTTATTGGAAAGTTACAGAATCCTAAAGAGACGCCATGAATGGCGTCTCTACCACGTCGGTCGCGACCGACGTGGTCTACGGTGCAGCCGATTGACTGTACTTTTTCTTTATATCCCGAGTACGTATCTTTTCTTGCAAACGGTCAACTTCTTGCCCAATTTGCTGTAAACGTAATTCTATCGTGTTACGACGAAATGGACGTAAAAACATCATGAGACCCTCTTTTTCAGCCTGCAACTGAGCTCGCTCTTTGTAGAGCGCAGAAATGGTTCCTTGAGAAATAGTGAGCTCGCCCGATAAGCCAACATCTCCCGCCTGTTCAGAAGCACGCCATGGCGCAAGGGGCTTAAGTTCTTTTCCTATTTCGGCGAAGGCGGTTTTCAAAGCAACTCGCGCAGGATCTTCTTCTTCAATTTCTGAAAGTTTTGATTCGGGAATATTTTGAGCTAAGTCAGAATGATATTCTCCCGTCAATTCAGCGATGCGCATACGCGCAATGCGTTCCCTTGTTCGTAGTTCTCCGATTTCTCGATCTAAGACTGCAATCACACGTCGCTTTGCAGGCAGAAAACTCCAAAAATCTTGGCGCTGTTCTTTTTGAGCCTGAAGAAGATCGGAAATTTGCGTATTGATTTCCCGAAGATCGCTTTCCTGCGCATGCAGTGCAACATCTCTTTGCGTACGTTTTGCGAAATTGCCTGGTGCCGATTCAAATGATTTTCTTTCTGCGGTAATCTTCCTCCCTTTGTCTTTTAACCCTCTCTCGTCCATCACCATACGTACCCGAGCCTCTCTTAAGAGATCTCTTTGAAAAGCTGCTTCTCTTGCACGAATCTCAGAGGCTCTTTCCGAAGCAGAAGGATCGCTCTGTGCAGCTAATTCATGAACTCTTTCTAAGGGATTCGAATAACCAGATTCTCCACTCAAGGAATCATAGTCATCAAAATCAGGCTTGCCACCGACGGGAAGAGCCTCTCTTGGAATTCGAACCGAACCCTCTGGACGCGAATGAGGACTATCCTGCTGTTCTCTTGGACGTACCATACATTACTTTTTTATCCACACCTCAATATATTCAAGCGCTTCTTGGGAAGTTTTTACCCAATGGATGCGATGGTCGCGCTGAAACCAGGTCATTTGCCGTTTAGCATATTGCCGGGTGTCGTGCTTCAGGGTGAGTATAGCATCCCGAAGAGTGCAATCGCCACGTAAAAAGGCGTTTATCTGTCGATAACCGATGCCGGTCATGCCCGGAACGTCATCTCCATACTTTTTGCGCAGTCCACGAACTTCGTCAACAAGTCCTTCTGCAATCATCGTATCAACACGGGAATCGATACGTTCATTGATAACGTCGCGAGGCACGTCAACACCCAACATACACGCCTCATACCGCGGATCTCCGCGCTTTTGTACTTCGGCAAGACGCTTGCCGGTTGCACGAAGAATTTCGAGCGCGCGCTCAAGTCTGCGACGATTTTTTGCATCAATACGCTCGGCGGTATCGGGATCTTTTTCTGCAATTTCTTCTAACAGTTCGGCGTTTGTTTTGGTTGCAAGCTCCAAACGTAGTGCGGGATCTGGTGGAACTTCGGCAAATGACGGGCGATCAACCACCGCCGCAACGTACAACCCTGTACCACCAACAAGGATCGGAACATTTCCCCGGGCGATAATTTCCTCAATTTTTCTATCCGCATACTGTTGAAATTGTGCAACGGTAAAGATCTCGTCGGGATTGCAGAGATTCATGCCCCAGTGAGGGATGTCTTGATGCATTAGTGGTTTTTCAGTGAATAGATCGTTGATATTTTCAGGGGGATTCTGAGAATCGTGGGCGGGTTTGAAACCCGCCCGTACAACACCCAACGCCCCACCCCCTACCCCCTTTCCCCCAGGTTTTGCCGTTCCGATATCCATTTCCTTATAAATTGTTCGAGAATCTGCAGAAACAATTTCGCCCGAAAAAGCACGGGCAAGCGCAATACTCATAGCCGTTTTCCCCGAAGCCGTGGGACCAACAAGAACAATAATGCGAGGCAATACCATATGTGGACTTTCTTCTATTCTACCGCACTGCGTGGGATATAATGAAATGCATATGGAAAAACAAATAGGAGTGATTCGAGGATTACCGAGTACCGAAAAGTATGCATACCGTGAACAACCTCTTAAAGCATTCAGAGAAAAGCAACGAGCGCGAGAAAGCATCAATCTTAATAAGATCGACGAAAAACTCACAGAATACAAAAAACGTCTCACTACCGTAGAAAAAGGTCTTGATAATAAAAAACCATCTACACTTCATCTCGACACCTATTACAAAATTGCCGTTGCTGAAGCATATAAACAAGATGGAGCAGTTAATAAATTTGATATTGTTCAAAAACTTTCTGAGAATGACGTTCCTTTTGATGAAGATATTTTAAACCATGCGCTCAAAATCGTGGAAAAATATGCAACAACATTCAAAGGAGATGCCGAAACGGAAGAAGGGCCAAATATAGAAAATAAAAATGTTGCAAAACTTCGCGGAAAGCTTGAGGAATATAAAGCACGGCTTACGAAGGCAGAAGAAAATGGCGCCTATCTTGCTCCTGAAATGAGAGCTGAAAATGATGAAGAAGTTTTAGATGCTCGATACAAAATTGCTGCAACGGAATATTTTCTTAACCATGGAAACATGGACGAATTTGCGGTTGCAGACGCGCTTCATGACCAAGGAATTGCAATCAACAGAGCTCGTCTTTTGGAAGTATGCGCGATTATTGAAGATTATGCTGCAACAGGTGGGACACGTAACGTGGGTGGAACGGGTCTTGAAAGAAACCGACAGAGAGGTGAAATCGCACCCGCACAAGAGTCGGGGTCTGATACGCTTGACAAAGCAACACTAGAGCGTGCAGAGGCCGAGGCACTTGCACAAGAACGTGAAAAATCGAATAAAGAGTGGGAAAGAATGAAAAAACAAGATATCATCGGTGAAACCATGGACGCTGCACTTGAACAAGCACAAGAAGCCGAAAGAACTACTGCGAAGAAGATGGGAAAAACTTTTCAAGGTTTTTCTAATGCATTATCCCAGATGCAAGACGTTCTTATTAACGTTCCTTTGAAAATCGCAAAAGAACTGGGAACCTATGCGAAAGAAGGAGCCGAAAATATTGCACACGATACAAGCGATGTCGTATTGGGTACAGGCGTAACAGATGGCATTAAACGTTTTTGGAGAAATGCATTCGGTGTTCAAAATAGCGAGCAACGAACGAGCAACGAACGTCATCAAGGTATTACTGATATTCACTCCCCTACACGAATGTCTGGCGAGGGAGCTTTCTCAACCATGTGGAAAGAAGTGAGCCGTATTCCTGGAGAAATTGCACGCGGGCTTGATGAATGGAGTCCTGAAGCTCTTCAACGAAACACCGACATTGCTCGAGGGATTGAAGAAGCTGCATGGGATGTAAAGAATAACGCCCTTGCTGAAATTGAAGCTGAAGAAAAAGCACTTCGTCGTCGCACAGATCTTTCGCCAGAAGAACGCGATGCAGCATCTGTCGCCCTGCAAGAAAGACGCGATAATGCCGATACCGCTTATGCAGATGAGGTGGAACGAGGAAATGTTATCAAACCAACGGTGCTAGGTGCTGCAGCAAGATCTCTCCCCTGGATGATTGCGCGAGGACTTCCTAGGATACTTTTAAGCACAGGACTCGACTTAGCTTCGAATTATCTTGGTTTTGGCGGAATTGTCGCGGAGCAAGGAAGAGCACTTGCTGATAGGTCTCGTGAAAAACGGGAAAAGAAATCAGCTCAATCCGAGACACAGGACGTTATTGTCGCATGGGCTCCTCAAGAACAAGCAATGGAAACTTTGGGAGAATTGGGAGACTGGATTGCTAGAACTGGAGAAGCACTTACTGAGGCCCGTGCAGAACATGCGGAAACTATTCTGGATGAAGCAAAAATCGCGGCACAAAGAGAGTTAGGCGTGCATCAGGATGCTATCGCAAAACGCATCGGAACGCTTATCGAAAAAACAAAAATTACCAAAGAAGATCAAGGAGAAATTGCGTATCTCAATGAAAAGTTACAACATGCTCGTAAAGGTCTTGCATTCGCCGGCGAACTTGACGGTGCAGTGCAGCGCGCAGAGGCTCTTGCAAAGAGAGCCGAAACTGGAAAAGACAATATTGAGCAGATTGTTACAAAATACTTCGCAAATAAGGCAATCAATATCATTCGTGGACTTGATACTTTTAAAGGAAAACACAGTCAAGAGATCATCGAGGCGTTGCAACAACATCCTGACATCAACACACTGCGTACCGCAGAAGCAATGGTATATCTTCGTGTTCAAGAGGAGCTGAAAGCTGCAGGAAACAGTTTTTTCACCGAAGATGACCAGGATAAACTATTTACCGCATACAACGAGCTCGGTACTGCGGTTACGCAAGCTACGCGAGTTTACGAGTCTCGACTTACCGTCATTAGTGCAGAACTCGCTAATAATCTTAGAGCTGCAAAACGAGATCTTACCAGAGCTGCGTTAGTTGCCGAACAGGCAGGAGACATAGCTGCGTAAATAAAAAATCCCCGACGATTGATCGGGGATTTTTTGTTACATAGGAATCTCTGCAAATCGCTTTGCCGTTTCTGCTAAATCTGCCTGAGGGATCACAAGCTGCTCTTCGCTTCCAAATACCTTTACCATAATGTCTCCGCCCTCGGCTTCCTTAGCGCCGACAACGATGGTCCACGGTACTTTCTGCGCAGCAGCTTCGCGAACCTTTTTCCCTACTTTTTCTGCGCTGTTGTCTATCTTTACGCGAATGTTGGCGGCTTTTAAAGCCGCCCCTACGGCCTCGGCTGCAGGAATAAAATCATCGGAGACCGATACGATACGCACCTGTTCAGGTGCAAGCCAGAATGGGAAAGCTCCGGCAAGATGCTCAATGAGTACTGAGGTGAAGCGTTCAATAGAACCCATGATCGCACAATGGATCATGAGAATATCTTCCTTTTCTCCCTTTTCATTCACGCACGTTAACCCGAAGTTTTTTGGCTGATTGAAATCGAGCTGAATGGTTGCCACCTGATGCGTGCGGCCAATGGCATCGTTTGCCATAAAGTCGATTTTTGGACCGTAAAACGCCGCTTCTCCCACGCCATCAACCCACTCCAATCCTTTCTCGGTGAGGATATCCCGTAGCGCACCTTCTGCTTTTTCCCATTCCTCAGGAGTACCGAGATATTTTTCCGGCTGCTCAGGATCACGACGAGAAAGACGGGGCTTTAACACAAAACCAAACGCGCTATAAAACTTTTGAATAATATTCCACACGATCTCCGCCTCTTCGCGCACTTGCGATGCACGACAGAATACGTGCGCATCATCTTGCGTAATAGAAATCACGCGCGACAAACCCGACAGCTCTCCGGATTGCTCATCGCGATACACCATCGTGGTTTCTGCGTAGCGCACAGGGAGGTCGCGATATGAACGCTGTTCGCTTGCGTAAATTTGCGTGTGATGCGGACAGTTCATCGGTTTCATGGCAAATACATGTCCTTCGCGAGTTTGGATCTTAAAAAGATCATCCGCATATTTTGCCCAGTGGCCCGACGTTTCGTACAAATCTTTTTTGGTGATGTGCGGGATGGCAACGCGCTCATAGCCATAGGCTCTGCGCAAATCCCATACAAACTGGTTAAGCGTTTCGCGCATCATTGTTCCCTTAGGCGTCCACAGCGGAAGACCAGGACCTACGAGATCTGAGAACACGAAGAGTCCCAGCTCTTTTCCAAGTTTCCGGTGGTCGCGCTTCTTCGCCTCCTCAAGCATGGTGAGATGTGCATCACGTTCTGCTTTTGTTGCAAACGCTACGCCGTAAATACGCGTGAGCTGATCATTTTTTTCATTTCCGCGCCAGTACGCACCCGCAACTTTGGTGAGCGTGAAGCACTGGGGATCAAGCTGCGCAAGTCCATCCGCATGACCTCCGCGACACAAGTCGGTAAATATGCCTGACGTGTAGAGGGTTAGGTTTTGACCTTCGCTCGAGAATTCGTCGATAAGCTCTAGTTTGTACTTATTACCCGCGAATTCTTTGCGAGCCTCATCAGCATTCACCTCTTTTCGCGTAAACGCATTCCACGTTTTCATAATCTCCCGCATCTTCACTTCGATTGCTGGCAGTTCTTCTTCTGAAAACGGTTGCGCGAACTTAAAATCATAATAAAAACCGTCATCAATAGCCGGACCGATAGTGCGCTTTGCATCGGGATGGAGTTCGAGAACCGCAGCCGCAAGTAAATGAGCTAATGAGTGTCGTAAGTATTGCAGTTCTTCGTTTTGCATATGAAAAGGATAAAAAAACCGACGCATCACAAAATGTGACAACGTCGGGCTCCAGGCATCGGTCCGGAGGGTTCCACCCAACTTCCCTCTTTCTCTCCTTAATTCTTCTCCTTAATCCTTACCCTTAATTCTTTTTTCTTAATTCTTTACTGAGAGAATTAAGATGAAGAAGTAAGAATTGGGGATTAAGAATTGAGAATTAAGGGTTAGGAGGACACTTTTTTGATTGTGGATTCATGCTCGTGGGGCGGTACTCCCAGTCAGCACAATGAATTGATTTGAATATACACGAAGGGGATCTGGGAATGCAAGAGCGCTATCTCATCTCCATGATAAAATGAGTGAATAAAAGTGGACGTTATTACCTATGATGCAGTCCTTGCTTGATCGTGCAAAAGCGCAATTTATCTATGAACACGAACATCGTTTACGCATTTTAAAAGCATCAAAGGGCGCAAAACGAAAAAAAGCCTTTATCGATGCATATCGCGGACTTGCACAAGGAATTGCTTCGGGTACATTTTTAAATCAAGAATTTGAACCTGAAAAGAAAGCGGTACAAAAGTTTCAACTACTTCGTCGATTCATTACACCATCAAGCGTCATCGCGGAAGTTGGACCGGGCAACTATGCTTTAGCAAATATTGTTGCAAGACATGTTCAATTTCTCACATTGATAGACATAACCAAAACTGCTTATAAAGATCTTCCAAGAAATTGTCGCCTGCATATTAGTGACGGCACGCAGATGCCAGAAAAGTTGCAGAATTTTGACATGATTTTTGGTATGCATGTTCTTGAACATATTCATCCAAAAGCACTCCATGAACATCTTGTAAGTATCCGGAGAGCATTGGTTGATGGAGGATATTACATTCTTTTTACACCAAACCGACTCACCGGTCCCCATGATATTTCAAAATTCTTTTCATCAAGCGCTCAAGGACTACACTTGAAAGAATATACTATCACCGAAATACGTCAGAAACTCTTGAAGGCAAAATTTACGAAAGTTTCCTGTTATGCGGGCGGAAAAGGTTGGTATCTCTCTATACCGATCATATTTCCCATACTTCTGGAAAGTTTTTTACAAGCACTTCCCTTTTCTCTCGCCAATCGCTTCTCAAAACTTCTCCCTATCAAAGCACTGCTTGGTATTATTCTTGTGGTAAAGAAAAGTTAATCTACGGCGTTTTGATGATGATCTCAATATGATCCTTGAGTGTAGGAATGCGCTGTAGCCAGAAAGGAGTGAAAGTGATAGAGACGTCGGAAATGGCATCCGACGAGCGTAAAAGCGTAAAAACTTCGCTTGGCGCACGGCCAAGAAAACGATCTTTTGCAAGCGTAGGGGCATCGGCAGAAATAACGGCGGTGCCGTCGAGATAGAGAGAAAGCTGCGCTTCGCCTGTGGTGTAATTTGCGGATTCAACCGTTGCTTGTACGCCTTGATCACTGACGGTATTCAAGACGAAACCTTCGGGAACACGCTTTTGGAGAAGCGAACGTGCGTAGGAAGCAACGAGCGTGTTGTCGTAATACACGCCGGTAACGGTTGCTTTTACTGTAAGAGAGAACGTGCCCGTTTCGGTACCTACAGGAACATCGGTAGTTACCGAGTTCTCTTCTACGCTATAGGTTCCTTGTGCGACAAGAGCGGCATCAAGCCCCGTTGCAAGGGTTGTTTTTGCTTGCTCAAGCATGTCGGCAAGAAGGGCGGTTTTTGCATCTGCAACATCGGTATCAGAAAGCGTGCGCACATACTGCACGCCTCCGGTCATCGCATCGGTGGATGTGCCGTAAATTTTTTGCTGGAGCGATTCGGCAAGCCCGGGAATAGTAAAGGTTGTAGAGGCGATATCTCCCGAAGCGCCCGGTTGATCTGCGCTAATGCGCACAACAACTTGGCCATTTGCCGGAACAACGGTTCCTGCATCTAAACGAAACAGCACACCCGTTGCAGAGAGGAAACGCGTGGTTGCAATAAGCGGCTGATCTGACCCGGTGCTGTTGGTAACGGTTACCATGCCAGAAGATTTTGCCTCAACCGCGCGGGCACCCTCTTGAGGAAGAGAGAAGATGCGCGTGTTAGTAAGCGTTGTTTGCCCTACATAGCCCGCAACTTGGCCTTCGCTGACCGGATTTTTTACCACAGAAAGTGATGCCGTGGTGCTGACGACAGAAGGCTTTGCGATAACGGTGATCGTTGCACGAGAAACGGAAAGATATACCACGGCAAGGAGCATGAGGAACGTAATTCCTACAAAGCCAAGCGCAATGCGTTGGTACACGCGGAGTGATCGGGAAAGAGGTCTTTGAAGTGAAGGGGAAGTATGAGACATAGGTATGCCGTCATGCCGGACACCGATCCGGCATCCATCGTCATGAGCTTAGTAAATAGCGATGGATCCCGGGTCAAGCCCGGGATGACGAGAATCCTCTTCATTATATCACCGCTTACACGTACAACACGGCATCTTGTCCCAAAATCCCTTGTAGCTCTTCAATAAGCACTTGCGAAGGTTTCACTTGATACTCGGTTGCAATCTTTTTTTGCTCTTCCCCCACGAGTACTTTTAAATACACCCGTGAATCTCCCGGATATTTTCGCAGCACTTCACGAATACGCACCACCATCTCACCGGGCGGCTTAGGCGGCATCACCAACGTCACTTCATACTTCTTCAAGATCTTCTCTTCTGCCGTCTGTGGTCTACCGTCTGTCGGCCTTTGCATATCCGGCATCTCAACTCCTTCGCCTCCCGGCCACTGCCCTGCCCGCAAACTTCCTACCACATGGTCCACCTCTTCTTCATGAAAAAACACCGCATCATCGGTAAGGAGCGATCGCTCTTCTTTCTCTTCCTCACCTCCTTCGCCAAAAACCGCACGTTTACGCAGTGAAACTTTTCCCGAAAGAAGCATGAACGATCCCTCAACCAATCCCCCACGAATTTTGGCGTACGTTTTAGGAAATACGACCGTTTCCGCAGAACCGCTTGGATCCTCTAAACGAATAAATGCCATGGGTTCATTTTTTTTCTTGGTAAAAATTTGCTTTACCGATCCAATAACTCCCGCAACACGCACAGGCGCACCGTCCTCTCCCGCAAGCGCTTCTTTGAGCGGTAAAATTCCTGCATTCACAAAAGCAGTGTGAAAAATCGCTCCCGGATGCGATGAAACATACAACCCCAAAAGCTCCTTTTCCCATGCAAGAAGTGCGCTTCGAGAAATAGGTTGCGCAGCAGAAAGTTCAAGCTTTTTCTTACCCATTTCCCCACCCAAGTCAAATAACGACGACTGATTTCTCTCTCGCTCTTGCTGCACTTGCTTGTTAAATTGCACGAGCTGTTCAAGATTAGTAACGAGCTGTGCACGATCTCCAAAGCGATCGAGCGCACCGCATTTCATAAGTGCTTCGAGTGTTTTTTTGTTAAACGCATGTGAGCTGACGCGTCCTAAAAAGTCTGCGAGATCGAGAAACTCACCTCCGCGTTTGCGTTCTTGAACGATCTCTTCTGCGATTTCTGCTCCCACGTTTTTAATTGCCATAAGCCCCCAGCGAACGTTCTTTGTTCCCTTCACCACTGCAAAACCTGCAAACGACTCGTTCACATCCGGCGGCAAAACCGCAAGCCCCACGCGCGAACATTCTTCTACTTCGATGGTGATGCGATCGATGTTCCCGGCGTCAGAATTCATGAGTGCTGCCATGAAGCACTCGGGATAGTATGCTTTGAGATATGCCGTTTGATACGCAATCATGGCGTAACATGCCGCATGCGATTTATTGAATCCGTATGCTGCGAAATCTTCAAGCTTTTGGAAGATTTTTATGGCGACATCTTCTTTTGCGCCATTTTTCATGGCACCTGCAACAAACTTTGCCTTCATCTTTTCCATGAGCTCGGCAATTTTTTTACCCATGGCTTTACGCAAGCTATCCGCTTCACCACCCGTAAATCCTGCAAGGTCTTTTGACACTTGCATCACCTGCTCCTGATACACCGGAATGCCATACGTTTCCTTAAACGCATTCTCCATGAGCGGATGCTCATACACTACTTGTTCAAATCCGTGTTTTCGACGAATAAAACTTTCAATAAACTGCATCGGTCCTGGGCGATAAAGGGACACCATAGCGATAATATCTTCGAACTGCGAAGGCTGGAGTTCGCGGATGTAGCGTTTCATTCCGTCGGATTCCAACTGAAACACGCCCGTGGTATCGCCACGCCCGAGGAGCTCAAACGTCAGCTTATCATCAAGAGGAATGCTCTTCATGTCTACCTTCACTTTGTGTACGGCCTCAATAATTTCGAGCGTGTCTTCGATGATGGTTAAGTTGGATAATCCGAGAAAGTCCATTTTTACCAGGCCTGCAGCTTCGGCAGAGTTAAGCGAATACTGGGTGACGAGCGCGGTGTCTTCATGCTGACCTGCCTGGAGCGGCACACGCTCAACGAGCGGACGGTCACCAATCACAAATCCACATGCGTGCTGCGATGCGTGACGTGGGTTTCCCTCAATCTTCATCGCAAGATCAATCACTCGACGAGACATGGGATTGCCTTCGTAGATCGCTTTGAGATCGGGTGATTCTTCGATCGCAAGTTTGAGGGGCGTATGTTTTCCTTGCACGGGTGGTGGAACCGCCTTGGCAATTTCATCTGCTTCTTGAAACGTTAAGCCAAGCACGCGCGCCGCATCACGCACGGCAGCACGCGGCATCATCGTTCCAAAGGTGATAATGCCTGCAACACGATCGGCACCGTATTTTTGCGTGATGTACTGGAGCACTTTGCCACGTCCTCTGTCGGCAAAATCGGTATCAATATCAGGCATCGAGATACGATCCGGATTTAAAAAACGCTCAAACAGCAATCCATAGCGCAACGGTTCAATGTCAGTAATGCGCAGTGCATACGCAATAATCGAACCAGCCGCAGAACCACGACCCGGACCTACAAGCACACCGTTATCCTTTGCCCAGGTAATGTAATCTTGCACGATAAGGAAATAGGAAGAAAATCCCATGCGCACAATCGTTTCGAACTCAAAGGTAAATCGCTTCGTTACTTCCTCAGACAACGGATCACCATAACGCTCCTTAAGCCCAGCTAAACAGAGTTCGTGCAGCACATCATTGTCGGTTTTTCCTTCAGGAAGCGGATAAATGGGAAGGAAGTTTTTTCCTAATTCCAACACAAAGCTGATGCGATCCGCGATCTTTTTGGTGTTTTCAAGCGCTTCGGGATGATCTGTAAAGACTTCCATGATCTCTTCGGGTGTGCCAAAAGAAAGATCGATTTCCTCAGTGCTTGTTCTGCGAAAATCTTCAAGCGTTCTGCTGCGCTGAATACACAGTTGTGCATCATAGCCTTCCCTATCTTCGCTATCCATGTAAAATACGTTCTTTGCGGCAACGAGCGGAACATCAAGTTCGCGCGAAAATGCAAAAAATGCATCGTTCACATCTACCTGACGCGGCATGTCGGGATGTGCAACCACTTCTAAAAAGAAATTTTCTTTGCCAAAAATGTCTTGATATTCCTGCACGAGCTCTCGCGCTTTTGGCATATCGCCGTTGACGATCGCATGCGGAATTTCGCCTCCCACACTTCCCGTGAGAGCAATCAATCCTTTGCTATGCGCGCGCAAAAATGCTTTATCAACACGTGGCTTATAGTAAAAACCTTCCAAAAAAGCTGCCGTCACAATACGCGACAAATTACGATAGCCCTCCTCATTTTCTACCAAAAGCACCAACCGATACGGACGATCGTCCACACGAGATCGGCGATCGGTCATGCCGTGCTGCGCAACGTAAATATCACATCCTAAAATGGGTTTTATCTCCGCATCTTTGCAGGCTTTAAAAAACTCCACCGCACCGTACATGTTGCCGTTATCCGTAAGCGCAAGCGCGCTCATACCTAAATCTTTTGCTCGTTTTACGAGCGTTTTTGGCTTTGGCAACGCCTCCAAAAGCGAATAATGCGAGTGGGTGTGGAGATAAACAAAGTCCTTTGCGTCCATAGATCTTCCTCACGGTAACAGAAAAAAGCCTTGCACGCCGCATGCTTTCATCCACTGTTCATCCACAGCCTCCACCATCACTCAATTTTTATTCCGCAATACCTCAATAATACGCTTAATGCCTTCGGCTAATCCAGAAACCATGGCGATGTTTCCATCAAACTTTCTGCGCATGCCGATAATGGAGTCTTCTAGGCTTGTTACACGCACATGCATTTCATCTACCAGCACATGAATGCGCTTTACGAGCTTTGCTGCCTCGTACAACACAAAGCAAAGAAAAATGGTAAACCACAATACGCAGAGTGCGAGAACAATGTAGAGGATATCGAGGTATTCGAGCATAGGGGGAAGGGAAAGTGTGAAGTTGGGAGTTGTTAGTTTGAAGTGAGTGGATTTTGTGTTTTGTTGAAGATGAAGATAACAGACAGCAGACGACAGACGGGGAAATAAAAACCTTCCTTTCACTTCAAACTATTAACTATAAACTTCATCTCTTTCACATCATACACTATCTCACCTCCGCTCCGCACTGCACTTGGAGTGCTTCAATAACGCCGCGGACGGTTGTTTCAATTTCTTCGGATGTGAGGGTGTGGTCGGGAGCGCCGAGAGTGAGCGTGTAGGTGACGCTCTTTTTGTCGACGCTGACGCCGTCGCCTCGGTAGACGTCTACAAGTTCGATGCTTCGGATATATTGACCTTTCGTGAGTGCGATCATGATGTTTTCATGTGCAATATTTTCGGAGACAACGAATGAGATGTCACGCACCGATGCGGGATATTCGGGAATAGGACTGTAATTTCTCCGTTCTTTTGCGCGCGCAAGGATGCGCTCCAGATCAAGCGACACAAACAGCACCGGACGCGAAAGTCCAAACGCTTCTTGGCGGGCAGCGCTTGTTTGGCCAATATATCCTATATTTATTTCTTCATTTCCTAATCGGACAAAAATATTTGCCGTTCTTCCGGGATGCCAACCGAGCGCATCTGTTTCGCGCTCGAGGCGATACGCTGTTCCCGTAGCTTGCGTCACCGCCTCAAGCATTGCGCGCACTCGGCGATACGCAGCTTCGCCATCCGTTACACCGTACACGCCGCACACGAGCGATAAACGTTCATCGGGAAGATCGTTCTCGCGAGGAAGATAGATGCGGGAGAGTTCAAAAAGTTCTGCAGTTGCGGTATGTGAAGCGTTTGCCGCGCAATCTCGTAAAAAGCTGGGGATGAGTGACGGACGCATGTAGCCCAGCTCCTCGGAAAGTGGGTTCCACACCCGTACCGCATCAATGGGCGCAATTCCTGCACGTTCAAGATCGCGTGCATCAATAAACGAATAGCTAAACAATTCGGTAAGACCTTCGCCGGCAAGCACGCGCTTCAGCTTCATCTCCCACACGAGCGACGCATCATCCGGTGTGGTGGGAGGAGCTGCAACTGGAAGTACCGATGGCATGAGGTGATAGCCGTACATGCGCGCAACCTCTTCGGTGAGATCAACTTCGCCTTCAATGTCGTGTGATCGCCAAAAAGGTACGATCGCGGTCATTTTCTTGCCGGACTTTTCGATGTCAAAACCAAGACGTGTGAGCAAATCTTCAATCGTTGCATCGGGGATTTCTACACCGATACGGTTGCAGATTTTTGCCGGACGTATAGGAAAGCGGAGAACTTTTTCTGCCGTTGGATAGATATCGGTAACGCCCACAAGCTTTCCTCCGGCAAGCTTGGTTGCAAGATCGACTGCGTACGCAAGTGCGGCCGGAAGTGCTTCTGGCGAAAGACCTTTTTCGAAAATGAGCTGAGAATCCGAGTAGAGATTGAAGGCACGAGACGTTTTACGAACTGATACGCCATCAAACGCTGCAGCTTCGAATATGATGTCCGTCGTCGTTTCTGTAGTTCCGCTTTCTTGGCCGCCCATAACCCCCGCAATGGCAAGCGGATGCTCAGCGTCGGCGATAACAAGGGTGGACGTTGACAATTCGTATGTTTTTCCATCGAGCGCAACAAGCTTTTCACCTTTTGTTGCTTTGCGAACAATGATTTCATCCTTTACAGACGAAGCATCAAACGTGTGCATGGGCTGACCGAATTCTTGCAAAACCAAATTAGTGATATCGACGATATTGTTTACCGGGCGATGACCAGAGAGAAGTAGCTTCTTCTGCAACCACCAAGGCGAAGGACTCACGCGGACTCCTTCTACACGTGCTGCCATGTAGCGCGAGCAGAGCTTTGGTTCGACGATGGTGACTTTTGGACCTTGGCCAGATGCAGCAGAGAGCACTTTTTGTGCGGCATTAGCCAGCCATAGTGCATGCGGCTCGAAACGTGCGCCAACGGATGCCGCACCTTCGCGTGCAAGGCCAAAAATTCCCATGCAGTCGGGACGATTTGTGGTAATTTCGATGTCGAAAACAATGTCATCAAGATCGAGTGCCTTGGCAAGAGGAGTTCCAGGAGCAGCGTTTGTGAGCGCGGTAATGTCCCAAATTTCTCTTTCCCCTGCTGCAATTTTTTCAAATCCTACTTCAGCTGCCGCGCAAATCATGCCGATACTTTTTACTCCGCGAATTTCTGTTTCTTGCAGCTCAACAAGCTCACCTTCGCCGTGCCAACGCACTCTTGCGCCAGGAAGTGCAACAACAACGCGCTGACCAATCGCAAGATTGCTTCCGCCACACACAATTTCAACAACTCGATCACCGATATCTGTTTTGGCAATACGAAGCTTATTCGCATTGGGATGCGCAGTAATTTCCTTGATTTCTCCTACGACGATATGCGTAAAACGATCGGCAACAACATCGATATGCTCAACCGACATTGAGCGCAAACTGATTTCTTGCGCAAAAACCTCCGGCGAAACATCGGTTTTGCAATATTCTTTTAACCAATTGTAAGAAGCGAGAATGTTCATATCAAAACTGTTTCAAAAACCTCACATCATTCTTATACAGCACCCTGATGTCATCGAGATTTACGCCGCTTTTCATCATGAGCGTGCGTTCAATGCCCCAGCCGAATGCAAAGCCATTGTACTTTTTAGGATCGAGTCCGCCAGCCTTGATGACGTTCGGATGCACCATGCCGGCACCGCCCAATTCAAGCCACCCCACTTTGCAGAGTTTGCACTTCCCTGTTTTTGCCCTTCCACTTCCTTTGCACACCGTACATGAGATATCGAGCTCGAAACTTGGCTCGGTAAAACGAAAATGAAACGGGCGCAAACGTGTTTTTGTTTCGGGACCAAAGAACCGCTTTACAAAAAAGTCGAATACACCACGCAATTCAGTGATCGTGACTTTTTCATCAATCATCAGTCCTTCAAATTGATGAAACATGGGGAGATGACGTGCACTTACTTGGCGGCGATAGCATTTACCCAACGAAATCATGCGAATAGGAAGCACACCTTTTTTCATTTCTCGTACTTGCCCATTGCTTGTATGCGGTGTGAGCACCATTTTCCCTTGCGTTCCCGTAAAAACCTTTCCCTTCCCATCATCCACAAAAAACGTTTCCCATTCATCACGTGCGGGATGTTCTTTGGGCATGTTTAACGCCTCAAACGCATAATAATCCCAATCTATTTCGGGATGACGGGCACGTGCAAAACCTAATTTTGAAAAAATACTACAAATATCTTCTATAGCTTGAGAGGTAAGATGCAGATGACCTGCGTGACGAGCACTGGGAGGAAGTGAAATATCAATACGTTCTTTTTCTCCTGCCTCTGCAGCATTTTTTTGTTGTAAACGCGCAACTGCCGCTTCCCACGCACCTTCAAGCGCCATTTTTACTTCATTTGCCTTAGGGCCAGCCATACGCTTTTCTTCTGCAGAAAGCGACGGCAAAACCTGCATGCACTCGGCAAGTTTTCCTTTGCGACCCAGATACGAGATGCGCAAAGATTCAATACTCTCGGCATCGTGGGCCTGTTGAAATGCGGCGATACCTGATTGCAGCAGCTCGTTTATGTGTTGTAAGAATTGCATAAGAAGTTTTATTCGAGAAGGAGCTGTAGGGCACGAAGGGAAAAAGGATCAAACAGTGAAAGTAAAGTAGCTGAGATCGTTTTTACCTTTGGAATTTCATTATTGGAATTTATTTGATTTTTGAATCTTGGAATTTGGTTTTTTTCACACCTCCCCTACCCACCACCTAGTTTCACAAGATCCTGATACGTTACAAATAACACAAGAATGAGGAGGAGTGCAAAGCCTGCGCCGTGAATGGTTTGCTCAATACGCATAGTGAGTGGCTTGCGACGGATCGCCTCTATGAGCAAGAAGAAGATGCGTCCGCCATCAAGTGCGGGGAACGGAAGGATGTTCAACACCGCCAAATTTACCGAAAGCATGGCTGCAAACTGTATGACGTGGATTGCTCCCAAGCTCACCACCTGACCCGTAAGTGATGCGATGCCGATTGGTCCAGAAAGCTGTGAGACAACATCTTCGCTTGTAAACACTCCCGTGATTAGGCCCCAAAATCCCCCTACAACATTCACGGTCATTTCTGCGGTTGCCTGAGCGCCCACTACCGGAGCTTTATACCAGGGATAGCGCACGGTTCCTGTTTCAACCAATGCGATACCCACGCCTTCTTTTTGTAATGTTTCTAGATACGCAGGAGTTACTTCGGCGGTGATCTGCTCCCCCTGGCGTTCAAGTACAAATACGATGGGTGATCCGTCGGCATGAGGCGCAAGTGCCTCGCGTGCAAACTCACCCGACGTAAATGTAGCGCCGTCGATCGTCACCACTTCATCTCCAGAAACCATGCCCGCCGTTGCTGCAGGTGAACCCGCAACCACATCAACAATAGTAACGGCTCGATCTAAAATTTGGCTATCGGGAATGGTGGATCCTTCCAAAAGCGAAGGAAGTCCAATACCAAATCCTACAGAAAACAATATCCACGCCGCAAGAATGTTCATGACCACACCCCCAACAAGCACAAGAAAACGCTTGGGAATACTTTTTGTTGCAAAAGCTCCCGGAGCAAAACGCTCACGCTCATCTCCGCCTTCGCCCTTAATACGCACAAAGCCTCCGAGCGGAATAGCATTTACCGACCACAACGTTCCGCGTTTATCTTTTCTTCCAAAAAGTTTAGGAGGAAAACCGATACCAAATTCTTCGACAATCATTCCTGACCACCGCGCCATAAAGTAGTGGCCAGCTTCGTGTACAAGAACGAGAAGGGAGAGAATGAGGAGGAAGATGAGGATAGTGAGCATAGATGAGAGTTGGAAGTTTGAAGTTGTTAGTTAGAAGTGAGTGGATGTTGTTTTTTTGATGGATAAAAATGAAGGAACTACCTTTCACTTCAAACTCTTAACTCATAACTTCACACTCTCCCCATTGTATCCGATCTCTTCACGAAGACGAAATACACATTCCTTAAACTGATCGCCACGATCTTTATAATTTTTAAACATGTCAAAACTTGCACATGCGGGAGAGAGCACAACAACGCCTTCGCCATGCGCAGATGCATCTGCTTGCACGAGAATGTCGCTCATGGTTTGAGCGCCTTCGTACAGCGGTGTACTTGCATGCGCGTTCATGATTGCTTCTTTTATTTTTGACGCAGTTTGTCCGACGAGAATAACGCTTTGGACGTGAGGAGATCGTGCAATCTTTTTTCCCAGTTCCGTAAAGTCAGATCCTTTTTCGCTTCCTCCTAAAATAAGTGTTAGCGGCTCCTGAAACGCATCGATTGCTGCCATGGCCGTTTCTGGCGTTGTAGAGATGGAATCGTCGTAATACGTCACTCCGTCGATCGTTGCGACTTCCTCAAGACGATGTTCGAGTCCTTTAAACGATTGAGCAACTGATGCAATAACATCTTCTGAAATTCCCACGACTCGCGCAACCGCTGCAGCAGCAGCAAGGTTTTCTCGGTTATGATCGCCGCGTAAACGCACCGGAAGCGTCCAATCTGCTCGACGTACTTCGACCTTTTCCCCTTCTCCCAACATCCCGATACGTACACTTTGCGGATATACTGCATTAAAAATGGAGATGTCATCTTGTTTTTGGAAACGCGTGATCGATGATTTAGCATCTACATATTCTTCAACATCTTTATGCCAATCTAGGTGATCTGATGTGACCATGAGCGTAACCGCAATGTGGGGCGATGTGTGCAGATCGATGAGTTGGAAGCTAGAAAGTTCGAGAACGACCCAAGAATCTGCAGTGATTTCGGAAAGTGAAGAAAAAATGCCTTTTCCGATATTTCCCGCAAGAAAAACGTGCTTTCCTGCGGCTTTGAGCATTTCATAAATAAGCGTACTCGTTGTTCCCTTTCCTTTTGTTCCTGTAACACCGATGATCTTTTTTGTAGGACACACATCGAAAAAGATCTGCATTTTTGAAGTTACAAGCACGCCCGCTTTTTCTGCGGCAAGAATTTCTGTGCGGTAGCGATACACTCCCGGAGAACGAACAAGTACGTCATACTGCAAAAGATCCGCAAAGGCATCTGCGCGTTCTTTCTCATCAAGGATTGTTAACTCTGCGCCCTGTTCGCGAAGCCACTGCTCTACATCTTGCGTATCAACACCCAAGCCCAACAAGGCTACTTTTTTCTCTTTCCAATCCATCATAAAATTGCTTTTTCAATAGTCACTTTCTTTCCTAAGATCATTTCGGCAAGTTCTGCGTAGCGCGGCGTAACGTCGGTGACAAAGAATCGATCTTCCTGCGTGCCGGGCTTAATCTGTATATCTTGCACCAGTGCCTCTCCACAATTGATCAACGTTACCTCTTTGCCGACAATGCTGCGAATAACGTCGATAAGCAGTGGATAATGCGTGCAGCCTAAAATAAGTGTATCAATGCCCTGCTCTTTTACAAAAGCAAGATATCTTGTTGCAAGCGCTTCGATAAGCTCTCCCGTTATTTCTCCTTCTTCCACAAAAGGTACAAAAAGTGGACACGCTTGCTCGAATACCTCATATCCGGCCAAGCGCTCTTTGTACGCATGCGATGCAATGGTTCCTCGCGTGCCAATAACGCCGATTTTATTCTTTTTTGTCGCTGTTTGTGCAGCACGTACGGCGGGTGCGATCATTTCGTACACGGGAACGTTTGCCACATCGCGGACGACATCTGCGGCAAGTGCAGAAACCGTATTACAAGCGATAACGATTGCATCAGGAGAAAACTGATTGAGAAAATGTACGCATTCTTTTGCGAATTGCTCGATCACTTCTTTTCCTCGAGGACCGTACGGCACACGTGCCGTATCTCCCAAATACACAATCGAGCAATCGGGAAATTGCTTTTTTATTTCTTTTACTACGGTGAGCCCGCCAAGTCCTGAATCAAATACTCCGAGAAGTGCCATAGAAGGTCTACGAGATATGCGACAGAAATGGCTGCACGAGGTTCATGACTTCCTCTTTTTTCTGCGCAAGAAGCTCCGCACTCGTCGCTTCGATCGTGATTCGAACAAGCGGCTCAGTGTTCGATTTTCGCACCAATATCCACCAGTCGTGATTAAATTCATATCGCAAACCGTCGATAGCAATGCATTTTGTCGCCTCTGTTTCGTAGCGTTCACGAAGTGCAGCGATAACTGCATCCTTATCTTCCGTTTCAAAACTCATTTCTTGGCTATTGCAATAGCTTCGCAACGGACGAACCAAATCGGCGAATGTTTTGTTGGATGACTTCCAAATACTGAGTACAAGGAGAAAAGCGAAATCTATGGATTCAAGGTTATGAAATTCGGGAAAGAAAAAATGGCTTGATACTTCTCCGCCCAGAATGCCTTTTTGCTCCTGCATGAGTTTAATAATGTTCGTATTTCCGACAGGGCAAGGAATTGGCTCGCCTCCTGCCGCACGCACTGCATCATCAATCGCCCAGCTTGCATTGATAGAGTAGAGAATCTTTCCTTGGGGGTGCTCTACAAGTCGCTGGCTTGCCATAAGTGCCAACGTAAGATCACCCTGTATCGAGACACCTTCGTTATCTACAAATGCAATACGATCGGCGTCACCATCAATCGCGACACCAAACGCTGCGCCAACTTCAAGCACCTTTTTCTTGAGATCGTGGAGCGTTTCTTCTTTTGCGGGATTTGCTTCGTGGTTAGGAAAATGTGCGTTTGGTTCGGCGTAGAGTTCAACAACGTCGAGACCTACCTTTTCGCACAACAGACGAAGGGTGAGCGCTCCCATGCCATTTCCATAATCAATAACGATTTTTGTACCACGGACATGTTGAGGATTTGCAAGGGAAAGACAGCGTTCAAGATACGTAGTTACGACGTCGTGTTTTTCAACGATGCCTTTTCTTGTTGCCTCGGGAAGCGTTTCCTCGCAATGTGCAAGAACATCCGTTCCCGAAAGAGGTAATCCGTTTGCACGTGCCATTTTGATGCCGTTATATTCTGCAGGATTGTGCGATGCGGTTACCATAAAGCCCGCACCAATATCGGATTGCGACGTAACGGCGAAGTTGTAGAGCGAGGATGTACACATCCCGATATCCAGCACATCAACGCCGTGCGCAACAAAATACGCAATTGCTGCTTGCGCAAGTTCTGGGCTTGTTTGGCGCATATCACGCCCCACAACCACTTTTTTTGCACCCGTTATTACCAAAAGCGCATGCGCTGCTTTTTCTGCAACTTCAACGGTAACCTCTGATAAAAGTCCACGAATGTTGTAACTTCGGAAAATATGAGGGGAAAATGGCATAGGTTAGCGTTCTTTTTCCATTGACTTCTGTGCTTTTTAGCCTTACGCTCAGGGTATCACATTTATCTCCTTTTTTTCTATGCTTTCTAGCATGATCGGCATCATTCTTCTCGCGTTTCTCGGGCTTCTTCTTCTTGGAGGCATTTGGCTCATGATGACGTTTAACGGGCTGGTAACGCTCAAAAATCGCGTGCAAGAAGCGCTCGGAGATATTGAAGTGCAGCTCAAGCGTCGCTACGACCTTATCCCCAACCTTGTAAACACCGTAAAAGGCTACGCAAAACATGAGGAAGGAGTGTTTACCCAAGTAACTGAAGCACGTGCAAAAGCTATGCAAGCCGGAACGCCCGCCGAACATGCACAAGCAGAAGGCATGCTTTCTCAAAGTCTTAAGTCACTTTTTGCGGTTGCAGAGTCGTATCCCGATCTCAAAGCATCGGATAATTTCCATCATCTGCAAACCGAACTCGTTGATGCAGAAGATAAAATTCAAGCATCGCGTCGTTTCTACAACAGCCAAACCCGCGATTTCAACACAAAGCTACAAGTATTCCCCACCAACATGATCGCTAATCTTCTCGGTTTTACCGCATACACGTTCTATGACGCGCCAACCGAGGCAGATGCAGTGCCGGAGGTGAAGTTTTAGGGAAAAGTTGGGAAGTTATAAGTTTGTAGTTTGAAGTGAAAGGTAGTTTTTTACTGAGTAGGATCCTGAGCGACAGCGAAGGACCTATCGCACGACTAAGGCATTCCCTTGACGAATGGATTCTCTCAAGATCCTTCGCCGAGCTCAGGATCTTGTGACCTCAGATCATTTCTTCCATCTGCCGTCTGTCATCTTTCATCCCACAAAAAACAACATCCGCTCACTTCAAACTATCAACTCCAAACTTCAAACTCTCACCTATGTACTCTCAAATATCCGAAAATAAGAACAAAACCTGGTTTCTCCTCATCTTCATGGGGAGTTTTACTATGCTTTTGGCAGTAATTCTCGGATTAGCGTCGGGGCTTGATGCGCCTGCTGCGGCGATGCTGGGAGGTGCGTTTACTCTTGTGTACGCGCTTATCAGCTATTACTTCTCCGATAAAATTGCGCTCATGACCAGCGGCGCAAAAGCCATCACCAAAGCCGAAGCGCCCGAACTGTATAACTTGGTAGAAAATCTCTGCATTGCAAATGGCCAGCCCACGCCCGCAATTTACGTTATGCAGGATGAAAGCCCCAACGCCTTTGCAACCGGCCGAGATCCCGAGCATGCATCTATTGTGTTCACCACCGGCATTTTGCGCATTCTGGAAAAAAAGGAATTAGAAGGTGTTGCCGCACACGAGCTTTCGCACGTAAAAAATTATGATATTCGAGTGATGACTATCGTTGTCGTGCTGGTGGGTGCGGTAATGCTTTTATCGGATATTCTCTTGCACAGTAGTTTCCGACGGGAACGAAAAGAAGTTGACATGATTCTCGTGATTGTCGGATTTATCCTTGCAATTCTTTCTCCTCTTTTTGCCCAACTCATTAAACTTGCGGTGTCACGCCAACGCGAATATCTTGCCGATGCTTCGGGCGCACTCCTCACCCGCTATCCCGAAGGACTTGCTTCTGCGCTGCAAAAAATAAGTGCTGCAAGTCGTCCACTTCAGCACGCAAATCATGCAACGGCACACCTGTTTATTAGCAATCCGTTTGGCGGCAATGAGGTACAAGAAAGTTGGTTCACGAGATTGTTTGCTACACATCCGCCTGTTGCAGATCGTATTGCACGCCTAACCTCTATGGGAAAATAATCTATGTTTGATAACGCACTCGAACGATTTAGCAATCCTTTAAAAAGTGTTCTCACGCGAGCACTTGTTTTTGCATCAGAAAAAGGCTCGTCGCTTATTACGCCCAGCCACTTGCTTTGGGCACTTGCAACGCAGCCACAATCGCTTGCAAATACCATTCTCAATCGCGCACATATTTCCATCGACCAGCTCATGAGTTCACTCCCCCTCTCAAACGATGCTGCCGCAAAAACCGAATCTCCCAATCTTTCCTCCGAATCTCGCATCATTCTTGAGAAGGCAATTCTCATGGCAAATCTGCACGACCATCCTTTTATTGGAACTGAGCATTTGCTTTTTGGTTTTATTCAAACGCCCGCAGCTGAAGTACATGTGCTTCTTTTTCAAACCGCGCGTGTTGAAAAGCAAGCGTTTGAAAAACATATTCGCGATATTCTCAAAGATGCAGAACATATCGGTGTTGATGAACAAAAAAATGCATCCGCGAAGAAAACGGAAGTCTGCGAGCATTGCGGCGAACCGCATGATGATGACCATGAAACCTCTGCGCTTGAATACTTTGGAAAAGAACTTACCAAAAAAGAAATTGCACACAAAACACTTCCGCTCGTTGGCCGAGCAGAAGAAATTGATCGTCTTATTACCATTCTTTCGCGCAAAACCAAACATCATCCGCTGCTCCTTGGCGAACCGGGTGTAGGAAAAACGGCACTTGTAGAGGGTCTTGCACGGCGCGTTGTTGCAGGAAAAGTTCCCGAAGCGCTTAAAGACATGCGCATTTTTTCGGTGGACATGGGAAGTTTGGTTGCCGGCGCGGTGTACCGTGGTGATTTTGAAGCACGGCTTCTCGATATTGTGGATGAACTGAAGAACATTAAAAATTCCGTTATTTTTATTGATGAGTTTCACACGGTTGTGGGTGCAGGATCGGGAGGGACGGGTCTTGATGCCGCAAATATCTTAAAGCCCGCACTTGCCCGTGGAGAAATTCGCGTGATCGGTGCAACAACGCGCGAAGAATACAAAAAATACATTGAACCCGATGGCGCACTTTCGCGTCGGCTGCAACGCATTACCGTGCAAGAACCCACGGCAAAAGAAACACTTACTATTCTTAAAGGCATTGCTTCTTCTTTTGCAACGCATCACAAAACCAGCTTTAGCTCCGAAGTGTTGCAAGAAATTGTACAGCTTACCGAGCGCCTCATGCCTACCCAGCGCTTCCCTGACAAAGCCATCGACATACTCGATGAACTGGGCGCAAAAACCGCAGGTCGACCCGCAACGCTCACCGATGTGCTCATCAGTATCTCGGCACAAAGCGGAACGCCCATCACCTCGCTGCAAACATCAGATCGCGAACGCTTAGCAAAGCTTGAACCGCTTTTGCGCGAGCAAGTGGTTGGACAAGAAGCGGTGATTAAAACCGTGAGCACCACGCTTTTGCGGGCAAAGTTAGGATTTGCACCAAGTGAGCGCCCGCTTGCGTCGTTTTTGTTTGCAGGTCCATCGGGCGTAGGAAAAACGGCGCTCTCAAAAGCCATTGCCAAGCACATGAATTACGGAAAAATGGCACACCTGAGGCTTGATATGAGCGAATATGCCGAATCTCATACCGTAAGCAAACTTATTGGCTCGCCTCCTGGCTACGTGGGCTATAAAGATCGTGCGCAACTTACCGATGCCGTGAAGGAAAATCCTGCGCTGGTGATTGTGTTTGATGAGCTTGAAAAAGCGCACCGCAGCGTGCATCACCTGCTTTTGCAAATTCTCGAAGAGGGCGAATTGCGAGATTCATCGGGAATGATGGTGAACTTTCGCAATACGATCATCATTGCTACGACAAATGCCGCAAAAGAGCTTTTTGAAAAGCAAACGTTGGGCTTTACCGAAAAGGCACAAACTCCCGGAGCACTCCGAGAACATTTGGAAGATCGTTTCTCGGGAGAATTGCTCAATCGTTTTGATGCGCTGTGTTTATTTAAACCCCTTCAACCACTCGACATTCAAAAAATTGTACAAAACGAACTTTCACTCCTCCAAAAACGCCTCAAAACTCAAGGTGTTCACTTGGCCGTTCCTGCGGATATTCTTACGCATCTTGCCGCAAAAGTAGAACGCAAAAAGGGTGGTCGCGAGGTACGCCATGTGCTGCGCACGCTTATTGAGGAACCTTTAGCAGAAAAAATGGTGCATGCTCACGCAAAAAAACGAAACTTCTCGGTAAAGAAAACAAAAGAAGGCGTTGTTATTCTCGGATAATCAAAAACCGGCGCAATATCTTGCTATACTGAGCGCATGGTAGCGCCTCTTCCCAGGGAAATAGACTTCAAAAAGGAATTTGATGCAGCGCGTCGCAAAGCGGCGGGTGGTAATATTGCGTTTTCTCCGTCGTCTGAGCTAGAAGACTTTACCGATGAAGGCACGTCGGCAGCGCAATTAGATCCTGCGAATTTCAACCTTAGTCAGCAACAAGAACGCATGAGACAAGGCATTGGCGCACCTGCGCTTCTTCCTGAAGACATTGCCGCACTTCCCGACCCTGACTACGCTGACGCAAACGGTGATGACGAAGATCCGATAACGTACGGCGACAGCTTGAACGAACTCGAAGCAGAAGCACGAGAAGCAGAAAATATTGAGGAAGTTCAAGCGGTAGGTGAGGCGATGCGTACAAAACAAGAAGAAGCATTCGCGCAAGCGGCAGAAAAAAAAGCGGAGGAAGAGAGGAGAAAAATGCATCAAGACCTCGTAAAAGCTATTAGCAATGCACTGGCTGCTGTGGGTATCTCGGGATTTGACGGATGGATTACCGAAGTCTTTACCCTCTTATACAAAGCGGCTCGTGCGCTTGTCACCATTTTCGCCCCTGAATCACTCACGGGAGACGATAGTGATGCTCTAAAGAAGTTACATGCGAACATTCCCCCCTATCATCCCCTGCAGAAACCTGGAGACTTTGTGCTAGGAATAGGCGTCCTTTTTGTTATAGGTATTATCGTTACTTTTCTTATTTTGTTCTTTCTCTTCATTGCCTCCGTTACGCTCTTTCCTATTCTTTCCATAGTAAAACCAACCTCATAATCTATGACTATCGAACTTTCAGATCGCGCAAAAGTGGTACTGCGCCTGGTGCTTTTTCTCGGGTTTACGCTTCTTGTGGGCTTTGCGCTGTACTGGTTCTTTTTTGCAAAAACTCCTTCGGTGACGACACCCGTAGCTGATACGACGGGAGATGAAAATAGTCAAGGGACGCTCCCGGATACGAATGAGGGGCATTCTCCGGGAACGGGAGAATCTAACAACGGCGGATCGGGCCAACTTCCTCCCTCGCAAGTTGCTGATGGCGGAAAAACGGTTACCACACAGCTCACCACCAGCGCCGTTACCAGTCCGCATATTACTGCAGACGGAACCGTTGCGTATTACGATCCGGCGGATGGTCGTTTTTACACCATTGATAGCACAGGAAAAGCGGTTGCGCTCAGCCTTACGCAATTTCCTTCTGCGGAAACGGTGGTGTTTAATGATGCTGCAACTGCGGCAGTGATTGAATTTCCCGACGGAAGCAACATCGTGTACACCTTTGACACCGCAAAACAAGTAACATTGCCCGAACACTGGGAAGATTTTTCATTCTCTTCCGATGGTTCGGAAATTGTTTCAAAAAGCGTAGGAAGTGATCCTTCCAACCGCGCGCTTGTTATTTCTGCTGCCGATGGATCTTCTACAAAAGTTGTTGCTGCGCTTGGTGATAATGACGACAAAGTAACGGTAAGCTGGTCACCCGAAAGTGATATTGTGGGTTTTTCGGCAACGGGAGAAGGAGGCTCGGCATTCGGCCAAAAACAAATCTACACCATTAACGAAGATGGCGAAGCTGCGGGTATCATCACTATTAACGGCACGAATTACGAAAATATTTGGTCACCCAGTGGAAAGTTTATTCTCTATTCTGTTGCGGATTCGGGCGATGATTATCGGCCAAGCTTGTGGTATGTGGATGCCAAGGGCGACCGCAATGGCTCAACGCGTTTGGAATTGGGTGTAAAGACGACCGTTGATCGGTGTGCATTTTATGATGAGTCAACGATATATTGCGGCGTTCCTACCGAGACACCGAGCGGCAGTGGAACAAATCCCGAAATTCTTGATGGACCCGATTATCTGTACAAAATTTCACTTCCTTCGGGCACCGCAGAGCTTATTGCCATTCCCACCGTTTCTACCGTTATTAAAAATGTTTCCGTGAATGATGACGCAAGCATCTTGTATTACACCGATGGACGAGGAAAGCTCAACATGATTCTCTTGAAATAATATGCGAGAATATTTTTGGCACATCATTATTGGACTCGGTCTTATTGTGGTTATTATTTTTGGGGTTACGGCGCTCAGCCTACGCTTTTCTAATGACATTACGTATACCGATACACAAACCATTAGCGAGCCCTCGGTGACTATCGTGGATCCGCAATTAGGCGATGCAGATGCAGCGGTAACCGTGGTTACGTATAGCGATTTTGCCTGCGGCAGCTGCGCAACGGTAGAGAATATTCTTCTTTCCTTCTTCCAAAAGCATCCAGAAGATATCCGCATCGTATGGAAGGATATGCCAAATGAGACGCGACATTCGGAGGCAATTCGTTCGTCCATTGCTGCACGCTGTGCCGGAAAACAAGGTAAGTTTTGGGAATTTAATGCAAAGCTCTTTGCTAACCAAGCAACGCTCGGAAATGATTTGTATCAAACCATTGCATCAGATGTAGGCATTGACACGCCCTCGTTTTCTACGTGCCTTGAGAATGAAGACGCGCGTCCACTTGTAGAACGCACACTTTCCGAAGGCTTGGCGCTTGAAATAACCGCAACTCCTACGCTGTACATTAACGGCGAACGATTTACCGGAAGCCTCTCGCAATCTGAACTTGAAAAAGTACTTACCGCTGCAATGGTAAAATAATCGTGTGCGAAACCTTTTTCTCTCCTTTCTTTTCCTCTTTCTTGCCCCAGCGCTGCTTCATCCTGCGTCTGTTTTTGCGGCAAGCACCGAATCTTGTGAGGAAACCGTGATGTCGTGCGAGTGCATTGATGAAAATGGTGACACCATCCTTTCTACCGACGAATCTATCGCCAACGGAGATGCGTGTGCTGCAGACTGCGCGAATCGGAGCTCAACGTCGTATGTGTTTATTTGCGGAGATTCCCAAGTTCCTACAGATTCGGGAGACATTTCCGATTATCTTGATAGTTTGGCGGATAAAGTGGGTATCCCAACCGTCACCAAAGAAGATCCTGCAATTCCTGCGCTCAACGTTCCTATTCCTGGTCTTGATCTTGCGGGATCGGTGGAAACTGATGCACAAGGCAACATCACCACCAACATGATCGGCTTGTACGTAAACGCCGTATTCTCGTACGGCATTGTGATTGCCGCGCTTCTTGGCGTGCTTATGCTCACCGTTGCCGGTTTTCAGTACATGACGGCCGGAGGAGATAAAGGCGCAGTAACAAAAGCAAAAGATCGCATGCAAAGTGTTGTTTTTGGGCTGATTATCCTCATGGCAACGTACTGCATCGCCTTTCTTATTGATCCCCGCACCACATATTTCAATGCGCTCACGCTCAAAAACGTTGCAGAAATTTCTTTAAATGATGGGAGCAGTGGAAATGAAGGAAGTGGAATAAGTGGAGGAACGGGTACGTGGGGAAATCTCGGCGAGCCATATCGCACGATTGTCAGTGATGCAAAAACGGCGGTCACCTGCGAAATTCCCGATCTTATTTCCTCTCCTACCGGAAAGCTTCCCAATCAAGGAAATCACCATTGGTACGATCGTGGCCTCAATGGCGACTATAAATCTATTGCCGCAATGGACTGGGCCGCAAGCTGGAATAGTGAAATTTATGCGCCGTTTGAAGGCACCGTGAGCTATCAACAACAAACCGACACAAGTAATAGTTGTGGAAACAGAATTTATCTTCGCTCTGCAGATGGAACCGCAACCATCACCATTTGCCATGCAAAAGATTTTACCGATGACGCAGGAGATTTTTCTAAAACACGATCGGTTGAAAAAGGTGATGTTCTTGGGCACGTGGGTGGAGTGTGTTGTGCGGGGCAAGATGATGCGTACGATGTTACGAAATGCGACGTTTCGGGAACGATGTGTACCGATCCAACCAAAGCACAAAACTGCTCATGTCAACGCGTTACCGAAGCGGGCAACACTACCGGTCCGCACGTCCACCTTACCTATAATAATATGCCCAGCGGCATGTTGCTTGCGTGTCTTGAATAAGTCTCTTTATGTTTTCTTGCTCAACATGTGGCGCACAATATCCTAAATGGACCGGTCGATGCACCACGTGCAGTGCATGGGGAACCATTGGAGAAGAGGGTGAAGAGAGGAAGTTTGAAGTTGGGAAGATGGGAAAGAAAAAGGAATCTCGCGCAAAACCTGCTCCGCTTCTTTCGCTTGCAGAAACGAATAGCGCAAATACGAAGCGTATTTCTTCGGGCATTGCCGAAGTAGATCGCGTGCTTGGCGGTGGCATGATTTCTGGATCGGTCACGCTTCTTGCGGGAGAACCGGGCATTGGAAAGTCAACACTTGTGGCGCAGCTTGCCGGAGGCATGGCTCCGCTTGGCAAAACGGTGTACTACGCATCGGGAGAAGAATCCGAAGGACAGGTACATTTGCGTTGCACGCGCCTGGGCATTCCGCTCCACAGTATTTCTTTTTCAAATACCGTAGATATTGGAAGTATTTTGGCAACGGCAGAAAAGCTCAAACCCGCGCTGCTCATCGTTGACTCTATTCAAACGATGTACGTTACCGAAGCAGAGGCATCACCCGGAACACCAACGGCCGTTCGTGCCGCAACCGTAATGCTCGTAAGTTTTGCAAAAACAACGGGAACACCGGTTCTCATCATTGGCCAAGTAACCAAAGAAGGAAGCGTGGCTGGACCAAAAACGCTCGAGCATCTTGTAGATACGCTTCTTACGCTTGAAGGAGACCCCGATAGCCCGTACCGCATGCTTCGCGTAGCAAAGCATCGCTTTGGAAGCACTGAAGAAATAGGCCTTTTTGAAATGACTGAGAAGGGACTCATCGTTGTCGAAAACCCCAGCGCGCGCTTTTTAGCCGAGCGACTTCCCTCCCCAGGCTCTGTGGTTTGTGCGGTGATGGATGGAAACCGTCCATTTCTTGTTGAAGTGCAAGCGCTCGTAGAAAAAAGCTACTTCCCTAATCCGGTACGCCGTACATCCGGATACGATCTTGGCCGGTTACAAATGCTTCTTGCTATCATCAGCAAACGCACCGGCGCTCGGCTCCACGATCAGGATGTGTACGTAAATATTGTGGGTGGCGTAAAAGTTGCAGAAAATGCTGCAGACCTTGCCGTTGCTGCTGCCGTGCTTTCTGCCATAAAAAATACTCCCGTTCCCGATACTGCAGTATATTTTGGCGAAGTAGGTTTAGGCGGCGAAATTCGCTCGGTTCCCTTTGCCGAACGCCGTACAAAAGAAGCCGAACGGCATGGTTACACTTCCCTCTTTTCACCAAAGACCATGAAACATCTCAAAGAATTATCATAGCTGTGTATAACGTCTCGCAAGAAATAATAAACAATTTACTATAGAAAGATCTATTTCTTTCTTTTTTCTATGATGAGAGGCGAATTGGGATTACATCCAGATAGTCAACATACACGACAAACTCCCGACGGAGGAGGAAGGGGAGAACTTGAAAAACGAGTTATTGAACTTACGCGACAACAAAATGCTCAATTACGAGAACTCGATGGAACAATCGACGATCTTCATCGACAAGCAGAACATGAATCAGGAGAAAAACGCACAAGAACCCTCGGCAAAATCACTACAACAAGAGCTGAAAAGGCAAGGATAGTAAATGCATTTTCTGAACAAAAAGCTCCTCTTTTACGCAAACTGGAAGACCTCAATCGGAGCGGCCTTTCTTCCCAAGCAAAATAAGGCACAAGATGTACACGATGTGCTCATCAAGGATGGGGTTATTTTTTGGTTGAAAAGCAGAAAGATACATGAGTGAAAGCATGGCGATGCCCGCATACATTGTTGCACGACGCGCAATACCAAATACCAACCCAACTCCTACACAAAAAAGACCTGCCATAAAAAGCACATCAACCCACATCTTTCCTGCAAGCATCTGGAACCATGTTGCAAACGGACCATGCGTTGCATACAGAAGATATCCTGTCGTGGGAGAACCGCCTGAAATCCACGCAGATTCATGTGCGGTTGCAAAGCCTAAGCCAAAAAACTTGTCGAAAAATGCCCAAAGAAAAATAAATCCTAAGCTGATACGAAGTGAAAGAAAAAGCATGCGTTCTTTTGTCATACATTATGCGCGAAGAATAAGATGAAGATCTGGACGTGCAGTAAGAATAGCATCCCTACATGCGGCTAAAAATAAAGCCGTATTCTCTATGGGATTTTTCATGGGTACCAAAGTTTTTTCTATACGAATACCTTGGATGGCATATCGCGCACGCACAGGAAGTTCTTTTGCGATTGCAAGAAGGTCTTCCTGTGTATGAATGTCAGCATTTGTTGTAGTACGAAATTCGTAAGGGATTCCCGAACGAGCAATAATCCCCTTTGTGCGTTCGCAGTTTTCGATAACTCGGTTGGGAACTTCGCCAATAACTTCTTTGTACTTACTAAATTGATGCTTTATGTCCATCGCGATAAAATCAATGAGATGCGCCCGAAGAAGTGACTCGATCATATCCGGATGTACACCATTTGTATCAAGTTTTACCTTAAGAGAGAGATCTTTTATTTTCCTTAAAAACATCGCGAGATCTGGTTGCACCGTTGGCTCACCGCCAGTTACCACAACGCCATCGAGAAACTCTTTTCGTTTTGCTATTTCTGCGATGACATCGTCTTCGGAAAGAATTGCCTCTTGAACAGGAATGAGCTCGGGATTATGGCAATATGTACATGCAAATGGACATCCTTGCGTAAACACAATTGCCGCGACTTTTCCCGGAAAATCCATAAGCGTGCAGGGCTGGAATCCTGCTATGCGCATACAGCATCATCAACGTCGTACTCAACACGCTCGCGATATTCCTGTTGCTTGCCTTTATTCCACTGATCTACCGGACGATAATATCCCACCACGCGAGACCATACTTCACATGGCGCATCGCATCTTTCGCACTGCATGTGTTCCCCTGCAAGATAGCCATGCGATGGACAAATACTAAACGTGGGCGTAACGGTAACATACGGCAAGTGATAGGTTTGTGTTACCTTTTGTACAAATCTTTTACACGCTTCCGCATCAGAAAGACGCTCTCCCAGAAAAAGATGAAGTACCGTTCCTCCCGTATATTTTGTTTGTAAACTGTCCTGATGCGTCAGTGCAACAAAGGGATCGGGTGTTGTTTCTACAGGAAGATGTGTTGAGTTTGTGTAATATGGCGCATCCGGAGTTCCTGCCTGAATAATGCCAGGATGATGCTTTTGATCTTCTCGTGCAAAGCGGTATGTTGTGCCTTCTGCGGGCGTTGCTTCAAGATTATAGAGATGACCCGTTTCTTCTTGATACGCGATGAGACGATCGCGCATGAATATAAGCACCTGTTCTGCAAATGCCTTTCCTTCACTTGTTTCAATGCCCTTGCCGAGAAAATTTAAACACGCTTCGTGCATTCCATTGATGCCAATCGTTCCAAAATGATTCCGTAAATTTCCTAAATATCTCCGAGTAAAGGGCAATAGACCGCAATCAATATTCTCCTGTACTTGCACTCTCTTCAATTCAAGAGAACGTTTTGCTATTTCCATAAGTGCGCTGAGTCTTTCAAAAAACGCCTCTTCGTTTTTCGCTAAATATCCTATACGCGGCATATTCAACGTGACCACGCCAATACTTCCCGTCATTTCTGCGGAACCGAATAGCCCCCCTCCCCGTGCACGCAATGCACGAAGATCAAGCTGTAATCTGCAGCACATGCTCCGTACATCGCGAGGATTTAAGGGAGAGTTGATAAAGTTTTGAAAATAAGGAATGCCGTATTTTGCCGTAAGATCAAAAAGCAGCGTTGCGTTTGGACTATCCCATACAAAATCTTTCGTGATGTTGTAGGTGGGAATGGGAAAGGTGAATATTCTTCCTCTACGATCTCCTTTAAGCATGACTCGCAAGAAAGATTCGTTCAGCATGTCCATTTCGTGTTGACAATCGGCATACGTAAAATGCACATACGATCCTCCAATCATCGGATGTTCGTGCGCTAAATCTTCAGGGACTACCCAATCAAAAGTAAGGTTTGTAAAAGGTGCCTGTGCTCCCCATCGTGACGGCACATTCATATTAAACAAAAACTGCTGCATCGCCTGATCTACTTGCTGCTGTGTAAGCGCATCTTGCTTAAGAAATGGCGCAAGCATGGTATCGAACGATGAAAATGCCTGTGCTCCCGCCCACTCGTTTTGCAATGTTCCAAAAAAATTCACAATTTGCCCAAGAGCCGTATCAAAATGCTTGGGAGGATCTGATTCTATTTTGTTTGGCACGCCATTAAAACCCTCGGAAAGTAATTGACGCAAGCTCCATCCCGCACAGTATCCCGAAAACATATCTAAATCATGAATGTGAAATTCTCCGGTCATGTGTGCATTGCGAATAGCCTCATCGTACACGCTAAATAACCAATACTGCGCAGTCATCTTTCCTGCAGCGTTGAGGATAAGGCCACCGAGCGAATATCCCTGGTTCGCATTCGCCTGCACGCGCCAGTCAGCACGCGTGAGGTATTCATCAAACGTAGTAATTGCTTGTTCTTGAGCGGTCATACAAAAATAAAAACCCGCTTGCGCGAGTCTCTTTGGACTTCTTTGCGAAGATGAATTAAAGCTGCGTACGAAACGGGCACGGAGAAACGGTACACAAAAGCTCGTCTCCTTTATGCTCCTCTACCCGAACAAGTGCATGACAATACTTACATTTTGTTTCAAGTATTCCTTCTATGAGTGCGGCTTTGAGAAGAAGCTTTTTGCACGACGTGCATCGATATTCTCGCAACAAAGCACACGTTGTCATACAGAAGGAGTATAGCACTTACACTTTGTGAAACACTACATACTGTGTATAAAAGAAAAACAGCCCACGATATATAGTGTTTTCTTATTCTAAGTGCACCGCATCAACATATTCTTTTAAGCGATCGCGGACTGTTGGGAATGTAGAAAGATCAGGGCTAGAGTCGAGCAATTGTTTTGCAAAATCTTTTGCAAACGCCATAAGATCAACATCCTCCATAGTGCCCATGGCAAATTGCTGGAAACCAGATTGTTCGGTACCAAAAATATTTCCCGATCCACGGAGCTGCAAATCGCGCTCAGCCAAATCAAATCCGTCTTGGTTATCTTCAATGGCAAGCAACCGCTCACGCGCAACTTCGCCCAGCATTCCGGAAGGATGCAAGAAACAGTAGCTTTGATGCGATCCGCGACCTACACGTCCACGCAGCTGGTGCAACTGCGCTAATCCAAATCGCTCTGCACCTTCTACATACATTACCGTTGCATTAGGAACATCAACTCCCACCTCAACAACGGTAGTAGAAATAAGCATATCCGCTTCTCCTGCAGAAAATTTGCGCATCACTTCGTCTTTTTCTTTTGTTTTCATGCGACCGTGCAGCATGAGAATGCGATAGCCTTTAAACGGACCAACGGAAAACTCCTTTACCACTTCGTGCACAGAATTTGCACCCAGCGCATCGGATTCTTCGATAAGCGGACAAACAACGAACACTTGGCGACCCGCGTCCATTTCTATACGCATTTGCACATACGCCTCTTCTTCGCGACCAAGATCGGTAAGGCGAGTAAGAATAGGCTTTCTCCCAACGGGATATTCATCCAAAATAGAACGATCCAAATCGCCGTACACCACCAGCGCCAACGAGCGAGGAATGGGCGTTGCGGTCATGGAAAGAAGGTGCGGGATAACTTCTGTATCTCCTTGCTTATCCTTAAGCGCCTGGCGCTGTCGCACGCCAAAACGGTGCTGTTCATCAACCACCACCAAACCCAATCGCTCAAAAAGCACATCCTGCGTAAGCAGCGCGTGCGTTCCTACGACCACGTGAATAGCACCATTTTTGAGCGCAGAAAGAAGCTGTGCCTTGGTAACTTCTTTATCGCCAATGCGGCGTTTTGTGCGCGTGTAAAGTGCAAGTTTTAACGAGCTTCCAAAAAGCTTTTGCAGGGTTTGGGCATGCTGTTCGGCAAGAATTTCGGTTGGCGCAAGCATCGCCGTTTGCCATCCTTCTTGCGCAGCATTGAGTGCAACAAGCGCAGCGACAATTGTTTTTCCACTTCCTACATCACCTTCTAGCAAGCGGTTCATGGGCTCGGGGCGATTCATGTCTTGGATAATTGCCCAAATAGCCTTTCTCTGTGCACCGGTAAGTTGAAAAGGAAGTGCGGCGACAGCTTTTTTGATGTAGGCTTCCGCAAAAGGCACGCGAGGCGCCTTGTGCTCGCGCAACTCACGACGACTTTTTGCATGGAGCAATTGAAAAAGGAAAAACTCATCAAACTTCATGCGACGTAACCCGCGATTTTTTGCCTCGGGTGACGGAGGAAAATGCAAAAGTGGGATAGCCTCTTGCAAAGAAAGAAGCGTTGCCTCATTTCGTATACGATCTGGCAACCACTCACTCACTTCTTTCACCGCAGAAAGTGCAGACTCTGCAACCTTCCGACGCATTTTTTGCGTTAATCCGCCGGTCAATTTATAAATCGGCATGATGCGACCTGTTTCTTTTGTTACTTTTCCATTTCCAATCACTTCGTACACCGGATTTACGAGCGAAAGCCCGTAGCGGTCATCTACTTTTCCTGCGAGAGAAACAATTTGGCCAGGCTTAATAATTTTTGTGATAAATCCTTGGTGAAACCAAATAGCCTTAATGCCTCCGGTTCCATCATCAACAACTGCTTCGGTTACCATCATGCGACCGTGTTGTGCTTTTCTGTTTTCAATAGCCGTAATAGTTCCTTGCACCGTTACTTTTTGGCCCGCCTGAACATCCGCAATAGCAAGCGCATGTGAAAGGTCATCGTAGCGAAAAGGGAAATCGAAGAGTGCATCGTGCAAGGATACAAGACCAAGGCGCGCAAAGTCTTTTGCTTTTGCAGCACCTACGCCAAGCACTCCCAAGATAAGCGTCGTTAATCGAAAAGCCATAAAAAAGAGGAAGATCTTGGCGAGTATACGATGCAAAGCTAAAAAAGGCAAGCTGCATCGTCATCCCGGGCTTCCTGCCTGCCGGCGAGGCAGGGACCCGGGATCCATCGTTTCATAATGCGATGGATGCCTGCCTACCGGACAGGCAGGCCGGATCGGTGTCCGGCATGACGAATTTTACTTCCTCGCAACAAATACCCGCAACGGTGGAATATTCCACCAAATCCTCTTTTCGGTAATCGAAGAAAAAACAGTGGCAAGATAAAAACGAATACGTCTCGTAAAAATAAAAACAATAAAAGATCCGCCGGGTTTGAGAATGGTATTCACTGCATGAATACTATCAAGGCGCGTGTGTTCATCAAAAAAGCTGAAGGGAAGATTGGCAAGCACCACGTCGGCATTTTCGATATGTACTTCGTTCGCAATACGCACCACGTCTTGCGCAGCACCTTCGACAATCTCCACACGTTCATCATGCACAAACTTTTCACGAAGATGTGCGACAAAATCGGCATTCATTTCGATGAGCAATAAGCGTGACGTTGGACTCATGCGTTTCGCTATCTCTTCTGCAACATTCCCCACCCCCGCCCCCAGCTCAACAACTACCACCGGACGAGAAAAATCAATTTCATCAACTCCTTTTCTTGCTGCGCATTTTGACGTGGAAAACATAAAAATCGTATCCACACAAAAATAATCCAAAATCTGATAAGAATGGTACCATTTCTTAAGATTCGTAACGAAAGTATTATGCGACGTATTATTGATGCAGCGATGGGGATGTTTAGAGGAGGAAAGCCAGAGGCTCTAAAACAAAAAGCACCAAATCCTGAAGCTCGTGAAAAACAAGATGGAGTCTTTTTTTTGCGTATCCCTCCAGAACATAGACAAAGAATTCGTGACTTTGTTATCAGTCGTTTTACCGACTTTCGTGATCGTTTTCCTTCTGAGGAATCTTTTCAAGAGGCAATAAGCCAAACATGGCTCGAAAGAAAATCTGGCTTTGAAGAAGAAATGGGAGCAATGGACTTTGAAACCCTCTCGCCCACAATGCTTGACGCCGAAACGGCGCTTAATGAATACGCTATTGCTGTACTCACCGCTAATGGGACGCACGTCGTTGTAGGACCGGGCGCATTTGATAAAAGGATGGGTGCGTCTATTGTGTATGAGCCGGGCAATTTTTGGTCTTCTGTCCGTAGTGCGAAAAGTACCAAGAGTACTGGATTCGTGTTTGATCTCGTGCCAAAAATGGGAAAGTCGCTTATGCCTGCGCAAGGTCGTTCAGCACCTTTTGCGGCAACTTCGCCCGTTATCAGTATTATGATCAAAAAACCTTCGCCGAAAGAAGCAAGCTCACTTCCTGAACAAGTAAGCCGACGTATTGCAACACGATTTGATGCAATTGATACAAGAATTCGTCTCAATATTCCCCAACCAGAAAAAACGAACTCCTAATTCACCTCCTCATGATTCGGAGACATTCTTTTGAGTGCACCAAGAAGAGTTGCCGCTCGCATCGCATAATATTTCTCCTGCTGTCCTCGCTCCGCAGATTGTAAAATTTCTTGAGCGAGAGACCTTTGAAAGGCGTCAGTGTGTATTATTGTTTCTATTTTTTTCTGATCTTCTGAAGAAATGAGTTTCAATTCCATTCCCGCCTCAAAACCCATCATTGCATCTGCGGCAGAAACACCATCCTCCTCTCCAGATGCAGCATACGTTAAAATACCTTTTACTAAACTCTTCTTAAATTTTTCTTGCATTAATCGTGCAGAAATTCTTCTTATATCTTCTTCATGCTCATCTATGAGGTGCATTTTTATTAAGGAAGCGTAGGTAATAGCGATATAATTCGCATAGTGTTGCTCACGCTCCCCTGCCTGTTTGAGAAGTGCATTGATTTCTGTAAAAAGACTATCTGCAAAATCGCTATCATGTACCCGCTCATTCAGCTCGGAAAATACCTCCGGAGAAAGAAGACCGAAATCCTGCGCCGCCCGAAAGCCGGTTATCGCAGTTTGATTCACCATCATGGCACTCGATGATTCTGGTACTCGGACCTGCTCAACTTGCTCCTTCAATTCACGCGCAAGAACACTCTTAAATGAAGGTGTTTCTATAAGATTAGCGACAGGTACTCCTCGAAATTCGCCTCGCTCGGGAGCATCATTTTCAACTGTCTCATACATTTCTCTCCATGCTTTTTCTGAGGCTTGGCTTTCCGTGATTTTTTTGATCCACTCTTGGGAAACACGACCAGGTACGGGTGCACTATCTCTTATCATCATACGTATAGGATTAGGATGAACCTATTTTAGCACGTATAAAAACAAGCGGCGGCATCCTTGCGAGGACGCCGCCGTGACACGTGTGAGTGAAGGACCGTCCTACTCGTCTGCGAGCTCGAGGATCAGGACGTCGCTGTCGTAGAAGGCTTCGTTCGGATTCGGACACTCGGGGAACGGCATCAATCGCATCCAGACACCGCTCTTTGCCCACGCCGGAAGCTCTTCCGAATTGAGTTCCCGTCGCTCCGCGATCCGATAGTTTATGGTGAGGATACAATTGTCTGCGCCCAGCTTTGCGCAGAATTCGCGGAAGGGCCTGCGTTTTTCTGGGCGCTGGATCTCGAGCGTATAAACGACCCCGATCCCACCCACAAGAGGACCCATCCAGTGCGAAAAGCCTTTCACATCGGGAAACATGAGGAACCACTTTTTTGCCGTGTCATCATCGACGATAGCGGCATTGTGGCCCCTCCCCGGACGTCCCCAGAGATACCCCTCATCACCAGGTGTGTAGGATCCCCCGTCGAACTTGGGGGGTTCGGTGGGTACGGGAGGAAAAGTGTTTTTCTCTCCCCACAAAAATAATTGCATCTAACCTCCTTGATTCACGATCCCCATGAGCGAAACAAGCGTCATGCAAGTCTCGCTGTTTGATCGGCAAAAAAAGTATGGGATATTTTTGGCTTTTGTCAAAGTACTTAGCCAAAAAATACGATCCAGATGGATCGTATTTTTATAGATAAAAGTAATGCATTTTGTTAAGCATATGATCGAACTTTGGTCGCTTGCTTTTTTTCTGAATACGCTTTTTTTAATCTTTGCGCTAAACGAAGAGCAGATTGATCGATGTATTCATCAACAATCTTTCTCGCTTCGACGGAAGTATATTGTGATGTATCTTTTTTTATCATATTCATAAAGAATAATAGCCATCCATTATCTTTGCGTCAACAAAAAATAGCCCAAAGGATCATTCAAAATCTAAAAAACAAAGGTGATGACGAGTCCGATAAAAAGTCCCATTTCAAACCAATAAAAAGCATGAAGAAACCTTGCCCGAGATCCCCAAGCGTGAATTCCGTCTATCCCCCTGGTGCGAATGTGATCTACTGCGAAGCTTACACGTTTCGAGCCATTATTTTTACAGTGAGGACAATCTTTTTCTCTATTTTTTACACTGAGGGCAATGGGTAGGGCGCCTACACAATATCCAACCATAGGAAATGCGAGCAGAAGCGAGATATCAATTGAGATAATGACACTTTCCAATAAAAAAGATGGGAGGATGCCCATCATCAAACCTATTGCGAACGGAAGTGACTGCAGGTCGTGTTTCATATTGATGAAATAATATCATGAATCATGCATTTATAACGCCAACTTTCCGCATTGCTTTTTGACAGTTTTCATGAAAAGCGGTACGATTTTTCGCTTATTTTCATTTTCTCGTTCAAGACACAAAAAAACAACCCGGTAGGTTGTCTTTTTGTGGCGGTGGGGGCGAGATTCGAACTCGCGGTACCTTTCAGTACGACGGTTTTCAAGACCGTTACCTTAAACCGCTCGGTCACCCCACCAAGCGCATACAGATTGCCACATTTTTTCAATTGACACAACAGCTCTCAACCCCGTACACTTTTTTCGCTGGAGAGGTGGCCGAGTGGTCGAAGGCACCACATTGCTAACGTGGCGAGGGGTAAAACCCTCCGAAGGTTCGAATCCTTTCCTCTCCGCCATCCCACTTCGCCCTTCGGGCTACGTTGGGGATTTCTCATCAAGTCCGGAAGGACGAAGTGGGATGCCCCCAACGAAGTTCCGCAGAAACGAAGTGGGGCTCAAAAATACGATCCTTTTGGATCGTATTTTATGTTATTTCTTCTTTCTTCTTTGCGCAGCCGCAGAAAGGCTCTCGGTAAAGTCGATTCCATGTGTTTTATAATATTCCCTTTCTTCAATCGCCATATCAAGATCGTTGAATGGTTCCCATCCTCTTCCCAGCCAACCAATATCCCCCATATACACATCAGCTGAGGGAGTTCTTCCTTGGATATACCACGTACCGTGTATCTGGTCCGTATGTACAAAAGGCTTGAAGCGAATACCCGTGTCTTCACCCTTTTCATTCACGACCTCATACATGCCTTCGGAAAGCGCAAGACCGCTCCCTGGCATTCTCGCAATTTTCCACCCACGTTTTTTTAAAAGATCAGATGCCCATTCAACGTTCATAATCCGATTCGCTTCTCCTTCGTCTGGTAACCCTAGGCTTTCAACAGACATATAGCACATGTTAACATATCAACCTGCCTATTCCAAAAAATGCCTTATGCACATACCGGAAAACGGATTTTACTATCACTATAAACACGATCCCCAAGGATCGGTAAATAATTACTCATACGAGGTCATCTCCATGGGAACTCATACCGAGACGCAAGAAAAGCTTGTGATCTATCGAGCACTCTATCAATCACCGAGAAGCGACATGCTCTATTTGCTTCGTCCTCTTACAATGTTTACCGAAAACGTGACAAAAGAAGGAAAAACTTTTCTAAGATTTCGCCGCATTACTGATCCAGAAATTATTGCACAGCTTACAGAAATAAGAGATGAGATGTACCCACAAACTAACCTTGATACCCTCTGCAAAATCGCCTGTACATGATTGTTTTGATATGCTCTACTATTAAATAGAACCTATAAACATACTCTCATATGAATAAAACACTCGAAGGCATGTGCGAAAGTTGTCTCATGCCTTTTAAAAAGGACTTGAAGGGAGTACACCGAGAACACGAAAAATATTGCTCGTACTGTTACTCGAATGGCAAATTACACTATGAAGGCAATGACGTGAACGAGTTTAAGAAGACGATGATCGATGCAGTTGTCGCACGAGGTGAAAACAGACTTAAAGCACAATTCTTCGCATGGATGGCTGGTTTCGCTCCTCGCTGGAAAAAGCGTAAATGATTGAGGTCTCCATGTGGGAAGATGGCGCGTTGACCTGAGAGAAGTTTCACATCTCCCCCTCTCCTACATTACTCCAAGAATGAACGCCATCTAGACCATCCACCCTCCCTTGCTGACGATATAACGCCGAGGGAAACTTCTTACTTATTGCTTCTCTTACGCTTTGTGGCACATCGTACGCAAGACCGAGAGGTACTGCGACAAGCATTCCTTCGCCTGGTTTATACTCAAGATTATAACTGTTCGTTACATTATCAGGCAAATCGGAATCGTGAAAAAAATTCACTTTGTAATCTCTACCTTTCCAACTACAACCCCGCACATTACGTACGCCGGGGATATCACTGAGCAGTCCCGTAAGTTTCCCCTCAATCTCAGCAATTCTTCTTTCCTGTGATGATCTTTCAAGTGCTTCTGACATATTTTTTTAAACAAGATAATGGATATATTCTATCCGTCGAGAATCTCTCAGGCAAGTGCTATACTGTGAGCATGTATGGAGGATGCCGAAACACAAGAACCCTTAAAAAATTCATCACAATCTGCAGATGCCATTGATGCGGGTGATATTTTGTTTACGTGGGAAACGTGGGAATTTCCTCCTGTTGAACGATCGGGGAAATGGTATGCCCTTGCAACGCTGGGGGGATTGGCGTGTTTACTGTATGCCATGTTTACGGTAAATTATATTTTTGCCGTTATTGTAGTGATGTTCGCCATCATTGTGATGATGCGCGATATTAAAAAACCTGCACGTACACAAACCTATATTACCAGTGAAGGCGTGGTGTTTTTAGATCACCTCTATTCTTTTAAAGATATGCGTGATTTTTCCATTACGTATGATCCACCCGAAGTAAAAAATCTCTATCTCACGTTCAATAGTTCGCTCCAGCCCTTACTCTCTATTCCTCTTGAAGACGCAAACCCTAACCTTGTGCGCGCCTCTCTTTTGCCGTTTGTCTATGAAAACCTTGCAAGGGATGGGGAAACCTTGACGGATACCCTCCGCCGCGTGTATAAATTGTAACGAAATTTGAACGTGTTTCTCTTGTTTCGTGACGTACAAATAAAGCAATTTTGCGCTCGTAGCTCAGTTGGATAGAGCATCAGCTTGCGGAGCTGAGGGTCGCACGTTCGAGTCGTGCCGGGCGCACCATCAAAAAACCAGCTTGCCGTACGAGCGTAGCATTCTATGAGTAATCAATGAATGTTGCGCCCTTACAGTGCTGGTTTTTTGATTATTTCTTCTGGATTAAAGATGTCGCTCCAAAAAGCACCAGCGAGACGAGAACAATGGTTGCACCCGTAGGCGTGTCGATGACTGCGGAAGAGAAGAGACCAACAACGACAGAGATGACGCCATACAAAACGCCAATAGCCATTGTGCGCCAAAATCCCCTTCCCCACATGTTTGCCGCAAGTACCGGGATGACGAGAAGCGCGCTTACGAGGAGTGCGCCCACCACGCGCATCCCTACCGCAACCACAAGGGCTGCAAGCATCACAAACAACGCTTCGTACCGCTCGATTGCAATACCTTGTACTTTTGCTAAGCGCGTATCAGCGGTTGCAAGAAAAAAGACTCCTCGTCCGAGATACAAAACGTCACACACGAGAAAAGCAACGCCCATCATAGAATATACATCAGTCCACGTTACCGTGGTGATGCTTCCAAATAAATATGAAAGCACCTGCGTGTTCCACGAATGCGTTACGCTCAAGAGCAGCACTGCAAAGGCTAAGCTCCCCGAAAGCACCAACGCAAGTGCCGCATCGCCCGAGAGCCGTGCATGACGCCGTAACCATTCCATACCAAGCGCCGCACACACCGAAGCCACCATTGCTGCCCATACGCCTTGTATGCCCACCACGATCCCTATTGCTACGCCCGCTAACGATGCATGCGCCAATGTATCAGCAAAGAAAGATTGTCGTCGCGCAACGAAAAAGATGCCGATCAGCGGCGCAAGTATTCCCATAAGCACTCCTGCGAGAAGGGCGCGTTGGAAGAAGCTGTAGTGGAGAAGGTCGAAGAGCATAGTTTTTTTATCAATGCACATGTACGCCACCCCTCCCCTCCTCTATCTTAATAATTCCCTTTCCAAATGCCCACGCTGCGAGGGCGGTGGATACGGGAACGGCAAGGATGAGGGCGGAGCCACCGATGAGTGCGCGGAGTAGTTCTTCAACGATAGATTCTCCGTTAAGGATAACCCAGAGTGGTGGATTATCCGGCATGGAAAAAAGAAGAAACAGAGGAAATGACGCACCTACATAGGCAAGTGCAAGCGTGTTTACGAGTGAAGCGATGTGTTCTCTTCCTACTTCAATTCCTCGGAGATAGAGCTCTTTTATGTCGAGCGAACGGTTTGCGCGAGAAATTTGCTCAACCGCAGCTACTTGTGCGGTCGTTACATCATCAAGAACGCCCAACGCACCAATGACCAATCCTCCCATAAGCAATCCGCGCAAATCGAGCGTTTGTAAATATCCCATTTGTAAAAATACCGCCTCTTCACTGCTTGCTCCCGAAAGCATTGCCCAAATAACCGAAGCATACGATGCAACAAAAGCAATGATGAGCACGAACATGGTTGCAGAAAACGCAAGAAGGGTACGTTTGGTAAAGCCGTGCGCAAGAAAAAGTGAGCTCATGGCAATTGCTGTTGCGCCAATAGCGCTAATGAGCACAGGGCTATCTCCATTCATGATATGCGGCACCACAAAGCCCGTAAGTACAATGAGCGAAACACCTAATCCTACAAGCGACATGGTTCCTCGCCATCTTCCCAAAACAATGGCAAGCGCACCAAAAATAAGAGCGAAAGCAAAAATCACCGGAAGACGAAATTGATCTAAAATAGCATAGGTTGATCCTCGTGCGTCAGTACTATGCGATAACACGACCGAATCTCCTTCTTCTAATCGAATGTGCGCAAACCCTACGGATGAAGATCGATATTCCACAGTCTCTATCTCTCCCGCTTGCACACCCGACGCTACTTGTACGAGAACAATTTGATACCGATCATCAGTCCCTCCTTCATCGACTCCCTCTTCTACAATGCTGAGCACTTTTCCCAGTGCGTAGGTTGTTGGTGTATCGATGGGACGATCTACCTCCTGCGCATAGACCTTGAGGAAAGGCGTAACAAGCAAACATGCACACGCAAATATGCAAAGAATTCGTACATACGCTTTGACGAACTTAGTGCATGTGGGGATGATCGGCATATGATCCGTGCGGTACGATTTTTTTATTTAAGCAGAGAACGCGCGTTGCCTCACGTTCTACCGCATGTAAATCGTGAGAAACCATAAGAATGGTCATGCGGGTATCTTTGTGCAGTTCTCGCAATACATCGTAGAGTGTTTGCTGTTGATGCTCATCAACCGCCGACATGGGCTCATCGAGCACTAAAACTCGTGGCTCGCCCGCAAGTGCGCGGGCAAGAAAGGCTCGTTGGCGTTCGCCACCCGACACTGCGCCAATTCTTCGATGCGCAAGATGCGCAATGCCACACGTTTTCATCGCTTGCTCTGCACGAATCGCATCGTGAACGCTCTGCCCTTTGTACCACGAACGTAGCGCTACACGTCCACTTTGCACTATTTCTTCAACTGTTGCCGGAAAAAGTGGATCAAATGAAGCTGCATGTTGCGGTACATAGCCAATTTGCGCACGCTGTTCAACTGCATTTCCCCACATTACCGATCCCGAAGAAGGAATTTCTAACCCAAGGAGTACATCAAGCAATGTGGTTTTTCCTCCCCCATTTGGTCCGATAATCCCTACAAATTCGCCTTCTTTTACTGAAAAAGAAACATCATCAAGTACCACAATATCTCCCCGCGTAAAACGTACGTGGGAAACGGAGAGCAGATCTTGAAATGGAGCTAGAGATTGCATGAAAGGGCGCGAGAAAGCGCGGAAAGATTTTTTTGCATGAGCGTGAGGTAGGTATCCCCTGCGGCAATTTCTGCAGACGTTCGTCCTTCTAAGGGTGAGAGTACGTCCACCGAAGCACCTATTTCTTCTGCGATCGTTGTAGCAAGCGCCGTACTTGCAGCAGATTCAAAGAGAATGGTTGTGACGCCAAGTTCTTTTGCGTCATGAATGAGTTGCGCAAGATCTTGCACGGAAGGTTCGCTTTCGGGAGAAACGCCCGAGACTGCGTGTACATCTACATTGTACCTGAATGCCCAATACGAGAATGCGTCGTGAGCCACAAATATCGTGCGAGAGGCGCATGAAGAGAGTGTATCCGCAAATGATGCATCAAGAGTAGTGAGATCTTGCTGCACTTTCTGGAACGTAGACGCGTAGAATGTGGCGTGCGCCTCATCCTTTATCATGAGCGCTTCAGCAATTACTCGTACCATTTCTTGTGCACGCGCCATATCAAGCCACGCATGAGGATCAATTACTCCATCGCGCTCGATAAACGGCACTACATCACTCATGCGTACAACCGCTACCCCCACAGCTTCCGCGTCAGGAATCAGCTTCTCGGCCCACGCATCTACCCCTCCTCCGTTTACTACAAGAATATCCGCAGACATCAATACGGCGACATCTTGCGGCGAAGGCTCGTACTCGTGCGGCTCCACACCATCGGGAACAATTTGCGTTACCTGTACATATTCTCTACCCACGCTCCGCGCAAAATCCGCAAGAGGAAAAAATGCTGCCACGACCTGTATTTTTTGCGTATCGCGATCTGTGGAAGCATGCGATGCGATATATCCTATTCCTAGAACGCAAAGGATTGCAGCAAAAGAAAGAAGGAGAGTATTTCGCATTTGCTTTTGCATATTTTTTGCAAATATATCATGCGTCATTTCCGTAGGCAAGCGTGCATGCAAAAATCTCTTGTACTCCTGCTTGTTTAAGTACATCCGCACACGCCATAATGGTGCTTCCCGTGGTGTAGACGTCGTCGACAAGAACGACACGCTTGAAGAACGTTTGACGTTCGGGGAACGTCGAACGTTCTAGAGACGTCGGACGTCTTTGGAGAGTCTTGCCTGCATCGCTTAGGTGATACGGATTTTGTGTGCGCATATCACCTCGATGTGCTTTATCCGTTTTTGCCTGTGCTTTTCGAGGAGAACGCTCGAGAAGTTGGAGCACTTGTCCGTTATGAGTTTGCGCAAGTGCTTGGGCAAGTTTCTCCGCCTGATTAAATCCGCGCTCTGCAAACGCTTCTCGTGCTAACGGCACCGGAACAAAAACTACATCGCGAAAAATAGAAAGAAGTGCATCATCTTCCGCTATCCATGCTTGCCACCACACACCCGCAAAACTATCACCTTGATACTTCCACGCATGCAGCAAACGCTGTACTGCGCGTTCTTTATACGAAACACGAGAAAAAACACGCACGCCTTCACGCTCAGCGTGCACATGCCACGCAGGAATACGCACCAATGCTGCACACGATGTGCACAACATATCGCCCTCTTCCTTGCACACCACACACGAACGGGGGAAAAAGGCATCCCAAAAAACGCGAACAATGTCTTTTAGTCTTCCCATGTGTATGCACTTACTTTCCACGCGCCCTCTTCCTCTACAAGAACAAGTGTTACTGACTGATAGCGAACCGAGGTATTATCAGGAGATCCGAATGATTCTTCGCGCTGCGTTTGCACAAGAAGCGTGATGCCTGTATCTGATTCTGTAACGGTTTTTGCGCCAATATAGGATGTGGAAATGCCGTAATAGCCACCTTCTTCTGTGGGCGTTTTTGCACGTGCTTTTTCTGCATCTTTTTCAAGCGTGGTTGCCAAATTTGCGGTAACGAGCCCCATCACATCTTCTACATTTTGATAATCTGATTCTGAAGAATAGCTTCCGATGCGCTCAACGAATGTGCGGGCGACAGTGGATGCTGTTGTACGGGTGGGTTTTAAACCCACCCCTTCAGTCGAGGCATCCACCGATGACACTGTGAGTGGGGTGTTGGGTGTTGAAGGAAGGGTGTTTGATGCTTCCTGCGCATCCAGTGTGTCTTCTTCAACATTTCCTATCGTTATCGTCCAGAGTACAAACCAAATGAGTCCGAGAAGAACAAGGACGGCGATGATGATTTCGATGATTTTTTTGCGCTCCATATTTGTGAGAGTTTGAAGTTTGTAGTTGTTAGTTTGAAGTGAAAGGATGTTGTTTTATTGGGATGAAAGACGACAGACTACAGACGGCAGATGAGGAAAGTGACTGTGCCGCTTGTCATCCCGACCCTTCCTATCGTCAGGGCAAGCTCCGGAGGGATCTCCCACTTATTGTCACGATCACATCTGTCGTCTGCTGTCTGTCGTCCGTCGTACAAAGTTCTTTTTTTTTATTTTCTCTCATCCGCCAAAGCTTTTTGATAATCCTCGCGGGCGCGTTCTTGTTGCAGAATTTGCTCGGGGTTTGTGGTGACAAGCTGATCTTCGGTATACGAAGCGACAACTTTAATTGCGGCGTGCTTTTGCCCTGCAAAGAAAATGCCCTCCCCCACTGCAGCTTCGAGCAACAAGTATTTTTCGCTTTCGGTTAAGTTGAATGTTTTTGAAACAAGATCAACTGCCGCAGGAGATTGCTTAAGGAGAAGCTGAAGTGATGAGTTATTCACGATTGCTTGGCCGTATTGCGAGGTGAGGAAATCGTTCACATCCTGCGTGATGGTGGTAACGCCTAGATAATATTTACGCGCACGCTTTACGAGTGCAAAAATAAATTTTGCAGAATCTTCATTTTGCATGAGCCACCATGCTTCGTCGATGATAAGCAGGCGCTTTTTCTTTTCTGAGCGCACCACGTTCCAAATGTAGTTTACGATGGTGTAAATACCCATCGGACGCAGTTCATCCTCAAGATCACGCACGGAAAATACGACAAGCTGGTTGCGCATTTGTACCGTTGTGGGCGAATTAAGCAATCCCGAAAATGTTCCGGACGCGTACTTTTGAATACGTGCAACTAAGTTTTCTGCTCCTTGCATGCCTTCGAGAATTTGGAGCAGGTCATCCAAAATAGGATATGCCCCAATGCCCGCAAGCGAAGAGAGATCGGGAGTAATATCTTTTTTTGCATACGCCTCAAGCAGCGCACGATCAAGCACACTATCTTCTTCTGGCGTAAATCCAAGTACGCCCTTTTCGCCCATGGGCTTTCCAATCATGATGCGCAGCAATCCTTTGAGGGTAATAACGGCGCTACGCAAAATATCATCTACCGACGTTTCTTCACCCTTTGGACGAGGAAGATCGAACGGGTTGATTTTTGCATCGGATGCTAAAGAAACGTTCACAAACGTTCCGCCTACAGCATCAGATAACTGACGATATTCCATTTCTGGGTCGATCACGATCACATCCGTTCCCATCATGAGCGAACGCAAAATTTCTAACTTTACCGTGTAACTTTTTCCCGCACCGGACGTTGCAAACACCACCGAGTTTGCATTTTGCAAAGAAAAGCGATCGAATAAGATAAGCGAGTTGTTGTGGCGATTGATACCGTACAAAATACCGTTATCACTTGAAACATCTGATGAAATAAACGGAAATGAGGATGCGATGGGTGACGTACTCATGTTAAATGTAATCATGAGCTCATCGTTGCACTGCGGAAGTGTTGAATTGAATCCTTGCTCTGCTTGGTAAAAGCCGCGCTTGGTGTAGATAAGTTTGGTGCCAAAAATAGCTTCTATTTCTTCAGTTCGCTTATCTAAATCCGCAACATCTTTTCCGTACAGCGTGACATAAAAAGCGAATTGAAAAAAGTGCTCGATACCTTGCGTAAGATCGTCACGAAGCTGCTCCATGTCTCGCAATGCTGTTTCTTGAATAGGATCACGCGGCTTGCCCGTATCGTGATCGGACATGATTTGTGATTCGGTGATACCTACCTTATCGCGTAACTGTTTTAAAATAATTTCTGGACGAATAGGGTAAAAAAACATTCCGATATCAATGGTGCCCTTGTAGTTGATGATGGGCGCACCCCATCCAATACCTACGTAGCGAGGATAAGTAGTAATAAAAAGCGTACGTAAACATTGATCGCCCAGTTTCAAAAAGTTGGGCTGCGCCTCAAATGCTGATGGTGCGATAAGATCGCGAATGGAAACGGTTCCCCGGCGATAAATACGCTCCTCTTCGAGCGTTGTTTTTTCCTCGGCAAGTTTTTGCTCCTTGGGAGAAAGCGTTTTTGGGACAACTGCAATTTTTGCTGCTTGTTGCCGTTTAAGATCTTCGATGTTGAATGCCATAAGATGTTATGCGAGCTTCGTCTCTACTTGCAGCTTTGCAATGCTTTCGAGCGGCTGTGATTCGGCAACTTCGGGGTTATATGCATTGTAGTACAACTCAATAAGCCCTTGCGTATCAAGCTGCACCACCGACAATCCCATGCTCTCCAAACCACCCGAAATCATTTGCGTGCGACGTGCAATGGTTTCTCGACGTTCTGCAAACTGCTTTGCGTTCAATTTGATAATAGATGCAGGCGAAAGCGCATTTTGCAATTTCACAAAAAATCCTTTTCCTTTATCATTTCCTGCACTAGGATCGTACGGAACGATGACAAAAAAGCGCTTTTGCATGATTTCGCCTAAATCGACCAATTCTTTTACGAAGGAGGTGTAGTCGCGAATTTGTGTTTTTAATAATTCGTTGGTGATAGTATCTTCTTGTGTTTTGAGCCGTGCTAAATAGCCGTCAATATTCATTTTGCGCGACTGAATACTTATTTGCAGCGTATGCTCAAGCCCGTTTAAAAATTGCATGTAGCCTTGGATGACCGCCTGCTGTTCATCTTCACTTTTCAGCGCAAAATTGATGCTCGAAACCATGAGCACCATGCGCATCGTACCGTCTTTCATCACCACCACATCTTCTCGAATTTCGGCAATATCTAAGTACCGCTGGGTGGGTGGACCGGCTTTGGGGTGTGGAGTTGGAGTGGTGTTTTCGGACATAGGTTGGAAGAGTATGTTTTGCGGGGTTAGAAGTTTAGAGTTTTTAGTTTGAAGTGAGTGGATGTTGTTTTTTTGTGGGAGTAAAAGACGGTAGACTACAGATAGTAGATTAGTGAAGTGATCAGAATCAGATATCTTTTATCTGTCGTCTGCTGTCTATTATCTCAAAGGAATACCTTTCACTTTAAACTCTTAACTCATAACTTCAAACTCCTCACAAATCATCTCCCTTATACACGCCGCCGGTGTTTACCATGAGGGTAAGCTCGGCGAGGCGAGAGGATTCGAGCGGAGCTTTTTGCACCTTTATGATACGTTCGGGAATAAGTTCTTTTTTGAGAGAAACGAGGAGATCGGCATGAGAAAGCGCCTTATCCCATATTCTTCTCCCGGGCTTTTTTACGTACTGAATAAAGTTCAAAACGATGAAATGCAGTGGCTGTCCATTCACCTTTCCAAAGGCAAAGGCTACACCGAGAACAAGAATGGGAATGCCCACGCCAAGCATGGGAAGGAGGCTCAGAAAAATGCGATACACCAAAAATTCAGCCACAATAACACCAACCATAATCATGAATTGGCGAAGAGTAATTGGGCCAAGAATTTTTGGCTCAACGTCAAGAAATTGAGGGACCACAAATTGTGAACGAGGCATGTATGCAGTATAACAAAGAAAAGTTTGAAGTTTGGAGTTGTTAGTTTGAAGTGAGTGGATGTTATTTTGCTGAGTAGGATCTTGTGAGTTTAGATCACTTCTCTCATCTAAAAAGAACCTCCTTTCACTTCAAACTCTAAACTTATAACTTCAAACTTCACCTCATCTCAAAACCTCACCTTCTCATTCCATTTTGCAAGCGCTTGCATTTCTGCGGGGCCTAAGCTTTCTTGACCTTGAGATCTGCGACGTGCAGCGATTTCTGCAACGGCAACGCCGGTGTTTAATGATTCGGTTGTAAGCGTAATCGCAAGTTTTGCAAGCGGACTTTTGCGCCACGCAAGAACGCCTCGTACACGATCTTCGTAGCTTGTTTTTTGAAGTGACAATAACAATGCTTCCATTTTTCTTACTGCTTCTTCGGGATTGGTGGATAACCGACGGAAATCGGCGAGCGTCATGGTTCCCAACTGCTCTACTGGTCCCATCAATCTATTTCCTGCAACAATATCGGTTACTTTTTTTTGCAAAACGCCATCATCTCGTACAGGCACAACGCTTCCTACCGTTAATTCTACGCGCGCGGGAGCAGGCTTGGGAGAATCTTTTGTAAGTTGCGCAAATTTTGCATCCATAGCTATTGCCTCTTGCTCCTCGAGCGTTGCGGCGTCTTTTTCTGAGACCTGTGTTTCTGCGCCAGCAACGTGTGCAAGGGCATCTGTTGCAACACGATAGGCTTCTTGCGCCTCAAGAAGCGCCTGCATCAGCGATGCAAGTACGGCACCTTGCACGTGATAATCTCGCTCAAAAAGCGCACGCGTTTGATACATGTCGCGAATGCCGCGGAGCATCTTCCCTACTGCATCCGCAAATGCCGCAGAAGGAATTTTTGCTTGCTCAAGCACTTCGTGTGCTTTTTGCAGTGCAAGATCGATTGCTTCGGAAAATGCCACTTTCACCGCTTCATCCTCCATCTTTTTTGCTTTTTCCGCTTTCTTTTTTGATTGGATGTCGGGTGTTTCGTCTTCTGTCATCCCGGGCTTCCTGCCTGCCGGCGAGGCAGGGACCCGGGATCCATCGTTACTTACTAAATTAATAGCGATGGATGCCGGATCGGTGTCCGGCATGACGAATGCGATCGAACGCTTCGGTGACGAAATAACGGGAACCTCTGCGGCGACTTCGTGCGATGGGGGGATTTCGAGCGCGGTTACGGACGTCATCCCGGGCACCGACCCGGGATCCATCGTTTCATTATCACCGTCGTCGACGCGAGACGTCATTTCCGTAGAGACGGCCGGACCGGCCGTCTCTACGTCCTCGCTCACGATCCGCACGCTCGAAATCGCCTCGGTGGCTGCGGCCATGAGCGCATCAATTTGCTCCTTTGCAAGGCCCATGCCGCCGATGGTTAACGGACGACCAAGAAAAAGACGCAAGCTTTCATCGGTTTTTTGACCACTTGCTCGCTGCTCAAGCAAAAATGCCAAACGCTTCATGAGCAATTCGGAAAAGTTCACCCCCGCTTTTGCTGCAACTTGCTCAGCTAACGCTTCGGCGGTAATCGCTTCTTTTTCGATGCGAGTTCCCGGGAACGCAGCAAGATCTCCTCCCCATGCTTTTATTTGCTCGGCAATGCCAGGGAAAAAAACTTCAAGAGGCAACAAACGAATCCCCACAATCTCAACCGCAAGTGCACGAGATGCTTCTTCGGACAATCCAAATGCCTCCGCGAGAAGCGCAGGAATTTCTGCAAGAGGAATCTGCTCGTCAAGAACGGCATCCGTGAGATCAAGGAACTCGTTTACCCGATCGTCGGGCAACTTATGACGCTCGGCAACGCCAAGAAGTGCATCATAGACATCGCCATCTTGAAGAAAGGTTCGTATCGCATCGTTATTCAAGAGTGTGGCAAGTGACATAGGCACGATTAAATCATGTATCTATCTGCCGAAGTGCGCGCGCTTTCCAAACCACGCAACCGTTTCAATTCTGCGGGAGAACCTGCTGTTGCGATGTGCAGAGATAGGGCATCTTCAATAGTTTTCATGGATGCTTTAATACCCGCCTTACGTGCCGCATCGGTTTCTCTGGTCCATGCATCCGAAAGCTTTTTGAAATCTTCTTTAGAGAGTCCTTCAACGACCGTATTGGTAAAGTCGTTTCTTGTACTTGAGCTCACCGCCGCGGTAACCGCTGCAGACACGTCTTTAATAGAAGCAGGGTTTAAGCGGAACAGTTGGCGAGCCTGTGTTTGTTCTGCGGGAGTCATCGATAAGGAAGCGGGGTTGATCGTTGTAATGCTTGGAATAGTGCTTCCTGCATTGAGCATCTTCTGACGGATTGCATTTGCATCGGTGGTGCTGATGCGTCCGCCGGCACTTTCCATAGCGCTCAATTGCGTCTGAATTTGCGCTTGTGTTGATGCAGCCATCTTTGAGAAATCTACTGCTTCTGATCGTGCCATCGCCAAAACCGCTCTATCGGCATTCGTGTTGACCGTTTCATCAAACATGTCACGGGTGAGATGGCCTTCGTTAAACTGCTTATTATCAAACGCTTTTCCGATACTTTCCGTGGTTTGCGTATTCATGACCTGCGTCGTGAATTCCTGCTGTACGACCGGAGCAGTAACTCTTCCTGCATCAACTTCATCTTTTGCAAATTCATTAGGAGCTGCTTTTCCGTTAATTATTGACTCGATAACCGCAACATTCATCGGCCTACCTGCTGCATTAGGCGTAGTGTCGGTAAGGTGGCTCATGGTGAGCACCTGCGCTCCTCCACGCTCCATCAGCTTACTTAAATTACCCACGTTTTGCTCAGCAATAGCACCCGGAACTGCCGTACGCACTTTTTCACCACCATAATTTCCCCGGTTCATCTCATCCAGCTTCGTTACTACACGACCTACTTCTGCCTTACCGGTAGATGCAGCTCCAAGCGCAGCAATAACTGCCGCATCTCCCGCGGCTTCATCGCGCATCAAACGACCACTGAAGTCTTCGGAGTCAATAAAGCCCTTTGCTTTTCCGGCATCAACTTTTGCATATACGTCAACATATTTTGACCGTGCTCGGTTCCATGTTTTTTCATCAATGGAAAGATGACCCGCATCTGCTTCGTGCTGATATCCACCCAAAACCTTTTTTACATATCCATCAAACTGTCCTCCTGCAGTCTTTTTAAATGATTTTTCGAAGTTTTCATCAGTGAAAAGAAGACTCTTCAATTGCTCCGCATCAGCATCACGTTCGCGTGTTCTTTCGCCTGTGCCATTAAGCGCTTGTTGCAAGCGTACATTCTTTTCTGCTTCGCTCATGTGCGCAATGCGATCTTTTGCAGCCTTGCTTTCCTTTTCGTCAAAATCATGCAATTTTGCACCCATAAAAGAACCTGCTGCTAAGAGAGTTCCTGATCCTGTAGCAGCACCTAGGGCGTTAAGCCCCCTCGTTGCAAGTCTTGCACTTCCCTTTGCCGCACGCGCAGATGTTTCAAGCGGACTTTCGGCAACTTGTAGGCCCTTTAATGCAGCACCTGCAAGTCTATTATCCGACAACACATTCATGCCTCTTCCCACTTTCTGTCCTCCACGACCTACTTTTTGCAATAACGCATTGAGATTTGGACTTGTCTTACTCATGAAACCTGTAGTTGCCAAAGAATTGCCGGCAAGTCCACGACCAGAAGCACCGAATGCCTGACCAGCAACACGCGTTGCGGTAAGCGGAGAACCCAGTGCTTTTCCAGAAATTCTTCTGCCTAGAGAAAGTGCGCGACGGCCCGTTTTTTCGTTAAGCGCCATTGCAGCAAGACCACCCATTTTTGCAGACGTTTTTGCAGATTCACGAATACCAAGAACAAGAAATACGAGTGCAATTAACAAGCCCGTAAAATTGGTTGATTCAAAAATTTCCAGGTTAATTTGTCCATAGGTTGTACGCGTTTCTGGTTCGGGAAATGCTTCGGTTTTTGCCAAGTTGCCGTTAGAAGACGCGGCAAGGGCAAGATACAAAAAGAATGCGAGCATCGGTCCAAGCGTAAGCGCTGCGACAAATTGCGACATCCATTCGCTCCACACACTTCCAAAAAAACTTTTCACAATATCCATTGCTCCCCACGAAAAAAACGCCAGCGGCGACATGATAAGCAAAATCCACAACATGACAATGCGCCAAATAAACGCAACGGCGAGCAGCAAAATAACAATCATCACCGCAACTTGCACCATGAGCTTTACATAGGCATTAGCAATGTTTGTTGCAAGAGTAACAACACTCACACTCGCTGCCGTAGCACCCTCGAGGGTTGCTGAAGAATAGGTAGTTGCTTGCGGTAACACCATAAGCTGCGCAAAATTTCCTGCCGCGATGCTCAAAAGTGCGTTTACAAACGTCATCATGACAATCTGACTTGCATCAATTGCTAATCCACAAATGGTACGACTAAAATTTACCGCAACAATGCCTAAAAAAAACTTGGGAAGCTGTTGCTGCCATGCCGAGGTTCCTCCTTTTACCATGGTTTTTACTGCCAAAACAAGCAAAATAATAACCACAAACATGTTCACCATGTCGCGCGTAAGTGTCCAACCAAGCGTAACAATATTTGAACTTGAAAAATTATTGTAATTAAGGACGTTGACAACGATAACCTCAATGATTACAAGAGTGAGGGAGCCAATTGCATCACCAATAAAGTTGATGATTTGTGCGAGTTGGTTGCCAATCCAATTCGTGATGGTCGATGAATAATAAGGATCGTCTTGCGCGTAGGCAACGGAAGGCAGGCATGCATGCAGCGCCAACCCAATGCCAACAAAAAGAACCAGCATTCCTGCGGTTGGCGCAAGTCGTCTCAAGGCCCGTCGTATCCCTCCAAACATATGGGAATAGTGTAGCACATGAACACATTCCTGCGCTCACGTTATTTGCTATACTGTGCAAGCAGCGTATTGCCCCTCTTTTACTCCCCGTTTTATGGCCATTACCAAAAAAGACCTTGTTGAACTGCAAGAAACCCTTACCCACAATCTTACGCAATCGCTCTCTCAAATGTGGCGATCCGATCTTCGTGTTGCGCTCGCGCAACAACGTGACGATATCAAACACGACATTCGCGACGAAATGGATGCGAAATTCTTGGCATCTGATAAACGCATGAGCCAAAAGCTCGACAATCTCCGCATAGAATTTAAGGTAAAACACGACATGCACACAATCCACAAAGATCTTAAACACGATATTGCAAATATTCATCTCCACGTAGGCATGGCAACATAAGTTTTTTACACCATTGCGCTCTCCTGAAAACATGCTTCGCATTCCCAGTACTCTTGCCTCAAATCCTTCACAAGAGTTTTGTCGAACCTAAAATAATGTCCGCCACGGTAAGTACGATCGGGATATAAAGAAATACGGCCCCTTTTGTGAGGGGGCTGTGGACGCCTAACGACGATCGTGTGTTCATGATAACATTTTTTCTCATACGTCAATTCAAATGACATGATGAAATTTTCTGATATGGAAAAAACATTCGATCAGTGGAATATACTCAAACAAAAAATACATACATCAAAACTGCGTGCGTTTGCCCATGCACGTGAAGTTTGGTGGTGTTCACTGGGTATTAATATTGGATCTGAAATGGATAGAAAACATGAAAATTTTGAACGTCCGGTACTTATTTTGAGGGTCTATAATAAAGAGATGCTTCTCGTTCTTCCCATTACCAGCAAAGAACGAGAGGATCCTTTTCATCAAAAAGTTATTTCACATGGACGAGTAGTTTGGATTTCGCTTACACAAATACGTGTCGTGAGCAGCAAAAGACTTCTTCGTAAAGTTGATGTCATTACCAAAGAAGAATTTTCAAAAGTAAAAACGGCGCTCATGAATTTTCTGTAAAAAAATCGACCCCGCAATTTCTTGCGAAGTCTCGGAGGCCGAAGCCATAATAATGTAAGGTTACAGGATGATCTACTTTTCTACAAGCAGCTGTCCACAACACCCCACCCCCTACTCCCCACACCCCGTCATTCGCGAACGACCTGCCACGCCCTTCCCCATAAAAACAGAAATCCCCCCAACGCCGAAGCGAAGGGAGGGCGATCAGCTCACGCACGAGGGCGGAACCGATTTTGGTAGACACGGGAACCCGTCTACCAGAGGTCGACCTTCACCCGCAGAGGGCGTTGGTCGCAGTACCCGACGCACAGCCGTCGTCGACGGTGCCGTCGCAGTCGTTGTCCTCGTCGTCGTTGTACTCGAGCGCGCCCGGGTACGTGTAGCGGTATCCATCGTCACAATCGTCGCCGCCGTCCTCATCGGAGATGAAGCCGTCGCCGTCGACGTCCGTGGTGCCGGCCGTGTCGTCGCTGGTGTCGTCCGAGTCCGCGGTCCCGTCGTTGTCGGTGTCCCGCGTGTCGTCGGTTGGGAGCGCGAAGCCCTGGCAGCCAGGAGCAAAGACGCCGTCCTCATCCTTCATCAGGTAGAGGCCCAGACGGTTCCCATCGAGGGGGTTCGGGCAGATGGCCTCGTCGACGCCGTTGAGCGCCGTGAGATTGCCCCACTCGTCGAACCCGCCGTCGGTGCTGGTGTCGCACGCGCCCGACTCGAAGGTGCGGAGGTTGCCGAAGAAGATCTCGACGGCGTCCGGGAAGAAGAACCGCACCTTGCCGCTCTGCAGCGACTCGGGCCAGTCCCCCTGCTCGTCGTACTTCTCGATCGGCAGGTTCTCGGAGCACCAGTCGTACTCGCCGTCGCTGCCGCCCAGGCCGTAACCCACGAGGTAGGTGTTGGAGAGGGAGGCCGCGAGGCCCTGGTCGACGTAGAGGTAGTCACCGTTCGGGACGATCTGGTCGTCCGTGTCGGCGATGTCGTCGTTGTCGAGGTCAGAGCTGTCGGTCTCTTCGGCCGTGTCGCCGTCGTCCGTGCTGGACTCGCCCGTGTCGCCGTCTTCGACGGTGACCGTGACGGTGGTGACGTCGCCTTCGCCGTCCTCTGCGGACTTCTCGAAGTCGCCGCAGGCCGGAAGGGCGCTGACGACCATGAGGGCGGCGATGGCCTGGATTACACGGAGGGTTTTCTCAGCAGCTTCCTGAAAGGCATTCATGGAATACTCCATCACCCGGGGTTGCCGGGATTTTCGAACAGTGGGAAGGAAACGAACTTTGTTGAACCGCACCTGGGATTGTCTCCCAGGGCCGCTTGGACCTGATTTTGTCTTCAGGCCCGAATGGCCCTTTTGGGTCCGGCGGTGTTCGCGCTTCTTGTGGACCCCGCCTCTCGCGAGAGGCGGGGTGGAGGAACAAGAGGCACGAGCATCGCAGGAACAAGTGAAGGAGTGAAGTAATGAAGTTTTGAAGTTGGGAAGTAGTGAAGATATAAAGTGTGAAGTGATAGGGATGTTTGTGGATATGAAGTGAAAGGATGTTGTGTTCTGTTTAAAAAACTTCCTTTCAATTCATATTCCCAATCTCACTTTCCCACTTCATTTCTTCAGAACTTCATTACTTCAGCACTTTTACTTGACCCTACACTGTACCAAATTTTTACGGTTTTGTCAATGAGGGTGGTGAATGGAAGGGGTATAATATGGCTAATATTGGCAATATTTGTTGATTTTTAGGAAAAACAAAAAACTCCCGCAATGCGAAAAGCAAAGGGAGTTTTTAGGATTATTCCAGATCTCTCAATTCATCAAAAGAAATACCGGCATCTTTTATAATCTGATGGACCAAGCCTATTTTGAGAGATTTATGAAGAGGAACCGTGAGCATTTTTCTTCCTTCAGCCTGCAAACGTACGTGACTTCCCCGCTGACGAATAACGCGATATCCCAATTTTAATAATCGTTTTATTATTTCTTTTCCAGAAATACCTCCAAATTCTCCCATATCTACACGGTCACCATATGCAAACTCACATTACGGGGAACGTAACGCTTTTTCTTGGGAATATCGACGAGACACAGTTCAATCGCTTCGCGAATATTTATAAGTGCATCATCAACCGTCTCTCCTTGGCTGTAACAGCCTTCAAGGACGGGACAAGAAACCCAATAGCCGCCAGAAATATCTTCCTGAATAAGTACGGGATACTGGTCAACAGCGTGCGTTATTTTTTTTGCCTTTTCCATAGAGAAAACGTAACAAAGATAACCTCTTTTTTCAAGAGTATATCACCTGATTTAAAACCCTCGTCTATTTTGCAATAGACGAGGGTGGTGGAGCTGGGCAGAATTGCCGGCCTTCGCCAAGGCTATGGCCGGTCCGCCGAAGCTTTGATGGAAAAGATATAGCGTAGGCGGAAACTGAGAATATTTGGTGTCAAAACGGATGAAGTTACCACTACTTCCACAGCCCCATAAAAAACAAAAGCTCCCTCAATTCCAAAATAATGGAAAAGGGGAGATTTGCTGACGTCGAGGTTGGAAGTAATTCCACCCGAGTAATTCCAGATTACACTATCTTTTTAGCCTTGGTCAAACTTGTCTACAATAAAAAAGAGTGAGAGCACGGCGGCGATGTATCCCAACCAAAGTATTATCACGACGCTACGAATCCAAAGAGGTGCTTTTTTTAACCGTTTCAATCCCATCGCCATGGGTAGTACAAAAGCAGGTGCGATGAAGATGGACTTCACGACACCTTGATCGTAATACGGATAGCGATATGCGTAATACATGAGCGCAAGCGAAAATGCCGACGAAAATCCTAAAGTAGGCAAGAAAAAATCGCCGTCATTCTCTCTCTTCTCTCTTCTTTTCTTCATGCCATTCACAACACCCCATACCCCACGCCCCACCCCCATCATCATTACGCCAACCGGAACAACACCCAACACTATCGCCCACTGTGCCAACGGTTTCCGATACGCACTCACCGACGTTCCATTATGCGTTGTGAGTACCCGTTCGTTTTCAGGAAGTGCATTTTTGCGATCTTGGTTTTCAAAGATTCCCAAGTAATCGCTTACTGTATCGGCATACAACATACTCCAAAATCCTGTTCCGCCCGAATACCAAAAAGGGAAACGAAAAATATCCGTATCAAATGTGATCATAAAATCCACACGTTCATCCCATGCCAACGATTTTGCGGGAAGCATGTCGTAGTTATTGATGGATGCTTGCGCAAGTCCGCTACTACGCACGACATACCATGGCGCATAACACAGCAAAGAAAAAAGCACCGCGAGCATGATCGTTACGCCGTATTTCCACGTCTTCGCCCGTAGCATTTTTATCACAAGCAAGATTACAACAACACCAAACGCCACAAGCGCAGTGATCTTTGTAACAACACCCAAGCCCACGCACATTGCAAAAAGTGCGGTTGATTTCCACGACCACGCTTCTTCTCGCCACAACGTCAACGCGCAATGCATGATCGCTAATAAAAAAACATAGTTCAATGCTTCATTCGTATAAAACATGCTCACTTCCAAAAATGCGGGCAAAGAAAGAATCGCAATGGATCCAAAAAGCGATAACATATTCGACAACCCTGTCCGCCTAAACAACAAAAATACCAAAACATCAATCGCGAGCACGATAAGCAGATGCGGAAACCAAAACGGAATACCCAAAAATCCAAAACCTACAAGCACCAAGTAATAGAGCGGCTCATGCCAGGCGAGATAATTTTCCGCAAGCGTAGGAAATCGATGCTCAAAAAGAAGCGTTTCCAAAATCTGCACATGCGCTCCCCCATCGTATCCCCAATAGGGATTAAACGAGAGGAGTTGATGGATTTGGAAGATGAGAAAAAAAAGTGCAATGAAGACATGCACGATTCGTCGTATCGTCATCCCGGGCTTGACCCGGCCTGCCTGTCCGGTAGGCAGGGATCCATCGTTTTCTTGATAGCTATGGATGCCGGATCGGGGTCCGGCATGACGATTATCAAAAATCATATTCGAAAAGTTACCCGTGTGTTCATCACATAATTCCACACTGTCACAGATCCAATAGCAATAATCTTGGCAATGGCAGGAAAAAGCCCCAAAGAAACTCCGGCAAGAACAACGAGAGAATTGAGAGCGATACCTACCAAAGAAACAAAGACGAACGTAAAAAATGCAACACGAGGAGCTTGTCCATGCTCTTTAAACGTTACAAAATGATGCCAGAAAAAATTATGGAGCACCGCGCAACTCGTCGCAAAAATATTCGCAATAAGAAGCGAAAAACCAAAGTGATGAAGAAACACAAAAAGACTCAAGTCTACAATTGCTCCAAAGGCGCCGATGGTAGCGTACATCACAAAACGCTTTCTCCGCATCGCCGTAAGACGAAGAAGTGTATAAAAAAACTCTCCGATATCGTCAGTACCCAATTTTGATGAACCGTACACACGATCACGAAATACAACAGGAATCTCGGATATATTTCCTTGCGCTTGTTCTGCCGCAAGAAGCATCTCTTCCTGGAAGGCATACCCGTTACTTTTCAGCGTAAGTACCGGCAACATTTCTATAAAACTTTTTCGCCACGTACGAAATCCCGCCGTTACATCTCGCGTCTTCAATCCCAAGCAAAAGCGAGACGCATGCATGGCGCCTGCACTACAAAATCTCCGCCACAAACCCCACCCATTAATGCGACCTCCTTGCACTTTACGAGAGCCAATCGCAACATCAGCGCCATTTTCAACTTCGGTAAGCAATCGCACAAGATCATCGGGATGATGAGAAAAGTCCGCATCCATTTGCGTAAGCGTTGCGTACTCACGCGCAAATCCCCATGCAAACCCCGCACGATATGCAGCTCCTAATCCCTGCTTTTCTTCACGAGATAATAAAAAAATACGTTCGTTGAATTGCTCGTGCATCTGCACATCTTCCGCCGTTCCGTCAGGTGATGCATCGTCAATAACTAACACATGCACATCAGGAATAGCACACAATGCATCAAGCAATGCACGAATATTTTCGCGCTCATTGTAGGTAGGGAGTAAAACAAGATGCATAATTTGGTTCGTCATCCCGGGCACCGACCCGGGATCTATCGTTTTTCGTTTATTCTTTTAATAGACGATAGATGCCGGATCAAGTCCGGCATGACGATAAATTTACCTCAACCCCTTCTTCACGAGCGAATCATCAATCACATCGAGCGCTCCCGCAGGAACCTTCTTCCGCCATTCGCCATCTCCTGCACGCATCTGCGCACGAAGCGTTTCTCCTGCAATTCCAGGAACAGGAACAATTTTCTTGGTAGGAATACCCGCGGCCTCAAATGCCGCACGAATCTCCTCTCGTCCCGACCACATCACCACATCATTTCTCTTTTCTGCTGCATCAAGCACATACTTCACCCAATCCGCATCGTTTTCTGCATCTTTACACGCGACAATTGTTGCATCCATAATATCCGCCGACAACAATGCTGCAGAAATCATTTCTCTTCGTTCCTCAAGCGTAAATAAATCATCGCCTTCCGGTTGCACTTTTGCCGGATCGCAAATAACAATAATAGGATTTCCTACCGCTTTTACCATTCCTTGAATCACTAAAAGATGTCCGGTATGAAAAGGTTGAAATCGACCAGGAAAAAGAGGTGTAGGCATATTATGTTCTTAAAAACTTTTGTTCAAAAGGCAGCTGGAACATTCGCGCGCGATCGCGAAGAAGTTGCAAGGGAACATCCATTTTTGCTAAATCAAGTGTACCCTGCCCAGCTCGCGCAAGGCTATCAAGATATCCCAAGGCGCGAGGATCAATACCCATAAGTGTTGCGCCAACCGCATCAGCGGCAACAGGATCCATGCTTGCAACCGCAACACCCACATGCAGCGCAGTACCGTCTACCGGACCATCGCCCTCCATACCAAGCAACCCATCCAAAATAGCCACATCCGCAGGATGTTTTTCGTAGAGTTGATGAATGAGCGCATGTGCTCCCCTAATTCCTTCTGCCGCAAGCCATGGTGCGCGAGTAAACACACGACCCACAATCGTTTGCCGTGCAGGAACAATCCACGTTCCTTCTGCCCAATTTGCCACCGACAAACACGCACCATACTGCCGATGCGTTTTGAGTGTTGCAAGACTAATTTTCACCTCTGCATGCATGGCTTCTTTTGCTCTGCGCACCACCAGCGTTCCGTTTGCGCCGTGCACTTCGTGTTCAAGCGTTTCTCCCGTTTGTAAATCATGGAGCGTAACGTTTGCATATTCTTCAGGAAGTCGCTCATAACCAAAATGCCGAAAACCGGGCAACGATCCGTAATGACCTGCATCTGCAATAATAATAGGTGCATCAGTCATTTCACGAAGTGCATCAAGTGCGCCGCGCAAAGCATCAACATGCGTTGCCGCAAGCTGTAGTTCATAATGCCCGACATCGGGCTTAATGAGAATACTTTTTGCGATTTTTACTCTATCGCGCAATGCATCTCCTAAACCACGTATTGCATCACGCACCGCGTTTCGGCGTACCTCTCCTGCAATAAGGGTGACATGAGCCATAGATATCCCAAGGATACCTTATGCAAATGCTTGCGTAAAACGGAACACGAGATACGGGCTCATACCCGTTTTTTTGGTAATAAGATCAGTAAGTCGTTCTTCAAGTGTTTGCATGAGCTTATCCTGCGGCAAAGCATGCAAATGCTTATATTCCATCACCACCGCCTTCTCAAAATCTCCATGTAACTTTTGTACAAGATCCGCTTTTCGTACACCGAGAGAATGAATGTGCACATCTTTTAATCCAGTTGATGTACGCGTTGCATGAACCATAATAATACCCTCATCACCCAAGCGCTTTCGTTCACGAAGCGTATCAGCATCAATAGCATCAAACGTTTTTCCGTCGATAAAAACCTGACGCGTAGGAATACGTTCTTTGAGAAGCGCACCCTGTCCATCCTTGTCAAACTCAATCACCTGACCATTATCCGCAATAAAAATGCGTTCACGAGGGAATCCCGTTGCCATCGCCGCTTGTGCATGATGATGCAAGAATGCAACGTGCCCTTCAATAGGAATAAGATATTTTGGTTTCACCATTGCAACTACATCACCCAAATCCGCAGCTTTTGCATGACCTCCTGCATGAATATTCAGCGCACGATAGTTCACAACCTTCGCACCCAAACGATAAAAACGATCCGTAATAAACTGCACCGATCGCTCATTTCCCGGAATAACCGATGAAGAAAACACCACCGTATCTCCCGGAATAACACGTATGTCTTTGAGCTCATTACTTGCTAGCTTATAAAAAGCCGCATTATTTTCTCCTTGTGCGCCAGGAAAAATAGCCACAATTTTTTGTGGAGGAAGGCTTTTTACATCTTCAATATCAATAAGCGTTCCGGGGCGTGGACTGATGTAGCCAAGATTTTCAGCAATTTCGAGCGTGGTTTTCAAACTCTTTCCTCCCACCACCACAAAACGTCCATACTTTTCTGCAAGCGAAATAATTTGTGCCAAACGCACAACGTTTGTGGAAATCATGCCAAAGAGCAAACGGCCTTTCGCATCGCGCACCAGAAGATCCAAGTCGCGCGTTACTTCATGCTCCATGACCTGATGTCCACCCATCGATGCATTCGTTGAATCAGAAAGAAGCGCAAGGATGTTTTGATTTCCAAGTTGCTTCATCTGTTCAAGATAGCGAACCGCGTCAGGATCTTGGGGTTGCAAATCGATTTTGAAATCTCCGGTGTGGACGATTTTTCCACACGGCGTTTCTACAATAACCGCAAGTGCTGAAGGAACAGAATGGGAAACACCAATAAATTTTGCGGTGAAATTTCCCAATTTCAATACCGTCTGTTCATCAATTGCACGAAGATCAACCTTTACTTCAGGTGTGTACTCAAGCTTTTTTGCAATAAGTGCAAGTGTGATAGGAGCGGAAAACACCGGCACGCCAGGAAGAAACGGCATAAGATGCGGGATGGCACCAATGTGATCCATGTGCATGTGCGTGATAATTACCGCCTTCACATCCTTCTCTCTTCCCTTTAAGTACGAAAAATCTTGCACGATGCCGTCAATACCGCGCATGTGTTCTTCACCAAACTGCACGCCCATATCAATGAGAATGATGTCATTCCCATATTCAAGAAGGGTCATATTGCGACCTACTTCTTCATTTCCCCCCATCACCGCAATACGAAGTTTGCCCTGGTGTGCACGAGGAGATGCAAGGGTGTAGTTATTTTTTGGCGTTAAATCGAGTGCACCATACTTTACACCCGAACCCGTGCGCTTTTCTGCACCTGGATCTTTTTGCCACTTCTGCGAACGAAAACCTCCCGAACGACCACGACGACCATAGTTACCTTGTGTAGCTGCCATACAAAAACAAAACAAATAATGAATATAAAAACGCGTTATAACGCTCTGTGCATCAAAAACTGCGCTGATCCTCAAAAAAGTAACGATGAGGAAGTAATGAAAAACCTGTACAAGAAATCAGTATAGCAGAGACGAGGGTCGGCGTCAAAAAGATACCGTGTCATCCTGAGGGAGATATTAAGCCGACCGAAGGAACTTCCAGTTAATAGTTCTTCATTTAACCACTTAACCCTTCCAAAAAAAACAAAGAGGGACGGACGGCGCAAGCGCTCATTCCCGTCCCCAAGAGGCACCGTCACCTCACACCTTGCGGTGCCGCCCCTTCGGATTCGCCGCTGCCTTCTCGAGCGCGAGGGTCTCGCACTCGGACACGAACGGCTCGATCAGGATCACGCCGTCACGTCGGACGTTCTCCGCCTTCTCAAACAAAGACGCGTGCGTCTTCGCCTTGCAGTGGAGACCCGTCTGGGCGTAGACCTCCGGAACGATCTCGGCCGGGATCTTGGCGATCCGGGCCTTGAGCAGGATGACCGGGTCGGTCGCAGGAACGGCGGGTGTGGCCACAACCTTGGTTGTCGTGGCCGTCGCGACCGTCTTCGTCCCGCCGCCTCCCTTCGACTTCACCTTCTTCTTCGGCTTGGACCGCAGAAGAGAGTCGAAGCCGAGGGTGGTCGCGGCGGGCACCGGAGTCGGAGACTCCTTCACCGCCACCGGAGGCTTGGCGATCAGCGGGCCGGCGAGCCCGCGGATCTCCTGCCGCGTGAGCGGCACGGGAGGAGGAGCCGCAGGCGCCTCGTCGTCCGGACCCACCGCGCCCAGCAAAACGTCGACAGCATCTTCGAACCGCGAACGGCCGAAGAGCTCACCAACGTCCCGAGCGCTCCAGTAGCTGTGCTGAGCCTGCTCGGCCCGCACGTCCTCCGGAACCGCCGTCTCCTCGACCTCGGGCGCCACGACGAGCGCGACTTCCAAGATCTCGACAACGGGCGCCGGCGGCGCCACGACCTCGACCACCGGCTGCTCGACCGCCACCACGGGGGTAACAACGACCTGATCCGAGACCTGGGGCGTGCGCTTGGCGCGGGCCAGCAGCGGCTGCCACTGACTCGGCGGCTCATAGCTGCGCCGTAGCAACTGCTCCTGCGGGACCACGACCACCGCATGTCCACCACGCATCCGAACCACGTCCGGACGCTCGTACGTGACCTCTTCCCCACTGATCTCAGCGCGGCTGAGCCGGGTGATCGAGCCCTGCAGCCCGTGACCGTTGCCCCCGATCTTGGATCAAGCGCAAATCCTCTGGAGCAGTCGAGATATAGCCGTTACAATAGATGGG
>CAYPWV010000004.1:0-71463 GCA_964414795.1 uncultured Gammaproteobacteria bacterium
GATGGTGACGCTTGCGTTTCTTAAAATCATGTTGCAAAGATGTTGAACAGGCTCTTAAGCTTATACAGCATTCTGGTTCGCTTTGTCGCAAGTTCAGGATTTTCAATTTCTTGAATACGCTCATAACCAACCTTCGCTAACCATCGCTTAAAAGGTTCCGCCTTAGGTGAAGGAATAGATTGAATGATGCGAAAAATGCCCTCGGTGTTGGCACAATCAGTTTCACGAAGTTTTCCATCGGGAGCTTCAAGTTTCAACTGTCGACAAAGTGTCGATAGTTCAAATGCATCATCTGTATGGACACGAATCTTCATTTTATACCAATAATCATTCGGATTTAAACTATCCGTCAACGCTCCGATCACATCCACAACTGAAAACCACCACTCGCCGTTTTAAAGTCTCTTTCGGATCTGCTTTCCTTTGAACAAAGCGATCTGCGTATCTTCGGGATGGATATTCGATGGCATATAAAATGCAGTATATCGCATATCCTTAACAAAGTTGCCGAATCATTCCCTATCTCGTATACTCCTCTCACTTCAAACTCATAACTTATCACTTCAAACTTTCATCTCCCTTCCGGGATCGTCTAACGGCAGGACAGCGGCCTTTGAAGCCGTGAACCGTGGTTCGAATCCACGTCCCGGAACCATCACGGAACGTTCCTACATGACCGGAATGCTTCGTGACCAGTAAAGACCCGAAGTCTCACGACCTCGGGTTTTTGCTTTGTGCTGTTGTTTGGCGACTCTTAGGTTTTCTTGGTCTTTTCAACGATTAGTCGGTCGTCTTTCAAGATGATGCGGCTTTTCAGTTGTTCAAGCAGTTTCCGTTTATCGTCTTTTGACCCCTCCTGAAGAATCAGCCTCGCACATGCCCTCACATCGAGTTTTGGCATAATGAAGGCATTTTGTTGGTTCGAATCCAGCTTGGATACGACGGCCAGTAGATGCTGCAATTTTTCCATCTCCGCCCGCACAATTTCTGTCGTCCCTAGCTCATCTAAGTCTATTTTGTCGACGATACCAATGAGTTGCTCTACCAACTGTTCCTCGCGCAGGAAGGACGCACGACAGGGTTGCCCGAGTTGTTTGGTGCAGTGGTAGTAAACGTACCGCTTCACCGTCCCGTCCTTGAGACGCTTTACCTTTTCCTCCGCTGTTATCCCAGCTCCACAAGCACCACAGGTGAACAGTCGAGTGAACGAGAATTCCTTTGATCCGTTTTTCCCCTTGGGGATCAAACTGAGATTCTCTTTTACTCGACTGAAGAGTTCTTCTGAAATAATGGCGTCATGCCTCCCGCGATACCACTTACCACTTTTTGTGGGGAATTCGTATCGGCCGGTATAAAACGGATTGTTCAGGATGGCATAGACGCTACTCAAGGCGATTTTCTTGCCGGAACGAGATGTCAGGCGACCATCCTCGTCGAACCATCTTTTGATTTGTCTTCCAGTCCAGCCATGATCTCCAACTTTTTCAAACGCCTCACAGATGACTGGGGCACGCTCTTTGTCGATATGAATACGCCGTGTTCCCTTATCTGAGTACTTGTCATGCAAATAGCCAAGCGGTGACATATTCGGACGGTAGCCCATCTCGACCTTCGCTTTCAGTCCGCGTTTGATGTTGATGCTCTTGTTGTCGTTTTCCAACTTCGCCTGACTACAGAGCATCATGAGCATGAACTTGTCGCTCGGTGAGTTCGTGAACCGCGATCCGTTCGTCCGAATCTCACGGATAAACCCTTGATCCATCATATCCACGATTGTTCCTAGATCTCCTGCGTTACGGCTCAAACGATCTGGTGCCCAAGCAAGGATGCCATCAAACCGCTTGAGCTTTATGTCGTCGATGAGCCGATTGAACTCCGGTCGCTGACCCGATGCTTTCGCTGAATGGCTCTCGCGACGGATTTCGGTAACGAGTAATCCGTCCCGTTCCGCCGTTGCAAGCATCTCCTTAACTTGTGATTCAATCGATAAAGCTTGAAGTTCGTCTTGTTCTGTACTCTTACGTGAGTACAGGCAGTACCGAATTGGTCCTAACGGTATCGGCTGTTCCCCTTGTAAAACCCCTTTCTGCACCTCAAAAGTCGCCATGTTGTCCATATTATTGCCTTGTTATGTGGCATGGACATTAATGCCACGTCTGTCCGGGGTGCCTAGTCCCCAAACTGTAGGTAACTAAGGAAGAAAGATTGAGAGAATACCATGCGTCTGTTGTTGATTATTTGACGACAAGCAAGTAATAGCTTATTCTGACACTACATGCGATTCAACTGCGCAAACAATAATAACCAGAATAATCAGAACCAGCCCACGCTGGCGTTGTTTGCATAATCGCAAGGATTAGATCAAAAGCAAACAAAGGCCAGCGGAAACGCTGGTCTTTTTTGTGGAATATTCGGGTGTAGTTCAACGGTAGAACGCTGCCCTGTTAAGGCAGATGTTGCAGGTTCAAGTCCTGCCGCCCGAGCCAATTTAAATCAAATCATATGCTTATCGATAAAGATCTCGTGAAAAAGGTAGCGGACTTATCCAAGATCACATTGGAGGATTCAGAGGTTGACCATTTTGTAAAAGAAATGACCGATGTACTCAACTACGCAGATCAACTCGCCGAAGCCGATGTAACAAATGTTATCCCCACGGATCAAGTAACCGGATTATCGAACGTATTTCGAGAAGATGTAGTGAATGACTATCCGGCTGATAAGCGGGCGAAACTTCTGAATACAGTCCCAAGGTTTGAGAACGGATATGTCGTCGTCCCTAAGGTCATCTAAGTACTATGAGTCTAAGTTTTCTATCCATTGAGGAGTTGCACGCCGGCCTAAAGGCCAGGACGTTTACTTGCCGCGAGATCATCGAGGATTGTTTGGCATGCATTAAAGAAAAAGATTCTGAAATCCACGCGTTTCTATCCGTCTACCCAGAACATGCTTTGGAACGCGCAGATGCCATCGATAAAAAGATACAAGCAGGCGAAGCAATCGGTTTGCTTGAAGGAATTCCTTTTTCGGTAAAGGACGTTATCTTGGTCGAGGATATGCAGGCGACGGGTGGGTCAAAAATGTTGGAACCATTTGTCGCGCCATACGACGCGACGGTTATAAAACGCTTGAAAGAAGCCGGGGCAATTGTCATCGGAAAGACAAACTGTGACGCTTACGGATTTGGAAGTTCAACCGAAAACTCTGACTTCGGTGTCACGAAAAACCCACATGACTTAAGCAGGGTGGCCGGAGGATCGAGCGGTGGGTCTGCCGCCTCCGTTGCTGCTGGCATGTGCGTATTTTCGCTTGGAGAAGATACTGGTGGTTCTATACGCCAGCCATCGTCATTTTGTGGTATTTATGGTCTGAAAGTCAGCTATGGACGAGTCTCTCGTTACGGATCTATCGCCTATGCTTCTTCGTTTGATTCTATCGGCCCGATGGCCAGATCGACGCGTGATGTTGCCATTGTTCTCTCGGTAATTGCCGGACACGATCCAATGGATTCGACCTCCATTCCAGGATCATTGCCAGACTATATCGCTCAGCTTGATGCACCAGAGTTGAAACCGAAACGAATCGGTATTCCAAAAGAATACTTTTCCGGTCTCGATGCAACCATGACGAAACTAATGCACGAGGCGTTAGATACGTTCAAGAAAAGTGGATACGAGGTTGTCGAGATTTCTTTACCGCACACAAAGTATGCGATTGCTGCGTATTATCTTCTCGTCACTTCCGAGGCTAGCTCCAACCTTTCAAGACTGGACGGAGTTCGATTTGGTTACCAAGTACCAGATCCATCCAGCATCGAAGATCTCTACAAACGTTCCCGCTCTCACGGGTTTGGTTCCGAGGTAAAACGACGCATCATGCTTGGATCATTTGCCTTGTCTTCAGGTTATATTGATGCCTATTACAAACGCGCACAAAAAGTCCGATCGCTCATTCGGGAAGACTTCCGCAAAGCGTTTGAGGCAGTTGATCTTATCATCACTCCCACATCCCCATTCCCAGCTTTTTCCATCGGCGAGAAAGTTAATGACCCTATGTCCATGTATCTCGCAGATGTTTTCACCGTTGGTTTTAGTTTAGCTGGACTTCCGACCATGAACGTCCCATGCGGAACAATTGGTCATCTACCCGTTGGGATGCAGATTACCGCCCCGTACCTTGATGAGATATCCGTTCTTCAAGCAGCAACGGACTTTGAGCGAGCAACCCGTAAGTAATTCATATGGAAGATTTAGAAACAGTTATCGGTCTAGAAATTCACGTCGAGCTGAAAACAGCTTCGAAAATGTTTTGCGCTTGCAAAAACGATCCGACGTGCACAGAACCAAACCGACACGTTTGCCCAACGTGCATGGGTATTGTTGGAACGTTACCCCTCCTCAACAAGCGTGCCTTTGAGCAAACGGTTCTGCTGGCATCCGCAATGAAAAGCGCGATCGCTCGGCACACCAAATGGGATCGTAAATCGTACTTCTATCCTGACCTGCCCAAAGGGTATCAAATATCCCAGTATGACCTCCCGATTGGACAAGGTGGTGAATTGGTTTTCCCGCTGAACGATTCTTTGTGTTCGGCACGCATGAATCGCGTCCACCTTGAAGAGGATGCGGCGAAATCCCTCCACGATGCGGACAGAACGCTTATCGATTTTAATCGCTCATCCGTTCCGCTTATGGAAATGGTGACGGAGCCGGATTTACGATCCTCGGAAGAGGCAAAGGCACTCTTGAAAGCTATTCGGAGACTCGTAAAAGATTTGGGCATCAGCGATGCGGACATGGAAAAAGGACAGATGCGTTGCGATGCAAGTATCTCGCTGCGAAGAATTGGCGAAGAAAAACTGTATCCGCGAGTAGAGATAAAAAACTTAAACTCATTCCGAAGCGTAGAGAATGCGTTGGAATATCAAAGAGAGAAATTAAAAGTGGAATGGGATGCTGGAATCTACCCGACCGTAGCATCAACCGTTCTTTGGGATGATGACCGCGCAGCAACTTACCCGATGCGATCAAAAGAATCAGCGGCTGATTATCGTTACTTTCCTGAGCCCGATATCTCTGTCGTGGAGTTATCAGAAGATGCGATTCAACAACTCACAAAGGAAGTTCCTCGTCTAAGAAAGGACGTATTCGCGACGATGATTGAGGAAGGGATGGAGATGACAAAACTCGTTAGCATTCTCGACACAGCCGAATTGTTTTGGTCGTTCGATGCCAGTTATCAAAAACTGGATAGCAAATCGAAAAAAGACACGCTTCTTAATTTTTACATGGCCGAGGTTCCTCTTCTCATGAAGTCAACCGGAACGATACCGTTTAGCGCCGAGGAGATTCTTTTGCTCGTGGAAAAAGTGGAGGACAAGTCTCTTCCCGTTTCAACGGCAAAAAGATTCCTCAGTTCTTGTGCCAAAGAGGGTGATCTCGCTCGATCTATCGAGGAATTTGAAACGTTGTCACGTACGACAAAAATAAGTCTGAACGACATTGTTGGTAACGTACTATCCGATAATTCGTCTCTTGTAGACCAGTACATCGCTGGTGAAGAAAAGGTGTTCCAAGCACTTATTGGTCGTGTTATGCGGGAAACAAAAGGAATGTTTGGTGGAGAAGAAGTCATTGCGGTTATACGCGAGCGCTTAGAGACGATAAAACTTGCTCGCTCTAAATAAACGATATGGAAATTACTTTCGCTCAATCGTTAGGCGACCAAGATGGTCAACGAGTCTGTCTTCAGGGATTCGCCCAAACAATTCGCAAACAAAGCAAAACCTGCTTTCTCCTATTACGAGACAAAACGGGCTTGATTCAGTGCGTCGTCGACGAATCATCTCCTGACCTTTTCGCTCAAGCTGAATCTTTGGCGACCGAATCCGTTGTGAAAATCACTGGACTGGTATGTAAAGAAGAAAGAGCAATGGGAGGGTACGAAGTTCAAATTCAAGAACTGGTTATTCTTTCTGCTTCAGAAGCACAAAAGCCTCTGCCAATTTTTAGCTCAGACGCGGAGTCTGTTGATCCAAATGTGCGCATGGATTACCGATGGCTTGATCTGCGTAAACCAGAGAAACGGCTTATCTTTGAAGTATGGACGGCGCTCGAACATGCTCTTCGTTCTTTTTGGATGAAGAAAGAATTCTTGGAAATTCACTCACCAAAGTTAATGAGCGCCGCAAGCGAAGGTGGTGCGGAGTTTTTCGAAGTTTCCTACTTTGATCGCAAAGCCTATTTAGCTCAATCACCGCAATTCTATAAACAAATGGCGATGGCTTCTGGTTTTGAGCGGGTATTTGAGGTGGGGCCGGTGTTTCGCGCTGAACCGTCCTTTACCCCGCGACACGCTACAGAGTTTACTGGCTACGATATGGAGCTTTCCTGGATTGAGTCTCACGAGGACGTGATGAAGATTTGGGAGGAAGGGATCGCTTTTGCCCTGGCTGAAATCAAGGCGTCTCTGGGGGTGCGCATTCAGAAATTATACGGACGTGAACTGGTTGTTCCCCCGTTACCATTTCCACACCTGACCCTAAAAGAAGTAAAAGCGTTGCTCCAAGAACGAGGAATACCCGACCAACGTGACGGTGATCTTTCACCTGAAGAGGAACGTGAAATATCGGCGATCGTAAAAGAACGCTATGGTCACGAGTTCGTCTACATAACCGAGTATCCCAAGAAGGTTCGAGCGTTTTACCACATGCGTCTCGAATCTGATCCGTCTCTCACCAAGAGCTTTGATTTGCTTTGGTCTGGAATTGAAATAACGACCGGTGCCCAACGGGAGCACCGTTACGAGCAGCTAAAGCAACAGGCTTTGGAGAAGGGTGTTAAAATTGAATCCATACAAACGTATCTCGATTTCTTCCGTTATGGTTGCCCTCCGCATGGTGGCATGGGAGCCGGAGCGGCACGGATGGTTATGAAGATTCTTGACCTCCCAAACATTCGGGAAGCCACGTATCTCCATCGATCTGTTCATCGGTTGACTCCGTAATTAAGTTTAAGTTGGTAAACTGAACCTATGACTAAATCTAAGAAAACCATTGGAATTTTGGCTGGTATGGGTCCACGATCAACGGCTCCATTCTTGAATATGGTGTTAGACGAATGTCAAAAACAGTATGGAGCAAAGTATGATGATGAATTTCCTCGCATCATGATTTACTCGTTACCAACACCTTTCTACATTGATAAACCAGTTGATGCGACAAAGTTAAAAGAGGTGGTGTGCGAAGGACTCAAACGCTTGGAGTCAACCGGGGTCGATTTCATCGTTGTTCCATGCGGGAGCGTACATACATTCTTTGATGATATGGCGGCATCCGTAAGTGTTCCTGTTTTACACATGATTGAGGAATCAATTGTACATATTTCTTCAGATGTAACTTCCATTGGTTTAGTTGCCACTAAAATGACAGCTGACGGTAAGCTCTATCAAGATGCCTTGAAGAAAAAAGGAATTCAAACCATCGAATCAGGTGACTTACAAGCTCAAGTGGATCGGCTCATTCTTGGCGTCAAAACTGGTTGGTCGAAAGCACAACTGGATGAAGAATTTAAGACCTTTATCAATCTTTTGCACGAACGCGGCGCAGGGGCTGTTTTGGTCGCTTGTACTGATTTGAGCGAACTTGCTAAATCCCCACAGACTCTTCCCGTCTTTGATGCGGTTGCCGGGCTCGCTCGGTCGACAGTTGAACGATACCTGCGACTGTCTTAAATCAATCCCGGCAATATTATGTCGAATCTTTTCTCCCTGTTCATAGTCGGTTTCACTGCAGCTGCGCTGCCCGGTGCAGTACAAACTACTGTTTTTCTTGTAACCATTGAAGGCGATATACGAAGCGGGCTGAAATTAGCTCTCGGGGCAGCAATGATGGACGGGCTTTACCTATCCTTGGCATGCCTCGGTTTGGTTTCTTTTATCGGAAACTTTCCCGTTCTTCGTATTGGGATAGGTCTCGGAGGCGTGATCTTCATGGTGTATTTAGGCGTTCAAGGAATTCGACAGGCATGGATAGGAAAAACAATAAATGCCGAGAATAAGAAAAGCGGTGGTTTTCTAACCGGCTTCTTGCTTGTACTGCTTCACATCCCAACCATGCTCTACTTTATTGGGGTAGCTGGTACGATGTGTAGAGAAAATACATCTGTCTCTTCCGCAATTTCAGGAGCCGCAAGCTTGTTTGTTGGAGCTTTTGTGTGCTTTGTCTGTGTTGCTTTCATAGCGTGGCTAAGTAAACGTTTTGGTGGCAAAGTTTTGATTCGAGTGCTTCAAATTGGTTCGGCGGTTATTCTTATTATTTTCGCAATCAAAACTTTCATCAGCTTATTTAGTGTGTAACAAAAATGTTACATGGGCCGGGACTGGCTAGTCCTAAAAGGCTTGAAAAGACCTAAAAATACAAGGGTAGGGAGGGGGTTAGACAGTTGGTAACCAGACTTCACTTTCGGTGGTTTGTAAGCTATACTTTCGTTGTCTAGGTTCGACCTCCTTACAGGGGCATATTTTGCCTATCCGGATCGCACGCAATAAGCGGCATCCGGTTAAAACGACACTCGTACGATCCGTACGGGGGGTCGGGCCTAGACACCACCGGGTGTCGCTTTTTGTTTTAGAGCCACACCACGGGGTCACTAATTCCTAACTGCCCCGTATGGCTCAATCGTTCGAGTGCTTCGAATGTAAGCACGTCTTCAATAAGCCCCACGACCCGTTACTGACGATCGGTAGTTTTATTCTTTTCGTCGTTGCCATCGGTTTTCTGTTCGGGTTCTTTCCGATCAGCATCGGTCTTTTCTTACTCATCTGGTGGATGAATCAAAGTCACTGTCCAAAGTGCAAATCGAAACGCATCGTTGCCACAACCAAGGCAGTTGCATACGTTGAAAGCAAAGAACCGACTCGAGTCCAACAGCCACACAAGAAGGGCTGGACTGGTTTGCAAAAGTTTATCGTCGGGATCGTTATTTTCACTGCCGCATCACTTGGTTTTCTCGCTATCGTTGCGGCGAATGCTCCCAAGCCACCAACCCTTACCCAGGAACAAATCGACGCAATGAACAACCTTGTTACCTCGATTAGTTTCTATAAGGATTCCGAAGGAACACCGCAAGTAAAACTGTCATTCAAGAATACTTTCGACAAGACCATTGATGCAGTCGACGTGCGGTTCTATCCGCAAAATGCAGCTGGTGAATATCTCGAGTTCACAGAGTTTGGCGGTGACGAACCGATGCCGTATGTGTTCTGGTCACAACAAACGGTTGCACCTGGTGAGACTGAAACCGACGACTCTAACTTTCTTCTTTATCCAACCGCAACACAGGCAAAAAATGTAGAAGTCATCCGTGTCCATTTCAGCGACAGTACGGAAATCACAAGGCAGTAGGCTCTTCGGGAGTAGTCGGCGGCACCTCTGGTGATTGCGGATCATGAATCACGAGACCCTCGTTCTTATACTGTGCCTGAAATACGGTTATATCTTCGAGCATCATGTCTAACTTCCTCTTTTGTTCATCAGTCATCTCTCTTTTGCTCTCTTCAAACTTCTCAAGACGCTTCTGTTTGAAAGCTGCAGCGACTGGGCTGAACTTATGGTGCCGGTGCTTTAAATAGAAGAACACGGCACTCGGGTCTGCACGATTGATAAGCTCAAGAAGCTTGGATTCAGCAACATCGTCGAGAACGTCTGCCCCAGCTTCCATTGCCTTGTTATATGCCTTGGCGAAAGCGGGATCCTCGTCTCTCCAGCGATATATAGTGGATCGCGAAACATCGATCTTCTTACAGACGGCTTCGAGAATTGGCATCTTCACGAGCTGCTCAAGCAACAGCTGTTTCTGGAGTTTTATGCGCTGCTCAGCCCTCGGATATTTCTTTTTGGTTTTCATATGGAGGGTTTATCATTTGCGCCCTCTCCCCAGAGAGTCGTTCCCATAACATGACGATCGTTTCGCAATACTCGACATCTATCTCAATCATGAGGCACTTACGTTTCGTCTGCTCACATGCAAGAAGGGTAGAACCACCGCCTCCGAACGGGTCATAGACGGTATCCCCGATCTCGCTGCTGTTAAGAATCAGCCGACGAAGCAAACCGATCGGCTTGGATGTCGGATGATATCTACTTTTACTCGGCTTCGGATATACAAGGATGCTCTTGTCCTTGGACTGCATGAACTCGTGTCGTCCGTACCAGCCATAGAGAATAATCTCGTGTTGAGGCAAGTAATCCATGCGACCAATGACTGCGTGCGTCTTCGCCCATATGAGCATCTGTGCAAATTTAAATCCCGTTCGCTCCATTCCGTTACGAAGTGCAAAGAGCATCTTGTCCGTGTTGAAAATATAGACCGAGTTTTTATCCGCCATTGCTGACACGATCGGCTTCATCCAGCTTTCGGTGAACGACTGATATTCTTCTTCGGTCTGCGCATGATCATTCAGAATTACTTTTGGTTTCGCGAGTGATTGTGTGAAGTCCGCTTTTCCTTCCACATACTCACATGCATACGGAGGGTCAGTCAGCACAAGATCGATCTTTCTTTCCTGCAATACTTGTGTAATATTCACTGAGTCGGTCGAGTCTCCACAAAGCAAGTAATGCTCGCCGAGTTTTACAAGGTCTCCTTTTTGAATCGTCATATTAGTCGTTGAGTTTTTGTGCGACCTTTCCGGTCATCTTTTCGAACCGTCGAATGATCACATCGCAGAATGCTGGATTGATCTCGCACAGTCTCGCCCGCCGATGCATCTGCTCGCACGCAAGCAACGTGCTTCCACCGCCACCAAAAAGGTCAATCACGATGTCTCCGGGCTTTGTACAACGTTTGAGAGGCTTCTCGTGAAGGCTCAAAGGCTTTTGCGTAGGGTGTTCGTATTCGTTTGCTGGATCACGCTTCGCGAGCCAAATATCGAAGATACTGAAAATATCGTCGTGCGTGCGGTTTCCTGCGTCCACATTTTGGTTCATGATCTCGTGGAGGTTTGCGATGTCTTCGTTGAGATACGGTTTACCGATTGTTCCATATACGCACGGCTCGTAAGCTTTGTTGAATGCCGTCTGCGGAGTCATGTTGAAGTTGTTTTTGACCCAAAGACACACGCGTTTGTTTTGAACTCCGTGCTTTGCGAATAGTTGCTGGAACATCCAGATATATCGCTGATCACAATAATAGAAAACGTGAGCATCAGGCTTCGCAACGGCTAAGGTGTTTGCGAGAATTGTACTAATAAATGTGCCGTATTCTTCATCAGATAACGAATCGTTCACATCGCCTTGGTACTTACCGTCTGTAGAAATGCCATTGCTATAGTCCAACCCAAGATTGTAAGGCGGATCGCAGGAGATAACGTCGGCGCGATCATCACCCATGAGCTGAACGACGACGTTTGGATCTAACGAATCTCCGCAGACAAGACGATGGTCTCCGAGCTGAAAAATGTCCCCGAGTTTTGTTGTCGGCTCCTCGTGTGAGGGTTCTTCCTTTGGTGCAGCTTGGTCATCGATTCCGCCGATATCTGCCCAGACAGCCGACAAATCCTTGTCATCGAACCCAACATCAAGAAGCATGGACAAGTCGAATTCCTTCAGAAGTTCATAATCGAATTCGCCAGTATTGCGATTGAGACGAAGTGTCAGCTCTTTCTCGCGCTCAAGATCGGGAATGTTTACGTAGACGACAGGAACTTCTTTAAAGCCAAGCTCTTTAGCGACAAGCAAACGGAACGCACCTCCTATCACAATATTCAGCCGTTCAGGAGTAGAATTACATATTATCGGGTCAACTAGACCGAAACGCGTAATACTCTCCGTGAGTTTTTCTTTTGCCTTCTTATCGTGCTTACGAGCACTGTACGTGGTGGGGATGAGTTTATTAATGTCGACGTATACAGTCTGAATGTTTTCCTGTGTGCTCATACATGTGTTCTTAATTTCTTAATGAACACATCAAATCATGCCTTTCACCCTAGGCGACATGCAGCGCTCCTATAGTGACCGCTCCCTGAAAACGTAAAAATAGCCATGGGACGGCTACTTTTTACGAGTTATGCACTATAGGAACTTTTAGATATTTGGGTTTCGTTTGTCGACTTCGACAAAAAGATGTTTCACGAGTCGAAAACCCAATGTCCGTTCGTTGATAGCGATCTTAGTTGTGAGCTTAAAGACATTGAATCCAATCCTGTTCAATCGACGGACTGCATCATAAAAAGCCGGTTCGCTGTTGTATCCCGTGTATTCGCACAGCGCCTTGGTTTTCCGATACGTTTTCTTTAAGCTGGAGAGCATTCGCTGCATTTTCGGTGAAAGCAGGTGCGTTTTACTGGGATCGTCCTGATCGACTAAAAACCCTTCAATGGTAATGCGAAGATGGTGCCTCTGAGCTAATGGCTCATTGATTTGCGTTACCCGATCTTCGATTTCATCGATCAAAACATCCGACGGTTCTGATTCTTCGGTTATTTCATCGGTCGAAGTTCCTTCAGGATCATGAATGAGGCTTTTTCTGTATAAACCTTGAAGATACTTCGTCCATTCTTCAATGGCATCGTTGCGTTCGAAAAGCTTGTTTATGAATTCTGGTATCGGTATTGGTTTGAGGAGTTTATCCAAATCAGTGACAGAAGCGATTTTCTCGCTCAAAGCCTTGTCCCTAGCTATCATTTCATCGACATATAAGGAAATCCCTGCTTTATCGGGTGGATTGGCGAGATTATTATTCTTTACGACCATATTGCTCTTAGAATAGCAAAAATAAGGGGTAATTGATAGAATAACCGTATCTAACTTTTGATTATCCTCGAAATCGATCCGGGAAATGGTATGTATATTGAGGATATCCAAATAGAGAATTTTCGCCTTCTTCAAGATGCGAATATTCAACTCGAAAAACAAACGACCGTAATAGTCGGTCGTAATAATAGTGGAAAGACATCTCTCACTGAGATTTTTCGGAGACTGCTCCAGGATGGAAGTCCTGTTTTTCGACTAGAGGACTTTTCCCTGTCCGCACATGAGCTTTTTTGGACTGCATTTAGTTCAAAGTTGGCGGGTAAGGACGAAAGCGAAATTAGAAGTTCTTTACCAGCCATTAAAGTCACATTGACTGTCTCTTATGATAAAACAGCAAACCTCGGTGCATTAAGTGAATTCATTATCGATCTCGATGATGCGTGCACAAAAACCAAGATCGAAATTCGCTATGAGCTGGAGGATGGAAAGTTACAGGCGCTCTTTGCATCCATAGAGCTTGACCCGAAGGGAACGGAGGAAAATAACAAAGTTGCTTTTTTCAAAAAAATGAAAGAGGTGCTGCCTAAACTTTACAAAACATCATTGTTTGCGATTGATCCAAATGATGAGTCGAATGAAAAAGCGGTGGAGTGGAATAGGCTTGCATCGGTCATTCAGGCTGGTTTTATTAATGCTCAGCGCGGTTTGGACGATACAACACATAAGGATAACGCGGTTCTCGGTAAAATATTTGGAGTTCTTTTCGAGACAGCCCTATCGGCATCCGCACTCCCTACCGATCAAACAACGGCACAAGTTCTAACAGATGCAGTACATGAAATTCAAGAGGAGGTCGATACAAAGTTTAATAGTCAGTTGAACGCGCTTGTACCGGCATTCAAACTATTCGGATATCCCGGCTTGTCAGATCCGAAATTACGAACGGAAACAACTTTTGATGTTGAACGACTTTTAACGAATTATACAAAGGTGGTTTATTCTGGGACGAACGGAGTTCATTTACCAGAAGCCTTCAATGGTTTGGGAGCGCGAAATCTGATATACATTTTGCTGAAGCTTTACGAATTTTTCAAAACGTTTAAAACGACTCCCTGTTCGCCAGGAGTCCATATCATTTTTATCGAGGAACCAGAGGCTCATCTGCACCCACAGATGCAGGAAGTCTTTATTAAAAAATTAAGCGAAGTTGCGGCAGCTTTTGCTAAGGATTGTGGAGACGGCGAGGAGTGGCCGGTACAATTTATCGTTACAACTCATTCATCCCACATGGCAAACCGGGCATCCTTCAGTGCCATCCGATATTTTCTTGTAACGGAAACAAAGCAGTCCGACATTACATACTGCCGAACGAAAATCAAGGATCTAAATACAGGCTTGACGGGCATATCTGCTGACGACAAAAAATTCCTTCATCAGTATATGACCCTGACCCGATGCGATCTTTTATTCGCAGACAAGATTATCTTGATTGAAGGTACTTCCGAACGATTATTACTGCCAAAAATCATTGAAAAGTTAGACAACGGAAAACAGCCGGAAGAAAAATTGTCGAGCCAATACATTTCGATCATGGAGGTCGGTGGTGCATATGCGCATAAATTCTTTGACCTTCTCAACTTTTTGGAGTTAAAAACGCTTATCATTACTGATCTCGATAGCGCGAAGCTTTCTGGTAGAAAATACAAGGCGGAACCCGTACAGAGCGGAACCCGTACAACAAATTCCTGTCTTAAGACTTGGTTTGAGAAAGACGATATTTCTCCAACTGAACTTCTTGCGAAGGTTGACGCAGAAAAAATAAAGGAGGATCGTCGTATCGCCTATCAAATTCCTGAGACGCCTGGGGATTTATGTGGTCGTAGCTTTGAAGAGGCGTTTATTTTAGCAAATACTGCTTTATTTGATCTTACATCAACAACTGCTTGGGATCTCGCGGGTGAACAAAAGAAATCAGAATTCGCTTTGAAGCACGCGATTGATGTACATGAATGGAATTCTCCTCGTTACATTACAGAAGGTTTGATTTGGCTCTCTCAGAATCAGTCCCCCATAGGGGCAATTGTTGCTCCAACTCCCGAGGAATAAATATGCCGGAAATTAACTCAACCAATCCCGCAGAAGAGGCATCAAAGTCTGCATTGGAAAAAATGTTTTTTGCCATAGGTAATAATCAGAATTTTTTGTTGGAAGCAGGAGCAGGAGCCGGAAAAACATTCTCACTTATCAAAGCTCTTCAATATTTGATCGAAAAGAGAGGCGCGGAGTTTTTGCGTAAGCACCAATCGATCGCGTGCATTACCTACACAAATGTCGCCAGTGATGAAATTCGATCTCGAATCGACAGTCATCCAGCTGTTTTCTCTTCAACAATCCATGCCTTTTGCTGGTCACTTATCAAAGACTTTCAACCCGAGTTAAGAAAAAATCTTGCTTTAATAGAAAAATGGTCTGAAAGAATCATAGAGGCAGGAGGACTTGGCGATAAAAAAGTTAAATATGAATTAGGGTATCCGAAGATCGACGAAGATATCTTACTTGGACACGGAGACGTGATTACACTCACTATCGCTCTCTTGGACAGTCAAAAGTTCCGTGATATTTTTGTAAGTCGTTACCCAGTGGTGCTGATCGACGAGTATCAGGATACAGATGAAAACTTCGTTGAAGCCCTTAAGAAGTACATGTTTGTAGGCGAACGCAAGCCACTAATCGGATTCTTCGGAGACCATTGGCAAAAAATTTATGAGGAGGGCGGCGAGCAGGTTGAACATCCAGAATTATCTGTTATAGGAATGGGGGCAAACTTTAGATCAGCTCCTGTCATTGTGGATGTTCTCAACAAAATGCGACCAGAACTCGCTCAAGCAGTGAAGGATGCTACGCTACTTGGAACCGCTAACGTTTATCACACGAACTCATGGGCAGGTGTACGGCAAACCAAGCCCCACTGGAAGGGTGACCTACCCGCCGATGAGGCTCACAATTACCTTGAGAAGTTAAAACAGATTCTCATTGATACTGGATGGGATTTTACATCTGGTAAAACTAAAATCCTGATGCTAACCCATAACGTTTTGGCAAAGGAGCAGGGATATAGCGGCATTGTCGAAGCTTTTGATGGAAAAAATGATCGTTTCGTCAAAAAGGAAGATCGCCATATTAAATTTCTAGTAGAAGTGGTTGAACCACTCTGCTTGGCTTACGAACAAAAACGTTTCGGTGAAATGTTCAAAGTGATTGGCGGTGGACATCCGACGATTCATTCTCACGCGGACAAGACGGGCTGGAAAAGAGATATGGAAACACTGATGACTATTCGTTCCAGTGGAACTGTGGGAGATGTGATTGATCACCTCAAATCGACTGGTAGACCACACCTGCCAGAATCAGTTGAGCGAAAAGAAAGTAAACTTTTATTGCCGGTCGATCAGCTAGTCAACGATGAAGTTGAATCGATTGATAGACTTCGTGCTTTACGCGGCGTTCCTTACCAAGAAGTTGTCGCCTTGGCAAAATTCATTGATGAAAAAACTCCATTTTCTACAAAGCACGGGGTAAAGGGTGCAGAGTTTGAAAATGTTCTTGTTGTGATCGGTAGAGGTTGGAATCATTACGATTTCAATCAAATGCTGGAATGGTTTCACACGGGTACACCATCGGACAAACTAAAAGCTTTTCATCGAAATAGAAACCTCTTTTACGTTGCCTGTTCACGTGCAAAGGCAAATCTTGCCTTGTTTCTTACACAAGAACTATCCGATGATGCGTTATCCCAACTCACTTCTTGGTTTTCCCAGGAAAACATTCATCCTATGACCTAGAATGAGACTACATTTTCATGAAATATGCATCTCGTTGATTTTGGTATAGATAATCGTAAATTAGCTTCTCTCATCTGGTTGGTGATCGCTTTTCTCTGGATGTTGTTCAATAACGATATCCGAAAAAGTTTGTTGCAAGTAGTTAAGGCAGTTTCTCATCCGAAAGCATTAACAACACTCTTTTTATGTTCTGTCTATGTGTCTTTAATCATTTTCTCACTTGAACATCTCGGCTATTGGCATTTGGGAATGCTCGCGGATTCGATTTTTTGGTTTATTGGAACGGCTCTAGTGCTGGTAGTGAACTCGAACGACATGGTGGACTCTGAGAAGTTTAAAATAAAGTTGCTTCAATATTTCTCGCTCTCAATCATTTTAGACTTTTTCGTTAACTTATATAGCTTCAGCTTCTTAACAGAAATGGTGATTCTGCCATTAATAACTTTAGTCTTTCTTCTTTTTGCAGTAGCTAATGGCAATATAAAGTACAAAGCGGTTACTTCTTTAACGACAGTTCTTCTCACGATCGCAGGTCTATTTTATTTATGGAGATCGTCCATCGGGCTATATACCGATCTGCCAGTAATAAATACTTTTGGAACATTCGAAAACTTTTTATTGATCCCAATATTAACCTTGCTATTCATCCCGTTTCTATACGTCATAGTAATGACCATGGGGTACGGCGCTCTATTTTCACGAATCCAATTCTTTTTTAAGAATGATCTATCCTTGCAAAGAAGTATAAAATGGAAGGCGGTTAAAACTTGTAACGTAAATTTGAAACGACTAAATATTTTCTCTTCATCTTTTTACAAAACCTACGTTTAAGACCATACAAGCAACTGACTTTGTTCGTGTCTTGTTCGTATTTTTACCATTGTAAAAGTCCACTGATTTCAGTATTTCTGCGCATGGTACCCCATACTGTATCGTCTCATTTGTCTCATTTCGATACGACCGGAACAGGGTCGGCAAGCATATAGAAGGGTGCTCCAAAGTCCCCTCAAAGTCTTCAATCTAGACCGGGCCGCAGAACCACAAAGTAGAAACCAAAAACTGGTTTCTATTTTGTTTTTGGTTTCACTTTGTGGTAAACCCTACAGTGAACCGAACGCAGTGAGGTTCTACTGTAGGGGAACTATGAGCAGAAACCTCACAGTTTCTGTTTTGCGTTTTGTGGAGTATCCAAACAACATAAAAAATGCTAATCTAAAATCATAATAAGGTTTTAGATGACGTAATTAGAAAAATATGGCCAGGATTACTTTTGAATCAGTTTTCAAAAAGAATTTAGATGGATCCTTCGAACCAACACAACGAATCCGTGTAGGTGGTGTTGAATTTGGTCCTGGTATTCGATTTACTCCTGGCGTCTCTTTTGTTGGCATCGACTTCACTCAATTGGTTGGAAAAGATTTCGAGGTTGAAACTGACGGTAGTGTTATGGTTTTAAAGGGTGCATATTGATATGACACCTAACGAACCAACACTAAATAATAGCTCTCAATCAGACTCGGATGAGCTTCCTATTAAGTTTCCAATAGATCCTAAAGATTTATATAAACATCTTGACAGACAAACAAATTTGATCATCGGAATTTTTTCAATCGCGATCATAACAATGCTTTGTATGGTAGGGGGACTTCTTATTGATGCCTTTCATTTTAACTCAGCAACTTATAGAGAGTATTCTGAAAAGATAGATACACTTAATCAACTTCAAATAACAAATAAAAGTCTTCAAGAGCAGATTCAAACAAACGAAAACGCAATCCTCCAACAAAATACACAAATTCTAAACATCCTCAATACCAAATAGACCTGCCTAATCAATTCTTTTATGATTTATTTACTTCTTTTAATCATTATTGCATTACTCACTTATAATGCATTTTTTACATCAGAAAAAATTGAGCAACGAGAGATAAAACGGATGCAGAAATTATTTAATACGCCGCTGTATCCGAATGCAGTAAAATTTATAGCAAACGACGAAAGAAATAACTTATATCCTGACGAAATTGTTAAATTAGGATTAAAATATACAACGAGAAGAGAAGCGACAAATAAGTTAATTGAAACCAAGAAGCAATACCCAAATCTAAGTGAAGAAGAAATCCAAATATTCGCCCAACTATAAAAAGATTCAACACGATTAAACTTTATAGGCTCTATGATTCCATTAGCAGATATTATCCAAATTGCCATATTTTGTGCCATTGTCATTTATACGTGGGAAACGCACACTCTTCGCGAATGGCAGCAAAAACAAGTACAACTCACTATCCTCAATATGGAGATGGATCGCCGTGGTAAGGACGCTATAATTCCAAGTTATTATCCGAAGGCGGTTTTGGAGATTTATCACGACGCATATTTCGATCCCAACGAAATGTACTCACCTATTTATCGCATCCCACTTAACTTTGTTCAAAAGATAAAAAAGTTTTTTCACAGCTCTCGACAAAACACCCGTCGCTAAATGCAAACTTCTTACTTTGGCCTCGTTATCCAAAGTTTTACACGACCGGGATAGGGTTTACCGGGCACAAAGGCAGAAATGCTGGTATTTTTTGTCCTGAATTTCTAATCTTTTCAACGATCAATAGATCATCTTTTAACATGATCAAACTTTTCAGTTACGCAGTTTTGGCACTCACCACACAATCTGCTACTCTCCTCTGAGGAGGTGCTCATGTTTTTTCTCAGCCTTCTTCTCATCGCCTGCACCGCGCCTGGTGAACGCGTCACAATCAAGGCTACGCTTCTGTCTGCTCAGATAGAAGACGGAGCAATCGTAGAAAAAACGCGAATGAAGGAAGGAGTCGAATTTTCGATCACGAAAGGGCTTCAAAATCCGGCGGCAAAAACCGATCCGGCAACTATCGTCGTAACCGGAAAAACGCCGGAAATGGTCAACCTGACTCCTGGAATCTATTGCGTTACATTCAACTACACGGCGCCAAAAGGTGCGCCGTACGTTGGTGAACGGACATGCTTTTTCGTCGGTCTCCAGCCAGAGACCGTCACTACCACGCTCTGCGCAGATCTTACGGGCGACTGGATCTGCGAAGACATGTGGGGCGCGGTGGGAACGCCGGATATATTTTATACGAATAACGACGTGACGATGCATGACTGCAAAGTTGAACTCACGGGTATCAGCTGGGGCGGACAACCAATTACGGTCGTCGGCAACAAGCTCACCTTCGAGCTTGGGGATTACGCCGCAGACGGCATCGTAGATGAGACCGGGTCCCTCATCACGTTCCGCGTCGACTACGGAATAGGCTACTGGTCAACCTGCCAAAAGCTCTACTGAGGATTCCGCTCAAGCCCGACATGCGTCGGGCTTTTTCGTTGCCTCTCCATAGAAATTACCCCTTCAAAAACTTGCGTACCGCACCTGCAGTCGTAACTACACCCAACAACGAAAGTCCAATCCATTGCACCAAAAAGAGTGCAATGCCATTTTCAAAATAAAACCGTACAAGACTCACCGGAACTCCCGAAAAGAAACGTGCAATAAGCGGCTCAAGCGAAATAAGGACAACCGCAAGAAGACCAGTCATGAGCAACGTTGCAGCAAGGGCATAAAAAATGGCTTCAAGCAAAAACGGTGCGCGAATAAACCAGTCTTTCGCACCCACCAATTTCATGACTGAAATTTCATCACGATGCGTATAAATACCTACACGAATCGTATTGAACACGATAAGAATGGAAATAAGGCCGAAAAATGCCGCAAGTCCCATACCGCCCCAACGAATGTGATTGGTAAACGTGGAAAGACGTTCAATAACGTTTTGATAATCTGCGTAATCTTTATCTTTAATATACTGAGAAAATTCGGGGCTATTTACCGCTTCAAGAATAAAGGGGAAATCTTCGGGATGCTCGGCCTGCACACGCAGTGCATCACCAAACGGATTACCGTCTACTTCTTTAAGTGCCGCCAAAATCTCTGCGTCATTTGCATGGCGTTCGGTAAAAGAGATAAGCGCCTCATCAGCAGAAACGGTGGTAACATCACGCACTTGGGGCAAACCAATAAGATACCCGCGCACCGATTTCACCACATCCTCACTTGTTCCCGGAACAAAATACACTTCAACCTGCACCCGATCTTCAATAGCCTTAATGGAAGCATCGGCAAGCACATTGAGAATAATCACTGCGTTGATGGTAACAAGCGTAAGAAAAAGAACCGACGTAGTAACAAACGAAAGCCAAAAATTACGAAAGATTCCTTGAAAGGCAAACCTGATCATGCGAAAAAATGCGCGCATATTATCCAAGATGATATTTTCCTTTTGCGATATCGGAAACCACTTCTCCTTTTTGCATTGTAATAACGCGGCGATTAAGCGCATTCACGATGTCGCGATCATGCGTTACAAGTACGACCGTGGTGCCAAATTCATTGATACGCTTCAGAAGCTCAATAATTTCTCGTGCGGTTACCGCATCCAAATTACCCGTCGGCTCATCGGCGAGCATAATTTTTGGACGATGCACGAGCGAACGCGCAATAGAAACACGCTGCTGCTCACCCCCCGAAAGCTGCCGAGGATACCGATGCGCCTTATCTGCAAGCCCCACAATTTTTAATACTTGCGGAACGATCTCATTGATGCGCTTGTTAGACTCTCCCGCAACTTCAAGCGCAAACGCAACATTTTCAAAAGCGGTTTTTTTGGGAAGAAGTTTATAATCCTGAAAAACCATCCCAAGCTGTCGGCGCAATGCAGGAACTTGATAATGAGGAATTTTAGAAATATCCCATTCGCCAATAAGCACCTGACCTTCGCTGGGTTTTTCTTCTGCGGAAATGAGTTTTGCAATAGTGGTTTTTCCGCTTCCGCTGGAACCGACGATCGAAACAAATTCCCCCGACTCAATATGAAACGTAACTCCGCGAAGTGCGTGCACATCGGGAGGATAGATTTTCGTAACATTGCGCAGCGTAATCATGAAAGTAGTATAGCGTATGGGAAAGTGGGAAGTAGAGAGTTGTTAGTTTGAAGTGAGTGGATGCTATGTTTTGTCGTGATACAGACAACAGACTACAGACGGCAGATGGGGAAAGTGATCAGAATCAGATATCTCTTATCTGTCGTCTGTAGTCTGTTATCTAAAAGGAACATCTTTTCACTTCAAACTAACAACTACAAACTTCATAACTTCAAAAGAAAAGACTCCGTGCATATGCACGGAGTCTTTTCTTCTGGAGCCGATGACCGGGCTCGAACCGGTGACCTGCGGTTTACGATACCGCTGCTCTACCAACTGAGCTACATCGGCGTTTAGCGGACACAGTAAACCACGAAAGGCACTTTTCGTAAAGCAAAGTTTCCCCTGCACTCCAGACGAGGTAGAATACCTTAAAAGAAGATAAAAAAAGTATTTTATGGTGGATGGATACGGTCCCGAAATAATCGGAGGTAGAGAACAAGAGAAAACAATTCTTGAACAAAAAATAACGACTTTCTATACCTATGTTGCATCACTTTCTCGTGAGCTCAGTGCATCTGCACGAAGAAAGGCGGTCGTAGAAGCAATCAATGAACGATTTACCGAGAAAGAGTGCAAACTTCTCGAAAAAGTTCACGACATTCTTTGGATTGATACGGAGGTATTTTGTAAAAGAACCGGTCAAGAAGTTGCACCCCCAAGCCTCCGTGAGGATATACGACGTATTGTAATACTCGAAGAAAAGAATCCCGGAATAGGAAAACGTATCTTTGAAAAATATGGGTATCTTCCTAAAAAAGATGTTTCGTTGGAAGAAATTCAATGTATGGATACATGCACTGCAGATTTCTTTCATGCCTTTCTCGAGCATTTCGATAATACTCGTGAAGGAGATATACAAACCCTCATAAATATCTGCACCGGACTAGAGTCAGCAATACAGCAGAGCAACAAATTATCAGCCGTTCTTGAAATCTTTGATATGTTAGAAAAAAATACTGTTCTCTTGAGAAAGATAAGAGGTTTACTATCAGAACTTCATACATATGCTATTGATGATCTTCTTGAAGAACTAAGAAACAAAAACGAATATCTCAATAGTGTTGCACAACGCAACAGTCTTTTTATTACCACCTGTCGTAGATCAGGAATCATAAATCAGGAAAAAACAGTTGCTGAAAAAGAAAAATTGGAAACAGCGCTTGCGCTCATGCTTGGTGCAAAAGGACTTAACGTGCGAGATTGCTTAGAAGCTTGGCAAAGCACTACTATCGATAACCAGCAAACCATAGAAAAAAATCTCTACGCCATTGATAAGCTTGAACAAGCAATGCCAGGATCAGCCGCAAAGCTTTATAAACAGTTCGGCATTCGTCACTTCGCACGCTATCCCCAAAAGCTTCTTCTTCGTCAAGCGGAGTATGCAGAAAATGACACGGTGCCTTATGGAATTGCCCTCTATCCAACCGCTGATCGCAACGGCACATTTTCTTATGACGAAAAAATGTTCACAAATTTGAGCAATGACTTAAAGGGCATAGGTTGCGAACTTCGTGTAATGGAAGTGAAGGGAAAGCACGATATTGGTCGAAGATTTTTTATGCTTCGGGATGCTTTTCCAACTCATCTTATTGAGTTTGCAGTCATTGGTGGCCATGGAGATGCAGAGAGCATCACCCTAGGAGGCGATCAAGCGCGAGAAACACTTTCGAAAAAAGATTTAACAGGAAGAGGGATGAAAAGAATCGGGGGGTTTTTTGTTCATCAACCATCAATCGTATTGGTGTCTTGCTCTACAGGAAAGGAATCTGGAATAGGTCAGGAAATTTCGAGTATTTTTGGCGCAGAAGTTACAGCGCCCAAAGAAGACGCAGCTCGTGCAAGTATTCGTGCACAAAAGCGAAACGGAAAAATTATCTTAAACGCCACCTACAACGTAGAAAAAAACCAATACCTACAGGGAAGATCGTAACAATTACCACACAAAAACCCATGCAGGATGTTCTTCGGCGTGGATGCGCAAAACGTCAGCAAGCGTGGGCTTGTTGATAGCAATGCCGCGCAGATGAATCCAAGCCGTGTCGTCTTTTCCTCCTGCATCAACCACTTTTAACACCCAAAACGCATCGGTACCCACAAAATCAGCACGAACTTCATCAACCTGCATCGTTGCCGCACCTTGCGCCCATGCAGGAAGATCGGAAACAAGGAAGACCCCCAAGTCTCCCCCGTTTATCGCCGAACTATCTTCCGAAAAATACCGCGCAATATCCGCAAAGGGCATATCGAGATCAATCTTATCGAGCACATTTTGTAAACGCATTTCTTGCGAAGGAAGCGCTTTATCTCGCAGTGCATGTGCAGCTCGCATGCGGAAAAAAGGTTCTTCGAGATACTTTTCTTGCTCATACGAAGAAATCCCTGCATGTGCAAGCGCTGCCGTGTCGCTCTCCGTAAAAAGCGCATCTTGCACCGGCACATCCGCACCATCTAAAAGATCTTTTACACGGGCATCACGCACTACAAACGCAAGGGCCTTGGGAAATGCTTCTTGATACGTAGATGCAACCTGAAGCGCCACAAACGCATGTACCGTTTCAACCACACGATGATACGAAACCGGAGAACCATGTACCCACGCAGGTGGAAAAACGAGATATGAAACACCTCGCATCATGCCGTCCCCCACATGAAAAAAAACCGCACTCAATTGCAGCAAAAACCACAATACAAACACCCCACCCCCTACCCCCCACCCCCATTTTTTCTGACGCTCCGTCATAGCACATCACTCTCTTGCACAGAACTTGGCGAGAAAAAATAATAAAACCACTTTACGGGATTACTCAGCGCAGGATCGGTAGCAATATCACCGCCTTCATTTGTTCCTTGGGGGTCGATACGTTGATCGACCCGTACTTCCGCATCATCTACCACGTACATCGTTTCTCCTTCTTTTGCTAAATTTAATTTGGTGCGCGCCTCACTTTCTACTGCAGTTTCTGTAGAGAGTTGCGCAATGAGTTGCAAAGATGCGAGATGCTGCGTATTTAATGCAGCATTTTCTGCCTCCATGCGATCAAGCTCGGTAGCAATATCGATATTGCGCACATATTCGCGCACAAACGCAAAAGCAACAAGCAAAAGAAGCCCGATAACGCCAACGGTTATCCACGTACGCGAAGAAAATGTTCGTACACTATGCGCCATACCCTAACGATAATAGCACGTCACGGGCGATGTGTCGGTCATCCCAAGGAATCATTTTGCCATCTGCAACCGCCATCACGGGCTCGGAACCTTTCCCGGTAATAAGAACAATATCCCCCGCTTGCGCCTGCTCGAGCGCAAAACGAATCGCCTCTTTCCGATCGCTTTTAAGAAACAAATTCTCCCCATCTTTCTTGCCGCGCTCACGAGCTCCTGCTGCTACCGCTTCAATAATACGTTGCGGATCTTCGTCATAGGGATCTTCGTTGGTGACAATCACCACGTCTTCATGCTCAGCTGCAAATGCACCAATAAGCGGCCTACGCGCCTTATCGCGCCCGCCTCCCGCCGAACCATGCACACCAATCACCTTTCCGGTATGCGGAGGAAGCGACGCAAAAAGCGCCTGAAGTGCATACGGCTCATACGCATAATCTACAATCACCGCAAAAGGCTGGCCAGCGATGATACGCTCAAAACGGCCTGCAACATCATGCAGTTTTTCAGATGCACGAAGAACATCGGGAAGCGCGAATCCACATACTCGTACCGTAGCAACCGCAGCAAGCGCATTTAACCGAGAAAAATGTGCGGGCAAGTGCCAATACGCCGTACGATCTTCAACCTGTATCTGTGCGCCCTCCGCATCGTGTGAAATTTCGTGCGCAATAATATTTTTATTTCCCCCATCCCACCCAAATCCCCAATGCACATCCGCAGGAAATTTTGCAAAATATTCCGCATACGCATCATCACTATTCACAATGATCTGCTTCGAAATCTTTTTTCCTCCTATCACCTTATGCGGACGCTGTGTAAGATGCGAAAAAAGCAAACCCTTCGCCTGTTGATATTTTTCAAAACTTCCATGCGATTCAATGTGCTCAGGGGTGAGATTGGTAAACACGGCAATATCGTAATTGATACTTACGTGACGAAACTGCGCCAAACCTTGCGATGACGTTTCAATAATCGCATACGTACATCCCGCATCTTTCATATCACGCAACATTTTCTGCAACGCAAAACGCCCCGGCATCGTCATCTTCATGCGATTTTCAACCGCTTTTCCTGCAATAGAAAATCCGGCCGTAGACGTATATCCCACCTTTTCGCCAAGCTCGGTAAGCAATTGCGCAATAAACTGCACGGTCGTCGACTTTCCATTTGTTCCTGTAACACCAATAACGATAAGATCATTCGACGGATTGCCGTACACCATTCCCGCAAGATAGCCAAGCAGTGCATGATATGCCTGAAGTGCAGGTTGAGGAATGTATTTTTTCAGCGCGTGCAGCATAATTTACTTTTTCTCTTCCCAATCTTTCAAAGAAATTTTTGCCTGACGTAAAATCTCTGCAAGTAGGGATGCGCCAATGTCATGTTTATGGGAGTTTGGGATATGTAAAATGAATGATTCTTTGATCATGAATGGATGCTTACCGCCGTATTCTGGACCCAAAAAACCCAATAATCGCAATCTGCGTACAAGTTCACGCCAGGACACGGGTTTTGGCATAGTTTTCTGTGCGAATCTTTTTTGTTTGCATTCCAGGAATGGGAATATTTTTACGGATCTTCAAAAAGAGCCAGGATTCAATAATCTCTGCAAGTTCGCTTCGGCATTTTTCTAATGTCTTTCCACTCGCCCACACGCCATCAAGACCAGGAACCTCGCCAAAATAGGTTCCATCGCTCAACAGTTTATATTTCGCTTTTGCAAGTTGTTCGGAAATATAGCGAGTTATCATACACATATACCATAACATATCCTTTTGTAAGCTGGAAAGAACAAAAAATACTCCGAAAACCGGAGTATTTTTTGATCATTCGGGACGTGCCTAACGGCACACCTGACAACAGAAGTAAACCATAAAAAGAACATTTCTACAAGAGCTTGTGGAAAAATGTGCCGGACCACTGAGGTATTGGTGGACTGGACGAGGATTGAACTCGCAACTCCCGAATGATAAGTCAGGTGTGTTACCAATTAATACCACCAGCCCAGATGATCCGGCGAAAGGCATCATATCATAAACATACGAACAAGATACGAACAAAAAATACCCCCATAAAAACAGAGTCCCCCATAGCTCCGAAGAGTACGAGGGAAGACGATCGGCAGCGCACGAGGGCGCCACCGAATTTTGGGAGAACTCTACCTGTCTCCCTGTCAGGTGCCTCTTCGCCTCGGGGAAGGCTAGAAGCGGTAACCGATGCCGGCGTCGGCGACCCCAGTACCGGCGAACAATCCGCCACCTCCGTCGGTGATCCAGAGGCCACTGCCCCCGGCGCTGCCCGTAACAAAAAGGTGCCCGTCGTCACCCAGGTTGATCTCGAGGAAGAGGCGGACCTGGCCTCCATCCCCCTTGAGGGTGACAAGGCCGTCATCGAACCCGCCGGCCTCGATGTGGAAGTAGCTGATCCGCAGGCCAGCACGACCACGAGAGCTGCCGTAGAAGAGGCCTGCTCCGCCGCTTGCGCCGGTCGAAGCGCTACCGGCGACCATGAGCGTGGCACCGGCCTCCCAACCCACGCCCGAGGGCTTCAACTGGGAAACCGACAGCCCAACGCTCGAGGTCCAGAGACCTTCGATATGGGTTCCTGCCAGGTGCGGGTCGTCCATCCAGATTCCTCCGCCGGCGCCGGTGACGGCCAGGCGGACCGGACTTGCGTCGCGGCCATTGGTGCCGTTGGTACCGTTGACACCGCTGCAGACATAGTAGGTGTTGGTCACCTCGCTCATCTGCAGAGCCTTGTCGCCGTTGAGATCCAAGCCGACTCCGACCTTGACCCCACCTGCAGGGCAATGCGCGCCCGGCAGTTCGGGGACAGAGGTCGAGAGGGTGCTCTTGCCGTTCACCCCATCGGTACCATCCACGCCGTCCACGCCGGGCTTGCCGCGGTAACCGCGTTTGCCCTCGACGACGGGGACCGTCGTGATGACCGCGCCGCCGCCCTGTTCGCGGATCCGGAGCTCCGCGATCTGAGTGGCCAGGCAGGCCACCCGCTCCTCGAGCGTCCCGAGGCACATGGCCGGGGGGCTGGTGGGAGCGCTGTCGGCCAGGGCGACTGAGAGAACCAGAGAAGCGATCAGCATGGAAACACGTCCTTTCCCGGCTTGTATGCCGGAAATCAGAGGGATTTTCTATCGAGACTAGAACTAAAAAAGAGCGGTTACAGAGGTCTTTTGGGGTCTTGGGGACCCAGAAAGACTTGTGCCGCAAGAGGGGCTTTCCCAGGGCGAGATATCAGCGTATGCAGTGGAGGAGCATGCACACACGACCTCTCGCCCTGGAAAATCCTCTCAAAGCGGGACGTTCTAGAGTACCAAAAAAGAGGAGAAAAGTCAAATATATGAAGGGTTATATTATATTGTCCACAAGTTGTTTGACTACTTAAAAATGACGTGTTTAAATGGAAATAAGCAATCGTGATGCAAATCCTGATTGATGTCATAAATACACTCCCCTGCAAAACAGGTGGGGTGTATTTACTTTCTGCTTCTTTATTCTTTTTTCCTTTTTTACTATGCTCTCTATAGCTATGAAAGCTCGTATCCTTTATTACACCGTTCTTCTCCAATCTGAAAAAGAAGGTGGTTTTACGGTTACCGTTCCCGATCTTCCTGGATGCGTTACGTTTGGATCAACCGTTGAAGAAGCGCAAGAAAAGGCAAAAGATGCTATTACGGGATATTTGGCAAGCATTAAAAAGCACAAACAAAAAGTTCCTCATCATACGCACAGTCTTGTTACTTCAGTCGAAGTTCGCGTGTAGTCATTACATTTTCTATCAACCAACAACGGGAAAACGAGTTGTGGCTCCCCATCACACCAAAGATCTTCCTCGGGGTACGTTGATGGCTATTATTCATGCATCGGGTATTGCGAGAGAGGATTTCTCTTAGAGCAGACATTAGAGCAGACCCTCTGGACAGGGATATTTGTTTCTTTTACAATCCCCAAAACCGCAAAAAATCCTCTTTCTTGGCCAGAGTGAGCGGATACAACGTCTCCTCCTCGCTGTATCTCGTTACCCTCTGGCTGCGAAAGAGGATTTTTTGTTAAGCAAAGCGCCCGAGAGGAGATTCCCCCTCGGGCACACGACCTCTTGGTGCCCAACGAATCGGGCGCGCGTAGAGGCTAGTCGGTAACGGTGAACGTAAGTCCACAGCCGTCGGACGTGGGATCATCGGAAGCGGAGACGGTTTGCGAAACGCCGTGCCACGTTGCGGTAGCCGTTCCCTGCAACGTTCCCGCAGGATACGGGGCCAGACACGACCAGCTTGTGGTGGAGCCAACCACGAACTCGACCGAGAACCGCAAGCTGTCGCCTTCGGCCATGCTGCGCGTATAGGTTACGCGCGTGGCGCTGGTGACGGAGGCGAGAAAGGGCACCCAGCCGGCGGGAGATCCGCCGTTTGGCGTGTACTCACCCGAAAGCGTGATGCGACTCGCCTCCACTCCACTCGGGGTTTCCCAGGTGAGCGTGAGCTCATCGCTCGTTGCTTCTTCGGCCGTGTCACTCGCCTCGATCTCTTCTTCCTCTTCGGTCGCAGTGTCATCGGTTTCTTCGATTGCGGTATCTTCCCCTTCTTCCGCAGCAGAGTCGCCCTCGTCTTCTTCTTCCTCGGACAAATCGCCCGCGGCGCTGAAGGAACCTTCATCCTCTTCCGGCCCGCCGCAGGTGGTGAGATCAGCTTCGGTGAGGCAATACGTATCCGTGCTGCAGCTCCCCTTTACGCTCACCACGCTTGCGAACTCGCTCGGATCAACTTCGAGAACCGAACGGCTCCAAAAGCCGGCGAGCAAATACGTGCCCCAGGTCTCGATGGGCATAGCGATGCCGTTGCTCATGAGATAGACGTCGCTCGCGTCCGACGGCGACACCAGGGTGCCATCGCGGTACGTGAGCGCCGAGGTATCTTTGATGGGATAGCGGTCGATGATGTTGTCGAGGTCTGAATTCTGCGGAAGATCGCTGTAGCTTGCTGCATAAATCCCCCATGACTGCAGCACGCCTTCCCATCCGGTCGTGCTCACCTTCTGGCGCTGATCGCTTGCGCTCTCGTTGCCAAACAGCATCCACACGCCGGTTCCGCCCTCGTCGTCGTACACGGCGGCCACCTCGGAGTCGTCGGTGATGTCGTCGCCCACGGTCAGGCACGCAAGCTCAGCGTCCGAGATAAGCGCAATATCGGCGAAACTATAGTTCCGCGACACGAAGCTGCTTTCGGTGATGAACGTGCGTGCTGATCCCCCTTCCATGAGATACACCGCGCTGTCGCTGGGCGTTTTCACGAGGCTGCCGTCGGGATGCCAGAGCGCAACCGGCAGCGCCGAGGTGTAGGAGTGGCCGGCGGTGAGATCGCAGTTGAGGTCATCGACCGCGATGCTCTCCACGCTGGTGCCGAGCGTGCCATCGGCCGCTGAGAACTCCAGTCCCTCGATCGAGGTTCCGTAGATCCCGTCTTCCGCCGCATCGCCGTCGTGCCTGCCGATGTGCACGTGATCACCGGTTGAGGCGCCCGTGGTTCCTTCGAACCCGATGAGCTGACCGGCCGCCACTTCGCTCTCGCTGTCGATGAAGATAGACGAGAGGTGCGCCATGATGATGTAGGTGCCGTCACCCATGTCGATGTTCACGTGGTAGCCGAAGTTGGTGTCGGCGTCCGTATCGTGCACATACGCCACGCCGTCCACCGGTGCATAGAGCGGATCATCGGCGTCGTTGGGCGTATCGAAGTCGGCGTCGTAGCGGGTAGAAGTTCCGCTGTGAGAGTAGCTCCCGCCCGGCCCTTGGCTGCAGCGATAGCTGTCGCCCGAGGCAAACGGCAAGTTGATGGTGATGGCGTCGTAGCCACCGCCGCTGTTGCCGTTTGTGGCGTTCTGAGAGCAGCCGTTGAGCAGCATGACGAACAGCATAGAGATGAAAACGAACATGGTGTGAAGTCCCCTGGAGAGTAAGTGATGATTCACTTGTATTCCCCCTTGAAAGGGAGTCCTTTGGAAATTCAGGGGGAAATGCAAGTGAAAGTTTGAAGTATGAAGTTGGTAGTTTGAAGTGAAAGGATGTTATTTTTTAATAGTTTTTATAAAAGCGTTGAGCATATTCATCTCTTCATCTAACAATTGTTTTGCTTTTCCCATATCCCGTACATCAATCATTTTTATGCGTAATGCACACAGACATTGCGTCTGTAATTCCGCAAGAGAGCCTCTTGCCGTAGCGAGAAATGAAAGAAAATCTTTCTTTGTAGAACGATAACTGCCTTCCGCAATGTTGCTCGCTACGCTAATAGCAGATCTTCTCATCTGAGAAACTAATCCGAATCTTTCACTGTCAGGAAATATATTTGTAACTCTGTATATTTCCTCCACAATCTCCATGGCTTTTTGCCAAATAAGTAACTTGGTATGACTAAACATAGAAAACCTTCCATTCACTTCAAACTTATCACTTCCCCACTTCACACTCTCACATATTGCCCGGGGCAAGGACTCCCCTCCTTACCCCTTTAGGACTTAGATATCAACGACTGCTGGCCCAGCTGACGTTTTGTGTACGCAGTGATTGTCCACGAACACAGTGCGATCAGGTGCGCGAGCACGGGGTGATACAGACGTAACCGAACGTTCCTTGGAAAGATTCGTCTGTGCGAATTCCTCGGTCGTTCTGTATCTATCTCACCACAAAAAAAGAGGTGTTCAGGACGTGTGCACTAAAAAAAGCATCTTTTTCCAACATTTCCCAAAGAAAATAAAACATCTTGATACACTGTCAGAAAACACTGCACACTTTCTTCTCCAACGCGCGATAAAAAGCTCCTCGCTGTTCTGCACCTTCTTACACAAAAGAAAAAGTTGTCAGCCGTGCACAAACTGTGGATAAGTGGTGAAAAATAGCCTCGTCATTCCGGACTTGATCCGGAATCCATCGCATTTCAAAAAATATCGAACTAAAAAAGCTCGAAACATCGTTCGAGCTTTTTTTCGTATCGTTTCTATTCGAGCGTTACGTGTGCATGATTTGCCAACTGAAAGATGTACGATTCTAGACGTTGGTATTTCGCGCGAAGAGAAACAAATTCGAGATCGAGTGTTTTATGTAAAACGACAAACCCATCTATGTGGGTAATAAGATCACTCTTCAGTGTCTCTACTTCTTGCTTGGTAGCAAAACGTTCGAGATCTTTCTTGGTTGCAAAATCTCGCAATTCCTCTTTTAGTTCCTTTTTGGTCACCATGTTATCGCGCATGAAGTGCACGATGTCGAGAATGTCCTGAAGCATGTGTTCTTGGCTCATAAAAAAACGTTATTGTTTATAAATACTGAAGCCAAGATCTTGAAAATATAAAAAGCTTCGAGGGATGTTCTTACTATAGAAAAGAGCACGACGTGCGTCAACTTTCTTTTCTTCACTACATAACATTGACAAGCAAAAATTTTCTTGCAAAGCTCCATATGATGCTTATTTTGGCATTAACGACTCCCCACAAGGGAGCCGTGTATTTTTTTTAACAATATCTATGTATGCATATAAAATCTTTTGACAATTGGAATCTTCATAAAAAGAATCTTGATGTGCGAGAAAATCTCTTTCTTTTTCATGAGGGTGAAATTTGGTGGAGCGCGGTAGGTGTCAATATCGGTGATGAGTCTTGTGGAAAAGGTGAAACATTTCGAAGGCCAGTACTTATTTTGAAAAAGTTGTCACAAAAAAGCTTTATTGGCATTCCTCTTTCAACAAAGAGAAAAGCGGGATCTTGGTTTACAGAAATACGTATCCATAACGAAATACAAACTGTACTTCTCTATCAAATTCGCATGTTCAGCACACGAAGATTTCAACGAAGACTTACAACATTAGATTATGCTGATTTTCTTCACATAAAAAATAAGCTTGAGAACTTGCTCAAGCTTACTTCTTGAAATAATCACCAGAGCCAAGGCTCTGGATCGGTGGGAAAACCCAAAAGTAGATAAAATATATAGAATGCCATTTTGCATGTCAAATTTCCCCACTTTTCCCCTCCTTCTTGTAAAAACCTCAAATTTTTGCTATATTTACTTTTGTCAGGTGCTTTTTTAAGCACGGTTTAAACAGTTTTTCTCAGCTAGAATGCTCGGCAAACCGGGGCAAAAATCGTGTTCTCTCACCACAGTTCCCGCGAGGTGCTCCATGCGAAACGCACTCTTCCTCATAGTCCTCATGGGCTGCGGGGACTGCCACGGATGTGGCGGTAACTCCGGCGAAACCGGCGACTCGGGCGGCAACAAGGACACCAACCCGACGGTGACGGTCGGCACTGCCACCCTCACCTACACCGTTTCGGTGCTGGGTGAGGAGGCGGGAGACGCTGCAGTGAACGTGGAGTGCGAGGCCCAGGATTTCGTCTCGACTCGCTCCGGCGAGACGACCACGGTCGAGGCGCCGAGCTCCTGTCTGGTCACGGCGGGTGACGAGGAGTACACCGACGAGTTCGGGTACCCGATCTACGCTATCGAGGTCGACGAAGACACGGTTGAGTACTGGGCCGCTCCACCGGTCAGCCTCACCGTGGAGCCCGACCAGACGGTCACCGGCGATTTCTCAGCCTTCAAACTCTTCGTCCCGGGCAACTATTCGTGCGAGTACGACAAGTACGCGCTCGACGAGGGGGCCGATGAGATGAAGGGCGAGTGGATGCGGAATGAGTCCGTTGACACGCAATTCATCTCCGTAGACCAGAATGGAATCGTGGAGGCGGAAGACAACGCCAACATGAGCGTCATCGGTCGAGACGACGACCACATGAAGATTCAGGGTGCCAACCTGACCCTGGTCTCTGACAGCGAAAATCCTTCCTACATTTCTCAGTCGAATATCGACATCGAAACGTTCAGCTTGACGGTGGTCAACACCGAAAGCAAATACGTCGCGGATGTCCGGTGCGGCCTTGACGAGTAGGGGGATCGCGTGGCCCTCGGACCTGCAGCAGTGCAGTGTTCCGGGGGTCGTTCTTTTTTTAGCTTGACGGGAGATCCTTCGGTCGACGTAGCACTCCCTCGCCCTTCGCCGGAGGCTTCGGAGCGACAGGTCAGGATGACACACGAAAGCAAACGAATCGCAAAAGCAGCTCGGATGAGCTGCTTTTGTTTATGGGGTAACAATAATTACTCCGCTATATTCGACCCAAGGATCAATATCTGAATTATCATCAGGATAAATTGCGTACGAACACTCGCTATAAGTTTCATCAGATGCCGATTGTATATCATTACCAACCCCCGCAAAGCATCCTGATCGGCCGTCTTCATCGGCGATGTTGCCGTCTTCGCACGTGCCCGTACACCAGCCCCAGTTATCGCGGATGTGGATGCGGGGTTTGAAGACGCAGGCGTCGGGGACGTCGTCGCCGGATTGATCTACCCAGCAGGGGAAGGAATCGTAATCGTCATCGCCGTCGGCGGGGCTGTCGGAGCAGGCGGCAGAAGAATCGCGCAAGATTTCGGACGAACACGTGTAGATGTGATTGTACGTGAAGTAATACGGATCACAGCTTTCATCCGTGAGTCCCCACTCGGTTTCTAAGTCACATTTTGAATTTTGCGTGCCTTCTTGCAAGCCGCGGGCGTTTTTGAAGAAGTTATCATCGGCGTCGGATCCGGTGAAGGAACCGCCATCCACATCATCTCCCCAATCCACCATTACCCTACGAATAGGCAGCTGATTTTTATCTGCAGCTGCGTAGAATTTGATGGTAGCATTGAAGAACTGAACTCCGGATTGGTCACCCGTGTCTTGGCTGTTGAGCGTAATAGCCTCTTCTGTTCCCTCTTCACATAACACGCCGTCGTCAGAACAAGACCCTACATCAACCGACCACACTTGCGGAGCAGTTCCCTCTGCGGGACGAACATCGTATGTCGTGTACGCATCTGCATCATCAGCACCGTAGCGATCGGCAGAAAGACCTGCGCTTCCCCATGCAGCATTCCAAGAATAAAGTGTGTCGTGGATGCCAATATCTGCCGCAGCAAAGAGTTGGTTAACTCTACTAAAAACCGAAGCTGTTGCACCACTTGTAGGACTTACTGACCAAACCTCATCAACCGAGAAGCCCACCTTATACAGCTTTAACGTAAAGTCGATGAATGAACGTGCGAGTGCCGTTGCAGGAGCCGTGAAGTTTTCGTATGCATCCGGCGCGTATTCGATGAAGTCACCATCGCAAGAATTGAGATTGTCGGTACCATTAGGTGGTACCAAATTTCCATCACCATCCTCACATGCCGCAACTTGGAGCGGCGTTTCTGAGGCATCGCGGGTTCCTGGATTGGTGGTGATGAATCCAAACGGCGTAGGAACGGTATCGGCAGAGTATTCCATGTTGGGATAATCTGCGTCATTGATATTCGTGAATGTGGAGTTTGGATTAAGAATACGGTCCGTAAACGCGTATCCTGCGTAATTCGTTGCATCACTTACCTGGAGCACATTTTTACAAGACACATTCTCAAAGCTGGTATCTTCCTGGAAATGAAGATAGCGATAATTTCCATAAGAATCTCCTGCGTAATCTCCGGAATCGATATTGAAGACATTTGCCGCGAGTTCATCGGTGTATTCAACACCTTGCGCACGACAACTCTTGAGCGCTGTTGCCATATTGTCGAATTGCGCGAAACCATCGGCAGCAGCATCATCGCCATCACTTGGTTGACGCCCTACCGCAAAGGAATTTTCAGGAAGAACACTCTCATAGTCGAAAGCTGAACTATATGCTTCAAGCATTGCCTCGGTGTATGCACCATCTGGGTCACACGAACCTCCATCAGCATATGCACCCAGAGGAATGCAGACGTACGGGCAGTCATTTACTTCGAGTGAGGAATCACCTGTACATGCATCTGCCATATGGCCCAAACCATCCTCCCAAGCTGCTTGACCAAGCAACGTCCAGTATCCGTCAGGACATACGGCATTGTCTCCACACGCACTTATCGTTTCACTTGTATATGACTTACCGCGAGTAAGATCGCCGTCCCAATCGCTCTCCGCACATGCAATGTCGTTGTTATCATAAGAACCCGTATCCTCGGGAACGTTGCTCGTTCCCAAATCCACGTAAAAGTCGGAGTTTACACATGCGTAGGTGTCTTCAAAGTAGCCGGCTCCCGTGTATTTTGCTTGCAGATCGGTGTCTCCGGCCAATTCATCAACGGGCAACCATGAAATACATGCTTTCTTATTGCGATCGCCAAGAATGTTTGTTGACGTATCTTTCTCTAAACAGAAACCGTTGAGGCCGTACATCACATCTTCACGCGTGGTTTTTGCGCATGTTCCGCCTTCACCGCACTGTTCATTTTCTGTGCAGTAGCCACCTTCCCGATCACCGCTTTCACACAATCCCAACTGACCGTTTACATCAACACAGGTATCCGATGAACAGTTTGCATCTATAGTACAAATCGTTCCCGCATCAGCATAGGTTTCGAGATCTCCTCCGCAAACGGAGAAGTCTGCATCCCAGTCTTTGCCGTACACGCGAGAGTCTTGACCGTCACCAAACGTTACCTTGGTGTACGAACAATCGCAATCCTCACCATACGCACAGGTGGTGGTATTTTCAAAGCCAGAAAGCAGGCTGTACGGTAATGCATCGCCCTGCGGATCGCTTTCAACGGATCCTGGGTTTGCGGGCTCGTACCAACTTTCCACCACTTCGTTGGGGAATGGACTATTGCTTTCGGGATATGCACGACAAATCTTTCCTTCGGTGGTGCCGTCGGTGTAGGTTTCACCGTTTGGTGTAAGCAAACACTGACTATTTACGCACGAACCCAACTTCATTGCGGCATCGGCAACAAATGTTTCGCTTGAATCGCACGTGGTTGCATCCCCGGTCGCAGAATCATAATCCTCAATTTCAACATCATCGCCCACATCTGCACATGCACCGCCGTAACACGTTTGTCCTTCGCTGCAATCTGCTGCGGTTTGACATGCGGTGCTGCTCACGTCGTAACACGAACCCACAATACATGCGCCGTCTGAACACTGGTCGCTCGTTGCACATGCAGCGCCATTTTCTTCGCAGTATCCTACCGAGCACGACTCTCCTTCATCTTCTGAGCACGTACCCGCATTCAAGACAAGAGCGTAATCTTTTGCCTCAACGATTCCCGCAGCAACGGCGTCATCCGGCGACAAACACGTTCCTGCACCCGCAGGACCGCATCCTGCGTCCACATCATCACAGGTGCCTCGAAGATCTCCGTTGAAGTCACAATAGCCGATAGGACTTACATCAGCCTGAGTGAGCGCCTGAACTGGGAAAAGATTAGGGATCGCCATGCCCGAGTATTCATTGCCGTACCACGATGTATCGCGACTTGCATACCAATCCGTATCATAAATTACTTCGGGTTTTTCAAAATCCCAATCGGAACAGAAAGAAGATCCTGTTGTTGCATCGTAATCTTTGCACAGTGCAATATCGCCACACGTGGTTACAAAGCTTGCGGTTGTGGCATCCCACTGCGTATTGGTACTTGAACATGAAAGCCATTCTGAGCAGGAACGATCGCGGTTTACTTTAAGCACGCTGTTCGTGTCGTTTTCCTGACGCGGCACGCTTGAGAATCCTGTTTCTGCAGAACCGCTTCTCCACTCACTGAATGCTCCTCCAAAAGAGGCTGTCGCAGAAAATGGGTCAACACGCACCTGCGTTGCACAAGAAATTGCTTCAATATTTGCGCCGGATTCGCTTTGCACGAGCGGACAATCGGTAGCGTCGTAACACGAGCCACCGAACGTGTAGAGATCATCGCGATCGTAGTCGCGCGAACTAGTACGTTCGTCGGTAAGTTTTTCTTTGTATGTTGCTCCGTCGCTTAAATCGTACACTTCGCCGTAATCGTACACGCAGCGCGTTGCACATAAGTCGATCGTGTCTCCGCTTGCCGTGGTGATAGTAGTGTCTCCTGCGTTCTCGCAATCGATAGGGTCAACAAGACCATACGCCTCTGTGCCAAAGAGGGTATCCGCATGACGACTTGCTACTTCGGTTGCCGATGCATTTGCCGAGAGCGACGTATCGCCGGTGTCGTAGAACATGGCGCAGCCGTTTTTGAGGGAAACTTGTCCATCACACTTTTGGCTATCTGAGAGACCGTACTCGCTTAGGCTGTCGTTATTGAGGTAGAAGTAGGATGTACCGTCGGTTGCGCCGTAGAGCTCGCCATCGTCTTGCGCAAGTTTATCTTGGAATTCGGTACATGTGTCGTACGTTGCTGAACACGTACCTGCCCAGCCCGTAAATCCATCATCGCCATTATTCCAAATACCCGATTCCGTTCCTCCAATAACGTACGAAGGATTTTCTGCGTTACACGTTTCATCTGATGCGCAGTCTGCGTTGCTTCCACAGGCATCTCCTTCGTTGCCAAGGGTATCTTCACATGTTCCGTAACAGAAATCATCGGTTTCGGTGCGGAACCAGCCGGTGTATGCCGTGCCGTCAACCGTCACATCGGTACGATATTCGCACGTTTGGTTGAGCGGATGTTTAAAGTAGAACGTTTCTGCTTCATTTGTAGTAAATGCATCACAGAAAAGCTCATCGTGCGCACAGAGAATATCGTCGTACGTATCCGGAAGATTCATGAGGTACACGCTGTCGGCTCCCTCGGTGCTGTTGCGATCTTGACTCCACTCCGGATCACCCAGTTCCATACATCCCGCAACGTCGTCATCACACGTTACCGCATCGTTTACCACAAGGAACATGTCTTGATCTGCCGGCACCACGGTTGTTTCTGGGCCGTAGGAAACCGCCGTATTATCCATGTCCCATGCAGGAGTAAAGCCGTCTTGCGTAAACAAGCATGACGACTCTCCTGCGGAAATCGTACATAAGTACGCTGAATCGGTATCAAATGAAGTATCACTAAAGGTAAAGTAATAACATGCGGTTGCCGACGTTGCGATGTCGGGCAAACCGTCGCCATCTATATCGAGGTTGTTACACGTTGCGTGGTAGGTTTTTGCAGACGTGCTTTCGCTTTCTTGCGTTTTAAAGAATGCCGCACACCCCACCTTATCTTCATCGCACAACGAACTAAAGCTCTTCAAATACGCAGTATCCCCTTCTTGCGTGGTGTACTCCTGGCAACCAAGGTAATACTGCGGGCTTGTTTCTCCAGTGAGCGACTGATCGCATGACGCAGGTGTAACCCAAGAATCGCGAATGACATTGAGGCTTTCTTCTCCTTCGCGGAGCACCACATTGTCCACGTACGCCGAACCCGTAGGAATAAGCACGAGTGTTGTGCCGTCACCAAAATCGGGATACGTATCCGCATCCATAATGAGCGGGCCGAGATTAAGCACTTGCCAACCGTCATCAAGCTCAACCGCATCATCAAAAGCAATGTCGATTTCTGGCGCAGCAGGATCGGCATTGAAGTCAAAACCAAGTTGCAGCGTTCCGGTTCCCTTTGCAACCACGCTTACCGTGTAGGTTTTTCCTGCAAAAAGTTCGTTATCAAGCGTTCCGCAGTACGTACTTTCTTCTGAGATGGTGCATTCGCCACCAAAGCTCCGCGATGTGCCATCGCAGCCCGACGCATCGGTACATGCAGATCCGTTATCGACAATGAATGACGTAACCGGACCGGTAAGCAGCATGGAATGACCGTCTGCCGCAAGCGATTCGTTACTGTACGTTGCATCCGATGCCGACTCTGCATCCCAAGAATTCAACGTTCCGTCTTCAAAAAGATCTTCAAATACCAAGCGACTGTTGCGGCTTCTGCCTCCTGCATACGCACGACAGCCATTTGCAGCTTCTTCGCACGACGTGCTTTCTTCGCTGTATCCGTAGTAGCGGCACTCACCCGAATCTGAAACATAGTAACCGCCTGAATCTTCACACGTTGCCTCCTGATCTGCGGCAGTATCACCTGCGATTGTGGTTTTGCGATATGCCTGACATGCATCATTTACCGTAACGGTTTGTTGCCAGTTTCGGTAATGAATATTGCCGTTTTCATCATAGAATTCGCGACAATCGGGGTTGGTGAAAATGTCTGCACGCGCGTTGCAATCCTCACTATCCCAATCATAAACGCTATCCCCGTCATCATCGGTTTCATCGGCACAGGTAATGCCGTCATCATTTGCTATCCAGCTGCTACAAGGTGCCTGGTCAGGAGCAGTATCGGTAACGCCGTCGGTACCCGTGTGCGTGTAGTCGGAAGATCCAAGATTTGATTGGAGTAATTTCCAGGTACGCAATTGATAGCCATCTTCATCAGATCCTTCCCACGTATAGTACGTTGCGCCATTATCGGAAGAAACATTTGCATCTGCTTGTGCCTGCGTTACACATGCGCGCATGAAGCTGTAATATTCCTGCTCTTCGCTGGTAAGATTAGTAAACTCATCACATCCTACTTGCTCCGCAGAACATTCGGTTGCAGTATCGGGGATAAAGTACACCGAATCAACACCGTCAGGTTCATACAGCGTTGCTTCTTGGCGGTACGTGTCGTAGCCCGAGCACTCTGCGGGACATGTATCTAGTTCTGTAGCGATACCCGAGATGTCGGGATCACCGTTTGTTGGCGTATACATCGTGCAGCCCATGTCTTGCTCGCTACATACCTGTGCATAGTTTGCGCATTCTGCAGGATCATCCTCACTTCCGGTGCATCCCAAATACGTAGGAGCAACTTTCACAACAACCGTGGAATAATTCGTGTCGTTATAACCTTCCACCGGAGAAGAAACATCTTCACCTTGTTCAAGCTGCACGCTGTCGATGTAGCCATTAAAAGGATGTAACGTGAGATCGCCAAAAATACGCAACGAAGAGTCGCTCAGCGGAGGAACGGTAAACGTACAAGAGAAACGCTCGTAGTCTGAAGATGCGGGCTGCATATCTTCAATACCTACGCCTGTGGTAACCGCAGATCCAGCAAGATTGGTGTACGAGTCATCACAATTTCCCGTTATTGCAAGCCCCTCGATATCGATCCCTGTTCCTGTTTCGTCGTACAAATCAAGAGAAACGGTTGCAGAAGCGCTGTCTCCGTCATCTCTTTGGCGTGCATAAAACGACAACGTGTACGTACGCGCCTGTCCGAGTTCAATTCCTGGCTGATACAGCGCGCCGCTGCCGTCTGATTCTCCGGGAGAAACCGCCACCTCACCTTCACGCGCATACGAACCGTCGGTGGAAATGGTGGATGACCAAGAAGTATCAGTCGTGTGCAGGTTGTACCATCCATCGGGCTCTTCATCGGTATCGTCATCTTGCTCAAAGCTTGGATTATGTACCGTGTTTAAGCGCAAATCTGTATCACGCTCAATAAGCGTAGAACATCCGCCATTTTCTTCGTCACACTCCTCTACCTGGCTGTTGAAGTAGATGCGATCTGCATATTTTGCAGTATCTGCATCGGCGTCGGCAATGCTGTCGATAGCTGCATATGCATAGGTGCCATCTTCTTGCTCTTCTTTTTGCGTTGCATACCATCTACAGCCCACGGTATCTTCGGTGCAAGGACCCGGATCAACGGTATTTTTTAAGAGCGCGGTTGATGTACCTTCTGAATCTTCAAATGCCAAACAGGATGCCGCATACTCTGGGCAACTTTCCCCACGGAATCTCCAGGTATTTTCTTCGGCAACACAGTATCCGTAGCCTCCTACGCAATTGCCATTTTCATCTTGGGCAATACAGCTGGGCATGTCTACACACGACTGCGCACGTTCATCCGCTTTGTCGGTAAGGAGCGTTTCACCGTAGGTTTGCATGCGGCACTGCGTATCGGGGTATTTGAGCACCCAGTCTGGATCGATCATTTTGCACCAGGGATGATTATCATCGGGGAGACCGTCGGGACCGCACGAGGTAAAACCGTCCATGACCTCTTGCAATGTTGCGGGATCTTCTACCGGATTTGCGGTTGCATTTGCGGCAAGTTCCCAGCCGATAGAAATAACCCGTGCTTTACGCAACTTTACCAAGTTTCCGTAACAAAAACCGTACGTATAACAAAATGCATCTTGATTTCGCGCAACGTCGGCGGCAGGAATAAGCGGCCACGAACCGTCAAGCAAGCCCTCATCAATTGCCTCTGCAACGGTGAGTGGCGCTCCTGCATCTGCACGAGCAACTGCGGAGATAAAATTAGCATCAGCAACACAGTTATACAGTCCGCGAGAATCCGAACCTGGACAAGTAATGAAATCGGAAAGGATGCTGTAATTGCTTATTTGTAAAGGTGAAAAAGCAAGCAGAGAGCGGTACCTCTGCGCCGCGTCTTCGGTAGTATCGAGCGCAAAACTTTCCGGATCGAATGGATCAACCTGCGTGGTATCAAAATCAAACATGCCTTGCCAAATACGCTCTTGAACCTTTGATAATAACGTGTTACTAAACACGCTTCCCGCATGCACACCCAACGACAAGAGCAGATCTTTGTTTGTTAACATGGCGAACGTTGCCTGTTCTCTTACCTTTGTGCTCGCGTCTTGTGATTCTTCTACTTGCTTCTCAAGAATACTTGCAGGCGTTTCCACTTTTTGTGTAATAGCATTAACGACATCTTTAAAACCATTATCTTGCAACTTCTTTTGTACGCCAATAAATGGAAGAAGTGTTGTTTCTCCAAAAATATCTGTGGAAAGCTGCAATCCTGCACCAAATTCCGCTTTTTGCGGATCATACATGTTTGCAAGCTCTTTCAGAATAAGCTGATTTTTTTCTCCATCAGATTTATCTGTGAGATCTGCAATAAAAGAATTCCACGTTCCTTCGGGGCCAAACATTTTGTTAAAATCACATTTTGGCTCGGGACGTTTATATACACCTTTAATGCCAAGTTTAAATTGTATCAAGGTGTAGGGAGATGACGGTGCGCACAAATTAAAATTCGATAACAAACCTCCCGCACCTTCGATGGTGTCGGAAAGTGAGCCGATAGCTTCTCCAGCGATATCAGCACCTAATTGCCCCAAATAAGTTCGTTCGGGCGTGCCATCGTAGAGCGGCTGTTCGGCAGGGCCACCGGTTGCAATACGTACCGCAGCATCGTATGCCAAACGATCAGCGGTAAAAGAAACTGTATTCACCAGTGCGGTTGCAACTGCGGCTTGCATGGTACTTTGTAAAAAGTATTTCACGCTATCTTTTACCCAAATAGCAAACTGTTGTGCATCAAAAACTGGAGCGCCTTGTGCGTGCGCGATATTTGCCCCCAAGAGCGGCGTGCTCAAAAAAAACAACGCCAGCCAGGCAGTAAAAAGCTTTTTTGCAAAATCATGAATACGCATACCAAAACAAGATCGTTTAAGGGATTGTTACCGAGGTGTCTGTTGATGCGTCATCTTCTTGCAGGGAAGTTGCCGCTTGTCCAAGTGCATCAAGATAGACAGTCATGACCTGCTCATCGGAGAGCGCATCAAGAGTTGCGGCGTCCATACCTGAGCTCAAAAGAAACTCACGAACCTCGCCTACAGAAAGTTGCTGCAGGGCGCCCACCGTATCGACAAGCGTGGGTGTGGAAGTATTCTCCGCAACCGGAGCTTCTGATGCTAAAAAGTCTGCTACAGCACCTGCCTGCAGTAATTCTGATGATGCACATGTTTTACCGAGTGCGCAGTTTGGATCCCCTCCCTCGCCGATCTCTATACCATCCGCACGTCCATCAGAATCGGTATCTGCGATGTAGGGACTTGTAGAAAAGATATGGAGTTCGTCGTAATCGGAAATACCGTCTGCATCGGTATCTGCAATGCGCTGAAGCGCAATTTCTTCGCTTTCTTTTTCGGCCGACGTGCTGTAGCGCGGGCCTGTATAAGAAACAAGGAATGGCTTCTTTACATTGCTAAAGAAAAACAGACTTCCAAAAATAACTGCTCCTACACCACAAACGGCAAGAAAACCAAACGCCACACGCTCCTCGTGTGTAGATGTTTTTTTTGACCGCTCGAGTAACAAGCGTGCTCCGGATTCTTGGGGCACTTCACTCATATGCGTCTCAAAGTATATCAAAAAATGCACCTCCGTATTCAGGGAAGGTACATCATGTGTGCATAGGTTTTTGGGGAAGTTCTGAAGTGGTGAAGATATGAAGTTGGGAAGATGTGAGTAGGGGCGGAACATCTTCCGCCCGTACTGAAGTGAGTGGATGTTATGTTTTTGTTGGGATGAAGATGAAAGACAGCAGACTACAGACGGCAGATGGAAGAAATGATTTGAGGTCACAAGATCCTGAGCTCGGCGAAGGATCTCGAGAAGACCATTTGTCAGGAGACTTTTCCGTTCCATCCGTCCGATAGGTTCTTCCGATCACTTCAAACTCTTAACTTCCAGCTTCAAACTCTTCTCCAAAACACTCCACACCTCCAACGACACCTCCTCGGGTCGGGCGAGCGGGCTGAGGCCTTGTGCTGCAAGAAGATCGCCTATTTCTTCGCGTTTTCCCGCGCCTGCTTGGGCGAGGGTTTGCCGCAATTGCCTGCGAGGATGTGCGAAACCTTTTTTTGCGAGTGCAATAATGCGTTCAGCACGATCTTGCGGATACTTTTGCTCTGCAGTAAGTTTTAAAACCACCGAGTCTACCTTGGGCGGAGGAGTAAAAGCTCCTGGCTTTACCGTGCAAATACGCTTTCCCTCGGTTTTTAATTGCATTGCCACAGAAAGCACACTCATGCCGGGCGGATGCGCGAGGATGCGATCTCCTATTTCTTTTTGCAACATCACTACCGCAGACACCGGAGGATGCGCGCACCAAAAAACATCATTCACAATTGCGGTTCCGACATTATAGGGAAGATTGCTCACCAAAAGCCAAGGCTCTCCTTTGAGAAGATCTTGCCAATGTATTTCCGTTGCATCGGCATGCACAAGCGTTGCTTGGGGAAAGCGATCTCGCAAATCGGGAAGTAAATCTGCATCAATTTCAATAAGCATCAAATCCTCTCCCCTTCCCTCTTGCACGAGCTTTTCATAGAGTGGCACCGTGAGCGCCCCACGACCTGGACCTATCTCAACTATTTTCTTTGCGGAGTCAAAATCTACCGCCGCAAGAATCTTCTGAATGATTGCTGCGTCGTGAAGAAAATGCTGGCCAAAGCTTTTTTTAGCGGCTGAATGTTGCTTTGTACCAATCATAGGTTTTTTGCAAGCCGTCTTGAAATGACGTGCGCATCTTCCATCCTAAAAGCTCTTGCGCAGAAGAAGGATCGAGCACACTCTTATACACCTCGCCCGCACGTTCGGAAGCAAAAACAAAAGGATGTTCTTTTCCGTGTATTTTGAGAAGCTCGTCCACAAGCTCGCGCACCGTTACCTCTTGTCCGGATCCCACGTTTATCGTGCCCGACAAAGAACTTTGCGCAGCTTGCACTAATGCCTCCACTGCATCGCCTACATGCAAAAAGTCTCTTCCTGCAGACCCATCACCAAAAATAGTAAACGGCTCGCCTGTAACCAGAAGTTTATCAAGAAAAAGAGAGATGACGTTGCCTTCACCCATGGGCTTTGCTACCTGCTGCCTGGCACCGTACAGGTTAGAAAAACGCAGTGATATGCAAGAAACGCCTTCGGTTTTTGCCGCGCTTTGCAGATAGTGTTCAAACGTTTGCTTGCCAATGCCATAGGGCGACAATGGCTGCGCATCATGCAACAGCGGCGTGGGACGAACAGGATGATCGCCATAAATTGCACCGCCCGACGACGCAAAAATAATCTTTCCTACACCTGCATTTTTACACCACTCTAAAAAGCGTACCGAGGCAACGATATTATTTTTTGCGTCATTAATAGGAAAAAGCACAGAATTTGTAACGCTAATCTGCGCCGCAAGATGAAACACCACATCCGGACGAGCCTCCATAAGCACTTCGCGTACATGCGGATCCGTAAAATCTAAACGATGCACTTCAACGCTTTGCGGAAGAAAACGCAATTTCTCTTTTTTATGATGATCAACAACAATCACCCGATCACCTCGAGCGACGAATGCGTCAGCCAAATGAGAACCGAGAAATCCCGCACCGCCGGTGATGAGAATAGTGGACATAGTTGGGAAGTTATGAAGTAATGAAGTTCGGAAGAGATGAAGTGGCGGAACATCTTCCGCCCGTATCAAGTGAGTGGATGTTGTTTTTTTGTGGGATGAAGATGAAAGACGGCAGACTGCAGATGGAAGAAATGATCTGAATTCACAAGATCCTGAGCTTTGCGAAGGATCTCGAGAAAATCCATTCGTCAGGAAACTTTCTTAGTCGTGCGATAGGTCCTTCGCTGTCGCTCAGGATCCTACTCAGTAAAAAACTACCTTTCACTTCAAACTTATAACTCCAAACTTCACACTTTCTCCCTATACCATTTCACCGTTTCCTCTATTCCCTCCCCCAACTGCTTAACCGGCTTCCAGCCAAGAACATCTTGCGCTTTTGCGTAAGAAAGTGAAACACGAGAAACGAGGTCGGTGACTTCTGGGCGATAGAGGGGCTTTTGCGATGCACCAACCGCCTGCGCAACGTGTGCAAATATTTCTTCGGTAGACGTTTCAATGCCTGTTCCGATATTCATCACCGTTTCGTTGGAACTAGCGAGTGCGCGCAAAAACGCATCAACCACATCGGCAACATACACGTAATCACGTGTTGTTTTTCCGGTTCCGTTAATAAAGGGCGACTCTTTGGCAAGAAGCTTCTTGGTAAAGATGGCGATCGCTCCGCATTCCTTGCTTCCATCTTGGCGAGGACCGTACACGTTTGCCAAACGCAATGTGCACGTTGAAAGACCAAGTTGCAACGTAAAATAGCGCAAATAGCGCTCACCGGTAAGCTTACTTACCGCATAGGGTGTGAGCGGTTTTGGCACTGCGTCTTCGGTAATGGGTAGAATATCTTGGTTGCCATATACCACACCGGTCGAGGCAAAGAGGACACGTTTTGCACCCGAAATGCGCGCCGCATCCAAAACGTTAATTGTACCGAGGATATTATGCTCCGCATTTTCCACCGGTTCACGCACCGAAGCGCGATCATCAATATGTGCCGCTAAGTGGATAACGTATTCCGGACGAACATCCATAAACATATCTGCCAAATGCGTATCGCGAATATCGCGCTGTACATAGGTTGCTTTTTCATTACCCCATACCGGATGCGCAGGAACAATATCCACCACCGTCACCTCATCTCCACGCTCAACAAGCGCATCTACAAGATGCGAGCCAATGAATCCCGAACCGCCGGTTATAAGAATACTAGACATAGCATGCGCGTCATCCCGGGCTTGACCCGGGATCCATCGTTATTTAATTAAGCTATTGGCGATGGATGCCGGATCGGTGTCCGGCATGACGAATTACACAGAACTCTCCCTCCTCTTTTCTCTTCGCAAATACGACTCGATGAAAGCAAGGATATCACCTCCAAGGACTGCTTCGGTATCTGTGGTTTCTTCATCGGTACGATGATCTTTTACCATTTTATACGGATGAAGCACGTAACTGCGAATTTGGTTGCCCCACGCGGCGGTTTTGTGTTCGCCTTTTACATCGGCAATTTTTTCTGCGCGCGCCTCTACCATGAGCCGATAGAGCTTTGCTTTAAGAAGACGCATGGCGATTTCTTTGTTCTGCGATTGCGATCGCTCGTTTTGACACGAGACGACGATATTTGTAGGAAGATGCGTGATGCGAATTGCGGAATATGTGGTGTTTACCGATTGCCCACCCTTGCCGGACGAAAGATACGTATCAATACGCAAGTCATCTGGATCAAGCTCAATGGCGGACGCGTCTACCTCAGCAAATTCGGGAAGCACTTCGCAAAGCGCAAACGTGGTGTGACGCATTTGCTCGGCGTCAAATGGCGAAATGCGCACCAAGCGATGCACGCCATGTTCGCTTTTTAAATACCCATACGCATATCTTCCCTTAATGACAACCGTAATACTTTTGTATCCCGCAACTTCCGCAGGAGATTCTTCCATAACCTCTACCGACCATCCCTGCTTCTCTGCAAAGCGCGTATACATGCGGAGTAACATTGCCACCCAGTCATTTGCATCCGTTCCTCCAGCTCCCGCGTGGAGAGAAATAATGGCGTTTCGTGTATCAAATTCTCCCGAAAAAAGCATCTTAAATTCCATGCTCGCAAAACGTTCTTCAATAGCCGCAATCCCCTGTTCTACCTGCACCTTCGACACCTCATCATCCGTGTTTTCAACAAGTGCGAGTAAATCTTTATATTCTTGTGTGTCCGCTTTTATTTTTTGCCACGCTTCAGCTTCTTTTTTTAAATCGGATGCTTCTTGCGCAACTGCACGTGCTTTTTCGGGAGCGTTCCAAAATGCAGGATCGTTCATCTCCGCTTCAAGCTCTTGTACACGCACAAAAACCGCATCAAGCCGCAAGGTTTCCCATGCGGATTGAATGCGCTCTTCGAGTATCTTTATGCGATCCGCAAGTAACGACATGTGCGCTATAGTTTAATGTCGTTTGCAAACCTTCCCACCACGGGCAATTCCCATTTTTCACCTTTATATGCATGCCATGCTCCTCCAAGAACAAGAAGAATCATAAGCAAGTTATACACACACACCGCAAACCATCCAATAACAGGAATAAGCCATGCAACAAATGGGCTTAAAATTGCACCTGCAACACAAAGCACCGTTACTATCAATCCCTGTTTCCCGTGCCAAAGAGAAAAGCTGTGTTTTTTTCCCAAATAAAGAGGAACAAAGAAAAGGGGCGGAATGTACCCAATAGCTGAAAACAAACGAGACTGTTCATCGGGCATCTGCGTCTTCGGAGAAGTTTCGGGAGTTGTATTCATACGTCTTGATCGTACCAGATTCCTTGAGAGACGCCAAACAAAAATCCCAGCGTATTGCTGGGATTTTTGTGCTAGTACATCTCGGGCATTGCGGGAGGTGCGCCCGCCTTGTCTTCTTTGGGGAGATCAGTAATTGCGGCTTCGGTGGTAAGGATCATCGTTGCAATAGAAATAGCGTTCTGGAGTGCGGTACGCGTTACTTTTGCAGGGTCAATGACGCCAATCGCGACGAGATCCACAAGACCTTCTTCACACGTTGCGGCGTTATAGCCCATGTTTCCTGAACTCTTTTTTACTTGATCGACAATGACCTCGCCTGAATGGTAACCTGCATTGTCTACAATTTGTTTTAATGGAGCTGCGAGCGCCTCGTGAACAATTGCCATGCCGATATGCTCATGATTGCGACCGAGTAGTCGCTGAGAATCTTCATTGAGACGCTTGATCTCTGCGTTTAATGCGCTCTGTGCACGGATAAGCGCAACGCCACCTCCCACCACAACACCCTCTTCAACCGCAGCTTTTGTTGCGGCGATTGCGTCTTCAATGCGATGCTTTTTCTCTTTCATTTCTACCTCACTTGCGGCACCAACTTTGATAACCGCCACGCCACCTGAAAGTTTCGCAATGCGTTCGCGGAGCTTTTCTTTGTCAAAGTCTGAGTCTGTTGTTTCGAGTTGCTTTTTAAGTTGCGCAGAACGTTCAGCGATCGCTTCTTGCTTGCCCGAACCGCCCACAATGGTTGTTGCATCTTTTGTGGCAAGAACGCGACGCGCATGGCCAAGCACTTCCATGCCTGACGTTTCAAGCTTCATGCCTTTTTCAAGAGAAATAACCGTTGCACCAACAATGGTTGCGATATCTTCAAGCATTGCCTTTCTGCGATCTCCGTATCCCGGAGCTTTTACTGCGAGAATATTAAACATGCCGCGCAACTTGTTAACAACCATCGTGGTGAGTGCATCGCCTTCAACATCTTCGGCAATAATCACCAGTTCCTTCTTTCCCGTCTTTGCAATGTTTTCCAAAAGAGGAAGAAGATCTTGAATTGCACCAATTTTTTGATCGGTAATGAGGATATGCGCATCGTGATATTCGGCTTCCATGCGCTCGTTATTGGTCACCATGTAGTGCGAAACAAATCCCTTATCAAACTGCAAACCTTCCACCACTTCCACCTCCACACCAAACGACTGGCCTTCTTCAACGGTGATCACGCCGTTTTCACTTACCTTGCCCATGGCTTCGGCAATAATTGCGCCAAGTGCCGCATCGTTGGCGGAAATGCTTGCGATGTGCTTGATATCCTCCCCTTTTACCGCGGTTGCCATGCCTTTAATTGCGCCGACGGCAAGTTCTCCTGCGCGTTCCATGCCGCGACGAATAGCCTGTGCATCCATGCCGTTATTTACCGCTTTCAAACCTTCATGCACCAATGCTTGTGCAAGAACGGTTGCGGTCGTGGTCCCATCTCCTGCAACATCGTTTGTTTTTGATGCAACTTCTTTTACAAGCGTTGCGCCAAGATTGCGAAGCTTATTAGGAAGTTCAATTTCTTTTGCGACCGTAACACCATCTTTTGTAATCACCGGTGAACCAAAACCGCGATCAATAATAACATTGCGACCGCGAGGTCCAAGCGTTACCTTTACCGCATCTGCGAGTTCGTTCACGCCCTTCTCAAGCTCCGAACGAACATCATTATGAAAGGTGATTTGTTTTGACATAGATCAGAAAGTTTTTGGTTTATGGTTGGGGAAAGTTACGCGATGATTGCCATGACGTCGCTTGCGCTTACTACAAGATACTTTTTTGTTTCTCCTCCGTCCTTTACTTCAACTTCATCCGGTGCGTATTTTTTGAAAATAATTACATCGCCTACATTCACTTCCATTGCTTCGCGAGATCCATTTTCTAGCATTTTTCCGGGGCCAACGGCAATAACCGTTCCTCGTTCGGGGCGCTCTTTATCGCCGCTATCGGGCAAAATAATGCCAAATGACGTTACGTGTTCTTTTTCCACTGCTGACACAATTATGTGACTTCCGAGAGGTTTTAACATCATAAAGTATGGTAAAGAATTTTTTATCCTGATTTTTACAAAAATCATTTTATCTCGTCAAGCACTCCCTGGTCGAGAGTGCTAATTCTACTCTGCCCTCCCGCAAAAACAAGAGCAAAAGAAACCGCGGTATAGGCCATTCCGCTCCAAGATGTCCACAGGGCGTGATCGAAGAGAGCGAGGGAGAAGAGAGTGGTGAAGAGGGGGTAACAGATGGTAGACGGTAGATGGTAGATAGTGAGAGTCGAAAAATGAGACTCAGAAACATCTGTAGTCTGTCGTCTGCCGTCTGTAGTCTTGATACAAAGGAATATCCATACTCCTAATCCCAGCACTCCACACCCAACTACTCCCACTTCTGCAAGAATCAGCAAAAACACATTATGCATCGGCTGGTAGGCCCACGCAGGAAGTGAAGCTCCCTGTACTTGCGCAACGGCCTGAGGATATTCGTATAAGCCCGTGCCAAAAAGACCGTCGCGATACATGACTTGCCACCAAGTGCTCATCTGCTCTACGCGCTCTGCAATCGACTGTTGTTCGGTAAATGATTGTCCGCGCAGTGCAAGGATGCTCGGAGAAATAAATTGCAGCGACCACACGAGAACGGGAAGAAGAAATGCGAGTAAAAGTATTTTTTTATGCTGACGTGAAACTGCATATGCCGCGATGCTTGCACACGCCATCGCAAGCGCTGCACTGCGAGATATGCAAAAGAGGACGAGGAGGATGGATGTGATCAAGATAGTTATTTGTAATGAGCTTGGTGCCATCTTGTGTCGGGATGACGAGGTAGCTAGAGCTCCAAAAACAAGTGCGATTGCTACGCCAAAAATATTAGGGTGTGGAAATGATCCGTACATGCGCAATATTCTATCGCCATGAACCGTAATGATCGCATCTCCAAGATGCGCTGCGTTGCGTGATGCAAGACCAAAAAATGTACTTGCAGGCGACCATCCCGCAATCATCTGCCAAACGCCCAATAATAAAACGGGAATAAAACTCGCAAGCAACACTATAACAACACTGCGCACATCTTGTTTTGCGGCTTGATACGTTGCGTATCCAAGAAATATCGCAAAACATATATTCAGTATCCAGGCATGGGCGGGGGAAGGATACGTGAGGAAAAAGATGAGGAGAGAAAACAGACAACAGATGGCAGACGGGAGACATGCGTCATGCCGGACTTGATCCGGCCTGCCTGTCCGGTAGGCAGGCATCCATCGCATTAAGAAACGATGGATCCCGGGTCGGTGCCCGGGATGACGAATGTGACGAACAACCAATCTCCATCCCACTGCCGCACCCAATGCAAGAAGCATGGTGACGTACACGCTGATGACGCCAAATTCAGATTCGGTGGTTCCGACTATAGGTTGCCAAAAGATGTAGCGCATTTGCCAGGGCAATAAAAAAAGACATGCGAGAGTGAGAAATTTCGGCCATTGTTCTCGTAACAATAAATACCATCTCATAAACCTGCTTGCTGCATATGTAAACGTACAAATGCAGAAATTGCCGCACGCCGATCATCATCATGGAACTTGAGTATATGATCGTTGATCACGACATGCGTAGACTGATTGCGTTTTGTTTTAATACGCTCCGAAAAAAGCTTTTCCTGTATCCATCGCGCACAAGATTCTGGGAAAAAGAATGGGAGATGCACCACATTTCCTACGGTCATGGACGAGACAATGCGAACAAGCTGCACGTGCGGAAGAGTCTCGCGCATCCACGTATTTTCTTTACAAAATTGCTCTCTCAGTGCATCGGATCCGCCAATCCATGCAAGCGACGTAGCCCAATACGCCAAATACCAATCTTCATCCCCTTCTCGTAGCGATCCGAGCGCAAGTGTCTGGCTATCCACAAAAAAACTCAAACACACGGGATCTATTTCAGCCTCCCCCGGTCGCATACGAAACAAACGCAAAGGGAGCATGGCAAATAATCGTGCAGTCCATATTTTCCCTGGACGCGTCACGATAAAAAGATCGATATCGCTTCCCCTGTGCGTGAGATGCCATGCTAAAGAGTTACATACCGCAACGCCTACAATGCCCGGAATACGCATAAGATACGATGCGATACGAAGCGCTTTTGCATGTTTTCTCTGCGCATCGAGATACTTTCTTTCACGTTCCCTTACCCACTGTTCGCACTCTTTCAAACTGATATACAGTCCAAAACGGTCGCTATGCGCACGAATCCAAACGGATTGCGCGATGCAGTCTTCAACTTCATTAAGCGTATAGACACGATCCGGAGCAAGAATCCATTGATGTGCTTCGCGATACGTGAGGGGAAACTGAAAATAGGCAAAATATGCCAGAGTACGAAAAAGAGCTTTTTCAAGTGCGGTGGGTTCCATACCCCTATCCTACCAAGACCTACCATTTTCTACGACTTATCCATTTTAGTACGTCGGTCGCGACCGACGTACACAGATCCTTCACGAATTCCGTGCAGTGCACCAATAGTAATGAAAATGAAATCGCGTAAACGAATGATCATCGTAAATGCAATTGCGGGAGTGCCTATACCAAGTGCGACTAACATCGCGGTCATACTTGCTTCAAAAAGGCCTAATCCTCCCGGAACAGGGATAAAAAGCACAAGACCTGGGATGGTGCTTAACAAAATCGCTTCTGAAAAAGTAATCGACTGACCAAAGCAAAAGGCAATAAACCCCATTTCCACCGCACGAAATCCTGTCATCATGAGCGAAAGTACAATGACCACCACAAGCGTGTGCGATCGTCCTGCAAAAAAATGCGTCATAGCTCCTTCAACTTCTAAGAGCCATTCCGCGAGTACCTCTATTTTTTTATGCTTTTTAAAAAAAGGACGCTGTAAAAAGGCGTGAAACACATTCCATCCTTTTGCAACCGACACGAAAAACAACGTCATTAACGTTACAAAAACTCCAAGAATAATATATGCTGCAACGCCAAATGTGCCTGCACCCACGCCTGTAGAAAGCGCGAGTACCATGCCGAGCGTTACGTATAACAGAAATGCAGAAATTTCGAATGCCAAGTCGAGCACTACGGAACTTGTTGCGGTGTTTGTGGAGATTCCGTCATGCGCAAGAAGGGCGACACGCACTGGCTCCCCTGCTACCTGGGCAGCAGGCGTAAGATAGCCCATTGCAAATCCACTCATGCGATGCAAGAATAAACGGAAATAGGAGATATGTACTTCTTTTTGCATTTCTCCCAAAATAATCTTCCACCGAAGCGTATACAGTCCAAAATTCAGGAGCGAAATGCACACGAAGAAACAAAACGGGAGTAAACCAAATTGCGTGAGCTCTTTCCATGTTAATACAATTCCTGCTTTCCACACCAAAAAAACAAAAAGCGCCCCGCCAAGAAACGTTGCAAAAATGGCTGCTACGATATGGTAGGTGCGCTCTTGCATGGATTTACGTAAGAGTAAGAGGAGGTGTTTTCTTTATACGAGGCTTTCCTAAAAAGACTGCGTACATCAGATACGTGAGTACCGTACTCATAATAATATACATCGTAAGTCCTGCGGGAAGTGTCGTTGCACCCAAGATAAGCATCATAACCGGAAGTGCATAGAGCATGCTCTTGTTCATCGCCGCCGCCATGTCTTCATCAAGCGAGGCGGCACCTTCGCGAGCTACTTTTGGTGGACGTTGCGTAACCATTTGCCGGGCTTGAATATACTGCGTAACACCCGCAATAATACCAAGAAGTGGAGATACCACACGCAAATCCATACCCAAAAAAAATGCACTCATCGTTCCGGGGTTATGCACAAAGCCATAGAGAGCTCCTGCATTCACCTCTCCAAGCCCTGCAGAAAGCACTTGGTAAAGCGCAATAAAAATAAACATCTGCACAATTGCCGGCAAACAGGATGCAAACGGATTCACTTTATGCACCTTGTACACTTCCATGAGCTCCTTTGCCATGGCTTCCTTATTGTCCTTCAAACGCTCACGAATTTCAGCAATTTTTGGCTGAATTTCTTGCATTTCTTTTTGTGCCTTGAGTGATTTATACGTAAGCGGAAGAACAAGGGCTTTAACCAAAATAGTAACAAAAATAATGGCAAGACCCAGCCCTCCCCACGCAGGAAGAAAATCGTACACCGCAACAAGAAGATTATAGAGCGGCTGATAAAGAACGATGTAGAAAAGATTTCCCATAGATTATGCTGCATCTGTTGAATTCTCATCAAGAACCTCGGGTGTTTCGAGGGAAACTTCGTCCGTGCTTGATACTTCTTCTGACGCAGAATCTTCGGCTGTAGTTGCAGGTTCAACCACCACACCTTCTTCTAAGATATTAATTTTCCAGCCCGTCAACCGAGCTGCCAAGCGTACATTTTGTCCTCCACGACCAATAGCAAGAGAAAGTTGTTCTGTTGCTACTTTTACGGTTGCAACGCGTTCTTCTTGATTAAGATCTAGCGAAATAATTTTCGCAGGAGCAAGCGCTTGAGTGATGAAGTGCGTAGGATCATCATTCCATTCAATAATATCAATCTTTTCTCCCGAAAGTTCAGCGATAATGGTTTGAATGCGCGTTCCCCGCTGACCGATACATGCACCGATAGGATCCACACGAGGATCGCGCGAAGACACGGCAATTTTTGTACGAGATCCTGCCTCACGTGCAATGCCACGAATTTCTACTGCGCCTTCGCTTATTTCGGGAATTTCTGTTTCAAAAAGCTTTTGCACGAGCATTTCGTGCGTACGAGAGAGCAAAATCTGTGGACCACGTTGACCCAACGATACCTCTCGCACATACACTTGCACGCGATCTCCCGAGCGATACCGATCGGTGGTCATTTGATCTTCTGGGCGCAAAATTCCTGCGGTGCGACCAATATCCACTAACACAATGCGACCTTCGCGGCGCTGGACGGTTCCGGTAATCACGGTTCCCTCAATATCTTTGTATTCATTGAAGATAATTTCTCGCTCAGCCTCGCGGAGCTTTTGCATAATGACCTGCTTTGCGGTCATGGCTGCCATGCGACCAAATTCTCCCGGCAAAGGCAGTTCGCGGCGCAACGTTTCGCCAAGGGCTACACTCATCTTCAATACCCGTGCATCAGAAATCATGATGTCGGTTTTTGGATTAAATACCGGCCCGCTTTCCGAAGGAAGATCTTCGGGGATAACCTCTCCCGCAATACGACGTGCTTCACGAAGTGAAGACGCTTCCGCTTCTTTTTGACGAATTTCTTCAAGCTCCTCGGGAGAAATATCTTCAACAACGGTTTTTACATCAAATACGCGAACACCTCCCGTTTCGGGATCAAATTGCGCTTCGAGATTGTGATATTTATCACCAAAATCTTTGCGATACGCTGCAGCAAGTGCGGCTTCAATAGTTGAAAGTACCGATTCGTACGCTAAACCTTTTTCCTCACAAATTTGACGCATGGCTTGTTCGATTGCAGAAGACATAAGTGAAAAGTTTGAAGTTGATAGTTAATAGTTTGAAGTGATTGGTATCCTTCTTTCTAAACGAATGACCTGGCGGAACAGCCAGGTCAGATATATGCAGAATACCTTATGATGTTCAGGAACGCAAGCTAGCCTACAGACGGAAAATGCTGCAAGAAAATAGGCTTTTGCGGAAACATATCCAGCGCAATAACGTCAATGCGATATCGGATATTCTTTGTACCGAGAGTGCGAAGATATGCGTACAATGTGCGCGTTATTTTTCTGATTTTATACGGCGTTACCGCTTGCTCGGGAGTTCCGTACGTGTGTGAACGTCGCGCCTTTACTTCAATAAATACCCAAATCCCTTTTGGATCTTTTGCGATGATATCGATTTCACCTAAACGTGTTCTAAACTGCCTTGCAACAATCTTCCATCCTAACCGTTCAAGATACTGCGCTGCATATTCTTCCGCCCATGTTCCTTGCATTTGTTTTGTACTTGGCATAAAAGAAAAAACTCACCGAGTGGGGAGTTTTTTCGGGCAATACCTGTAATGTAGCACATTTTTTTCTACCGAGCGCGACGAGGAATGTATTTATGTTGCGCAATGCTTGTATTGCGACGCAACCGCTCTTCGGGCATTTCTCTTTTATAGTGAATAAAGAGCTTTCTTCCTGCATACACTATCCCCAACATCCAGAACAAAAACCAAAAACGAGAACCGAAGAACGAAATTTCTTCAAACGAAAAGAAGAGCCAAAAGAAACCGAGGATGCCCCACGTTATGGTTTTTCCGGTAAAATCTGCGAGAAAGTTTTTCATCGCTTTATCTACTTCGGCATTTCTTTTTGCAATGCGTGCAAGCATTGCTGCAATAATCATTCCCGAAAAAAGAACAAAAAAAGTAACGTTAAACACATGTCCCATCCGCACGGGAGTCATATCAAACCAAAAGGAGAAATCGAGAATGTTTAACATAGTTGCGTGCATGGTAACGAAGCGCTCCGTGTTCGTCAAAACGCTTGGTACACCCGTGCCCAATGCCACGGCGTCACCTGTACGCGCTCAACTGCACGCAGTCCGGTATGCGCAAGCATAACATCGAGCTTTTTTGGATCGATACGAAAATCCCACCGCGGAGCAAGCACATGAGCGCCTTCGGGCGACCAATCTACCACCACAATTTTTCCTTCTTTTCCCAAACTTCGCGCAATGCGTAAAAACGTTTCTCCATGATTTTTAAACATCCATGCGGTGTTTACCACAAATACTACATCAACATCTGCAAGAGGAATTTCGTGTTCACCTTCAATATCCATCCACAAAAAATCTACATGATGGAGCAAATACTGCCGACGCAAACCTTCAAGCATCTCAAGCGTATCGTGCGCAATATCTAATCCCACCACTTTTCCTTTTGCTCCTACGCGTGTTGCCGCAGGAAAAAGCACATGACCCGTACGCCCTGGCCCAATATCAAGCACGCACTGCCCTTCTTCAAGCCCGGCAATATCAAGAAGCACTTGTGTAGGAAGAAATGCAGATCCTGCGCGCATAGTTACACACTAAAAACTGACCGAACAAATCCACCCACAATAATTTCAAACAGGTTCGTCATAATCATCACGCCAATAATGATAATTCCTACACCAAGTAATTTATAAAATGTTGTTGTGCCTCCTCCGCCAAACGTACGATCGGCCCAGGGCACTGAGCCTAACAGCTCGTAAAAAAATCTCGTTTTCCATACAAAGCAAAAACCTACAAAGCCGATAACCATTCCAAGAAGAATACGCGTGAGCATAGAGTATTCGCAGTATACAACAAAAAAACCTCAAAACTCTTCAAGAGTAATGAGGATTTTTTGGTGGACGCTGAGGGATTCGAACCCGCGACCCTCTCGGTGTAAACGAGATGCTCTAACCAGCTGAGCTAAGCGTCCTTACTGTTGGGAACGAAAAAGAGAATACAACATCCTTTTGGTCTTGCCAAGGGTTTCATCCTTTAGTATTCTTTCCCGGCTTACAGAAACCTGCGGACGTGGCGGAATTGGTATACGCGCTAGCTTGAGGGGCTAGTGCCAGCAATGGCTTGAGGGTTCGAGTCCCTCCGTCCGCACCAGAAAAAGCTCAACTTCGGTTGAGTCTTTTTTGTTGAAAAAATAATTGTTTTCAAATCCCTTCCCTGGTATGCTTTTCTCACTATGTCTTTTGGACTTTCTCGCGGTTTCCGCTTTGGGCTGTACGGTATTGCGGTTTTTATTCTTGCGGCAAGTATGTATGCCCTGGCAAAACCTTCGGTAAGCGGAAGTGTTCCTCCGGTTTCTGAAGCCGATCACGCACGGGGCGGCACAAGCGCCCCAGTAACGCTTATTGAATATTCAGATTTTCAATGCCCTGCATGTGCGGCATTTGAACCGCTTCTTGCAAACGTCCTCACAGTCTATGGAGATAATCTCCAGGTTGTTTATCGCCACTTCCCCCTCTTCACTATCCATGCAAATGCCGAAGAAGCTGCCTATGCATCCGAAGCAGCTGCACAGCAGGGAAAGTTCTGGGAAATGCACGACCTTCTCCTTGATCGCCAGGCTGACTGGGAAAATCTTGCAGACACTACAGATATGTTTGTCGCATATGCGGATATTCTTGGGTTAAATGTTGAACAATTTAAAACCGATCTTACCAGTGATGTGGTAAAAGATCGTGTAAAGGTTGATGTAAAATCCGCAAACGCAGCGAATATCAACTCAACTCCAACATTCTATCTCAACGGAACTGCGCTTTCTTTTCCAAAGACAGAAAGCCCTGAAGTGTATTTAAGGGCACAGATTGACGCTGTACTTGCTGCAACACAACCAACGCCGTAAATGTACGGGCGGATCAACGTATCCGCCCCCGAATTCTCGTCTTAATACTTCATTTTCACGATCTCATTATGAGACGCCATAACATGGCGTCTCTACGCCCTCTATGCTTCCAAAATGGACTCCTGTTATCGCTCTTCTTGCATTTATTGGTCTTGCCGATGCTCTTTACCTTACCTTGAGTCACTATTTCGGCATTCCTCTTGCATGTGGTCCCTTTTCGGGATGCGAAACGGTAACGTCGAGTGCGTATTCTGTAATATATGGCGTTCCTGTTGCTCTTGGCGGTGTATTTTATTACACGGCAATGTTCTTTGGCATCCTATTTGCGTGGGAATACAAATCAGTCACGTATTTTAGATATCTGTGTCTTTTCTCCGTGTGCGGAGTGCTCGCTTCTGGATGGTTTGTATTTGTGATGGCGTTTTTGCTCCACGCGTGGTGTACCTACTGTCTTATTTCCGCAACCACGTCGACATTACTGTTTATAACGTGCATGTACGGACGATATGTCACGAAACCGAATATTATTGCCTAGCCCAAACGTCCATACTGCGCAGTGAAAAGAGAGGGGGTAATTTCGAGATGTAAAATAAAAAGCTACAAAAAAATCTCTCCTTAAACGGAGAGATTTTAAATGACGAACTTCCGTTCACGGCCGGTGATGACGCGCAGGCGCGCGGGGAGGGTGCGGAAGGAAAATTCTTGGGCGATGATTTTTTTTCCGTCGGCTTGAAGGGTTACTTGTTTTGGTGCGTAGACGCGCATGTTGGCAACGTGCACTTTTCCTACGTCGTGCTTTTTTCCAAAAAGGGATAAACGAGCAAGACGGGTTACGAGCGTTAACTTTCCGTCGGTTGGGCTTACCACGCCTACATCCGGCACTTCGGCGGAAAGATTAATATACGAAAATTGTGTTCGGCGTTTTACCGAAAGCGTGTAGCGGTCATCGCACGAAACCACACACCCTGTTCCGTCCATCGTTGCCTCGTGCAAAAACCGATGACCATTCACCTCGCCCATATCAATATCCTCAACCAAACGCGCAGAAAGAATGTCGCACGCTGCAACGCCCTGAGGAACGCCCAAAAGTTCTGCAAACGGATTGTCTGGAGTGATGGGAATGTAGCCCACCACGGTGCGCGTTTCTTCAACGGCATTGAGCACTTTTTCGAGCGTTGCATCGTTTCCTACTGCGACGATCGTTTTGATGCCTTTGCGAATTTCTTGGTGCAACACTTGCTGTACATCGCGAAAAAAAGCAAGCCGGACAATGTTGCCGGTAATGCCAAGATCGGTAAGGCGCGTTTCTATGAGACTAATATCTCGCTCGTACCGCCGATCCTGAAGAAAATCATCGTAAACGTAGATGTACATGGGGGAAGTTGGAAGTTTGTAGTTGTTAGTTTGAAGTGAGTGGATGTTGTTTTGAGTAGGATCCTGAGCTCTGCGAAGGATCTATCGGACAACTAAGAGAGTCTTCTCATAAATGGGTTTCTCTAGATCCTTCCCTTCGGAGGACCTCAGGGCGCCGCGCAGAGCTCAGGATCTTGTGACCTGGAAGTTCCTTCGGTCGACTTGAAATCTCCCTCAGGATGACACACTAACCTAAAAGCCTTCCTTTCACTTCAAACTCTTAACTAAAAACTTCAAACTCTCACCTACTCTTCACTCTCCGCGCTCTTCTTTCCTCCTTTTTTCCCTACATTCACCACCTGCGCAGCTTCTTCACCCATGCGTACCGTACCATTTACCTGAGCGCCGGCGTTTACCGAAAGCACATCTACCGACAAATCGCCTGTAAACTTTGAAGAAGGCATAAGTTCAAGCTTTCCTAAAATGTGCATCGTACCTCGAACATCTCCCGAAATAACTGCATTTTGCGCACGAATATCGGCCTCAACCTTTGCGCCGTCACCAATACGCAAATCGCCTGCGGTGGTGATTGTTCCACGAACTTCTCCCTCAATAACAATGTCCCCTTCTGCAATAAACTCTCCCTCAATACGGACACCGTGCGCAATGATTGTTTCGTTGTAGGTATTTTTTGCCATAAGATGGATAGAGTGTGTTACATTTCTTCAATTGCTGCAATGCCAAGGAGGCCTAGGGCGTTAATAAGCACCTGACGCACGGCGCTACAAAGTGCCAACCGCTCTGCGGTTCCCTCGAGATCATCTTCTGAAAGGACGCGTACGGATTCGTAGTATCGAGCATATGTTTGTGCGACATCAAAGGCGTATTGAGCAATGACCGATGCCTTGAGCTGCAGTCCGGCTTGTAAAACGACTTCGGGATATCTCGCAATCGCCAGAAAAAGTTCGCGCTCGAGTGCGTGCCCTACGTGTGTTATTTCTTTTGCGGGCTTTACCCCTGCTTTTTTAAGGATGCTTGAAATGCGCGCGATGGTATACATCACGTAGGGTCCAGTAAATCCCTCAGCTGCCATCGCCTCTTCCATGGAGAAGGTGATCACCTTATCTGGATCTTGTTTGAGCATGCCAAACTTGATGGAAGCAAAGAGCAGGGCTTTTGCCGTTTTTTGAACTTGCTTCTCTTTCCAATCTGCATGACGAGAGCGGATGGCTTCGACAAGTTTTTTCATCATGGTATCTCTTACGAGGCTCCACCGAATTGCCGTGCCCTTACGAGAGCTCATAGCGCCCTCGGGAAGAGTTACAAAATCATATCCCAAATGCACCACTTCTCGAGCAAAGCCCATTTTCTTGAGCGTTGCTGCAAGCTGCTTCATGGCAAGTGCCTGGCGAACGTCGATTACATATAAGGAACGGTCTGCGTGATAATCTTGTTCTTTATGCAACGCAAGCGCGAGGTCTTTTGCGTTGTAGAGCAATGTTCCATCGGTTTTGCGCAGTAAATTTACTCCGAGTTTTTCTTCCTCAAGATCAACAATTGCTGCACCTTGAGACATTTTTGCAATGCCGTCGGTAAGCAACTTTTTTACAATTTCGTGTGACTCTTCAATGAAATCATGTTCGAGATAAATTTTATCGAGCTCTAAACCAAACTCGGCAAATACTTCTTTCAAACCGTCCATCGACCACTTGTGTGTTTTTTTCCAAAGCGCGACATGTGGACCTTCCATGTTTTCTAAATCGCGTTGGATTTGGGAAACTTCAGCCCGTTTTGTGTCATCATTTTCTACCGCTGCAACGCCTTCAACATAGGCGGTATCGAGAAAGTTTAATTTATCTCCCTCTGGTTCAACGTCAGGATAAATATGCATCAGACCCCAAATACACTTTGCAACATTGTTTCCAAGATCGTTGATGTAGGAAACTGGAACAACCTCATATCCGTTTGCACGAAGGATCTCTACCGCGGATTGCCCGACGGTAAAATTGCGAATGTGCCCGATGTGGACATCTTTATGCGTGTTGAGATTTGCATACTCCACCATCACGCGTTTTCCTTTTCCGGTGGTTCCTTTTCCGTACCGACTCTTTTGCGTAAGAACATCCTTTACGGCATGTGCGGCAAAAGCATCGGTGTTGAATACAAAGTTTACATAGGGTCCAACTGCATGAATACGGCTAATAAGCGGGGATGGTCCGATTTTTGCAGAAAGTTCGATAGCGATTTCCGCAGGATTGCGCTGCATGCCTTTTGCAAGTTGGAAACAGGGAAAGCTGAGATCTCCGTACTCTGGTTTTGGAGGTGCAGAAAGCATGTCACCCGTAACGGTGAATGTTTTGCCGATGTGCTTTTTAAGCGCGGTGAGCGCTTCTTTTTTTGCTTGTTGGAGGGCGTACATAGTAATGAGTTGGGCTAGTGGGGCTAGTAGGCTAGGTAAGAAACATGCTTATACCTAGCCCGCCTAGCACAACTAGCCTACTTTAGAACTTATTTAACTAATCTCACAAATCCTCTTTTTCCCTTCTGCAATACCAGTGGCAATGCAGAGGCATCAATCTTCATCTCTTCATCCTTCACTACTTCATTACCTACCTTCACACCTCCTTGCCCAATTAACTGACGAGCATTTGTTTTTGATGTGGCTAATTTGGTGTTCACGAGAATGTCGACAAGCGGCGTTCCGTCCGCAACGTGCACTTCGTCCATTTCTTCGGGTGCGGCATGCTCTTGGAAGACTTGGACGAAATGCGCACGAGCTTTCTCCCCTGCTTCGTTGCCATGATAGAGGCCAACGACACGTTCTGCGAGTTCCATTTTAATATCACGAGGATTTTCTCCGGAGTCGAGGCGACTCTTTATGTTCGTGAGATCAGCTTCTGTTGCGTCGAGCACGTACGTGAAATATGACGTAATCATGCTATCGCCCATGGACATGATTTTTCCAAACATGTCCTCTGGTGCATCATCGATTGCAATCATACCGCCTTCTGATTTGCTCATTTTCTTTCCTTCGTCGTTTGTCAGCAACTTTACTGCAACAACGAACTTTTCTTTTGGTTTGTGGCCAAGAACACCCGCTTTCATAAGCGTTCGACCTGCGAGCATGTTGAACGTTTGATCGTTTCCGCCAATTTCGATATCAACATCCATCGCAACAGAATCAAATCCTTGCATGAGCGGGTACATGAATTCGTGGAGACCGATTGGAGATGGAGGTAAAAACTTACTCTTATCCCCTGCGATATAATTTAATTTTTTACAAACAGAACATTTTACTCGAGTTTCTTTAAAAATATCACTATTTGTTTCTTCAAAAACCTCCAAAGATTCAAATGAAAATGGAGAGATGAAGGTATTTTTGCAAGAGTCGCAAATAATTTTCCAACTCGAACGCTTCTCGAACATGTCGCGTTCCATCATTTGTTGCACGGTAAATTGAGACGAAAGCTCAACAACTTCCTTGAGGGTCAATTTCGCGAGCCATTCGTCGTTGAATAGCATTTTTGCAGGATTTTCTCCGTCGAAGCGAATGATTTTTGCCGCTTGTCCTTTGTACGTTTGCGCGTTCGCCATCACTTCGTCGGCTGTGAGTTGCTTGCGGGTTGCAGCTTTGTCGGTTGGGTCACCGATCATTGCGGTAAATGAACCGATGAGCAAAATGACCTCGTGGCCGAGATCTTGAAACTCACGCAGCTTTTTGAACTGCATGGCATGGCCGATGTGGAGGTGGGGAGAAGTTGGATCAACACCCACGTACAAGCGGAGCTTTTTTCCGGATTCGAGAACCTTTTGGAGAGCTTCGGCAGTTGGATAGACGCGCTCGACGTTATGCGTGAGGACGTGGTTGATAGGATTAGGGATTTGCATATATGTACTTATCGTCATGCCGGACACCGATCCGGCATCCATCGTTTCTTGATGCGCTGGATCCCGGGTCGAGCCACTGTCGTTCGCGAACGACGTGGTCGAGCCCGGGATGACGAAGACTCACCTTATTCTCCCACACTTTTTAATTCTCTACGAAGTGCATCGTGACGTGCCTGGGCGTCGGCGAGCTTTTGCTTTTCTTGGGCGATGACGTGCTCGGGAGCACGGGCAACGAATTCGGCGTTTTCGAGCTTTGCAGAAAGTTGCGTGACGAACTTTTCTACGGATGCGATTTCTTTTTCTAATCGTTCGCGCTCTTTTGCAACGTCGACCATACCCGCAAGAGGCATAGCGATGGTCATGCTGCCAACCACTGCTTTTGCAACTCCTTCGGATGGAATAACGTCCACGGACTCGATGGTGACGCGCGCCATTTTTTCGATCATGGTTTTGTCGGCACTGAGAGACGCCATAAATGGCGTCTCTACGAACACGTTCACCGTCGCTTTCTGATCCACCTTGTACTGCGCACGGATATTACGGATTGCAACGATGACTTCTTGTACTTCAGCAAATTGCTTTTCTGCAGATTCGTTTACCAAATGCTTGAGATCATCAGCTTTCGGCCATTCAGCAACGATAATAAGTCCGCTTTTCCATTGCTTGTAGATTTCTTCGGTAACAAACGGCATGAAGGGGTGCCAGAGAATGAGGAGACGTTCGAGTATAAACAAGAGGATATCGTCTTTTTTAGCCTGAAGGGAAGGTAATCCTTCTCCTTCAGGCTTTCCTTCTGCTTTCGCGATTTCAAGATACCAGTCGGCAAATTCTCCCCACGTAAAGTCGCGAAGGATTTCTCCGGCGAGCGACAGGTCGTATGACTCGTGCAGCTTTGTCACTTTTCCGACGACAGTTGCAAAGCGAGAAAGAATCCACTTGTCTGCGAGGGTGTGGGGTGTTGGGAGTGGGGTGTGACGAACTTCAGAAACACCTCCGAGGACAAAACGGGAAATGTTCCACAGTTTGTTGGTAAAATTACGGAAGCCTGCAATTTTTTCTTCGGAAAGTTTGAGATCGTTTCCGGGAGTGTTGCCGAGCACAAGGGAAAGACGCGTTGCATCTGCACCGTATTTTTCAATCATCGTTAGCGGATCGATAATATTGCCGAGCGATTTGCTCATTTTTCTTCCCTGTTCATCGCGCACAAGACCGTGCAGATAGACCGTTTTGAACGGCACATCGTTCACCAAGTACGTTGACATGAGAATCATGCGCGCAACCCAAAAGAACAAAATATCGTATCCGGTTTCAAGAACGGAAGTGGGGTGATACAGTTCAAGATCAGGCTTTTCTGAGTAACAAAACTTATATACGTACAGTTCTGTCTCTTCATCTATTTGTTCTTCGGGATAATATTTTTTTTGAGTTTTTATAAGTTCTTCGGTCGAAGAAAAATATTCACTCCCCTTTTCTGGACAGGGAATATCTTTTATTTTTTTCTTGAGAATACCTTTTATGGTGATGTAACCAAACGGCTTTCCTGATTGGGTATCTTCGGCAACAACCGTTTCTCCTATAACAAATCCTTTGTTTTTTAATCGATATGTCAAGGTTTTCTCGCCTGTTTTTACGAGCTCTAAAAGGGAGGCATTAAATCCTAATTTTTGTTCAATTGGCCAGCCAAGCGTCGAGAATGTCCAAAGACCGGACGAGAACCAGGTATCGAGCGTGTCTTCGTCTTGCGTCCAGTCCTCGGCAAAATAAGGAGCAGATCCTGCGAGAATGGACTGTGCTTCGCTTTCGTCTTGCTGATAGTTGAGAATATCTGTTGATGTTATGCGCTTTTTGTTTTTGAAAGAGTCGGGCGGTTCGCCTTTAAACTCAATTTCGTATCGCGCAAATCCTTGTGTACAACGTTCCTCAAAAGAAACCAAAACGCCATTCCATGTGCCTCCTTTACCTCGCTTCGCAACAACGCCCTGTTTTGACGTTTCTTTTTCACTCTTCACGAATGAATCCTCATCAACACGGATACGTGTTGTCCCGTCAAAAAAATCTGCATATGCAAATGTCCGTTCAACAGAGACGTTTTGTTTTACCCACGCAAAATCCTCGGAAGATTCAAGAATATACCGATACTCTTCGCCCTTCTTTGCGTGGACTACGCTTCCCTCTTCGCCTACCTGCATCTCTTTCTTTTCTTCTAAAAGATTTTCGAGATCCGCAAACGCAGGAATAACTTTGTACCACACCGGAATACGATGACCGAACCAAATTTGGCGGCTGATGCACCAGTCGCGGAGATTATCAATCCAATGGAAATATGTTTTCTCAAAACGATCGGGAAGGATGTCGATTGCTTTGCTGCGCACCGCATTTTGCATGAGTAGTTTCAACGTAACCATCTTGCCGTCGCGTTCAAATTCTTTGTTTACATCAATAAACCACTGCAATTTAATTTGCGGTTCAATAATTTCTCCCGTACGTTCTGCCGTGGCAATTTGGTGCGTGTAGTCTTCTTCTTTTGCTAAAAGACCTTTGCTTCGGAGCTTTTCTACGATGCGCGGTCGTGCATCTTTAATGTGCATACCCGCAAATTCTCCTGCAACCGGCAGAAGCACGCCTTGTTCATCAATAATCTGCTCCTTATCAAGATCGTGCCGCTGCGCAATATCAAAATCGACTGCGCTGTGCCACGGCGTAATAGTCATCACACCTGTGCCAAACTCTGGATCGATGGCCGTATCTTTAATAATTGTTGCTTCGATGGGGCCGTTGATCCATTCAAGATGCAACTTGTCGCCATGTTTATACGATGCATAACGCGCATCGTCAGGATGCATAACGACGTACTTATCGCCGAACTTTGTTTCAGGACGCGCCGTACCAATCACAAAAGGACCGTACTTGAAATAATAAAATTTCGTTTTCTCCTCTACGTACACCATTTCATCATCGGAAATGGTGGTTTGTCCTTTGGGATCCCAATTCACCATGCGATTCCCTCGATAAATAAGTCCATCATCGTACATGCGCTTGAATGCGGTGTTCACCGCTTTGTTACGAACGTCATCAAGCGTGTACGCTTCACGGCTCCAATCCACCGACGAACCCATCTTTTTTACTTGGTTTACAATCGTATCGTGGCTTTCTTGCGCAAATGCGCGCACGCGATCCAAAAACGCTTCGCGACCCAAATCGTGTCGCGACTTCTTTTCGCTTTCTTTGATTATTTTCTCTACCTTGGACTGTGTTGCAATAGCGGCATGATCTGTTCCTGGAAGCCAAAGTGTTTTTTTACCTTGCAAACGCGCAAAACGAATCATCGCATCTTGAATAGCAAGCATGGATGCATGGCCCATGTGGAGCGTTCCCGTTACGTTGGGCGGAGGAAGAACGATAGAAAACGCCTCCCGTCGATCGCCCGGAAGGTTATCGGGATTGAAATAGCCGCTTTCAAGCCAAGCTGCATAAATTGCGTCTTCAACACCCTTTGGCTCGTACGCTTTTCCCATTTCTTGCAAGTCTGACATAGTGGATAGAGTGTAACGAATTGGTCGTTTTGTGTCACCTTCCTGCTTACGTAGCTTGAGGATGGAGTGCTTGACGCATATGCCCGCATCCCTTACCTTTACCCCCTCACCAAATTTCCTGTGGCAAAAGATCTTCTCACTCAATGGCATGAAGCGGTATGGAGCGCAGAGCGTCCGCTCTTCGTACTTCCGGCAGGCGTAGATACCGATATGTTTGCCTCAGCGTGTGCGCTCGGTCATGCGCTGCAAGCTGCAGGGAAAAGCGTTAGCATCCTCTGTCCACGCACCATGAGTACACATGCGGATTTTCTTACGGGAAATCTTCCGGTCACCAAAACCCTCGAAGAGACAAAAACGTATCAATGCAATATTCCTTCCCACATTTCCGTAAAAAACATCACGCATGAGATATATAGGGATGGTGGTGGGATCATCACCCTCCATCTCGATGCGCCTATTCCTGAGATGCAGACGATCACGTACGGTCAGACAAATGTATCCCTCCCCGCATCTCTAGCTCCCCTCACCTTTTCTCATACTCTTCCCTCGTTCGATCGTATCATCACCTTTGGCGCAAAGGATCTTTCCGAAATCGCCCCGCTTTTTGGAGATATGCATGAACTGATCATGCGTATTCCTATCGTAAGCATTACTTGGCAACCGAGTAGTGAATCGTTTGGCAGATGGAATATTTCGTACGAGCAGGCAACGACGCTTTCTGAAGTTGTTTCTTCATTCCTGCACGATACGTCACCGGAAAGCGTAAAAGATGACGTAGCGACATGCTTATTGGCCGGAATTATTGCAAAAACAAAGCATTTCCGTTCAGATGCGGTAACGCCCGCAATGCTGACCATGGCCGCAAATCTGGTTGCTGCAGGTGCAAATCGGTTACAGATTATTGAGGAGCTGTACCGCACGCGATCCGTTGATTCTCTGCGACTGTGGGGAGCGGCCTGTGCTCGGTTACAAGAAATTGTTCCGGGAGTGCTCTTTTCAGAGCTCACCGAGGATGACTTTTTACGAACGCATACTTCTCCGGATGCATTGCCTGATATCGCCCAAGAAGTGCTGCAAAGTAGCGAGCAGACAAAAAAGATTATCTTCTTTTTTACGCAAAAAGATCTGCTCCAGGCTTACGTTGTCGCGAAACGTCCGCTCGATGCGCGCGTATTCATGGGTGCGCTGCGCACCGAAGGAACACGGGAAACGGCACAGCACACCTTTACTACGGAAACAAAAGTCGCAGACATCTTGCCCCTCATTCTTGCTTCAGAAAAACGCTCTTCGTGAGCGTTTTTTCATTCTGTTATACTTTCTCCATGATGGCTTCTTGGATTTCACCTCTCCCTCCTGCGGATCGAGTTGCCTACAGCATTGCACACACGCCCCATTTTGCGTGGGCTTTTCGTTTTCTTAACGCCTTTCCCTCGGCGTCGCTTGCGCTTGTGGGAGGAAGTGTGCGGGATGCGATTGTGGGAAGTATTCCGAATGTCGGGCATCTCCTTATTACCAATGCGCCTCTCGTGAAGACGCAGGCATGGATACATGCTTCTCCCGCACCTGCCTATTTTCACATCACCCTTTCGGCAAAGCCCCTTGCACATTTTCTTGCATCTCGCACGTTTACCGCAAATGCTCTTGCGTATGATATTGGCAAAGGCGAATTTCATGATCCTTACGCGGGAATTGATGCGCTGCGATCTGGGCTTCTTACGACCGTTTCAGATCCTGCGGTGCATTTTCAACGCTCTCCCCACGAGGCATTTCGTGCACTGCGCCTGAGCGCACAGTTAGGCGTTTCTCCCAGCCCCGCCGTATGGCGTGCTGCGGTAACGTATGCTCCTCACGCAAACCGCCTTACCACGGACGATGCAGGATTTGCGGAATATCGAACGCCGCGCAAGCATTTGGTTCGCGAAGCACTTCTTGCACTGCGCCACGGCATGTATGGATGGGAGCTTTTTTCTCGTGCACGCGCTACGCCCTTCGCGTTTCCTCATCTTGATGCCGCTGCTGCACACGATCAGGCAGCGCTTTATATGAACAGTGTTCATGACGCTGAGGTTCGTGCTCGTTATAGCGAAATGCCTGCATCGCATAACCTTATCGCCGCTGCTCTCTTCAATCATCATGCAGATCGCGCAAACCATTATGCGGCACACGCCGAGCGCATGCAGCACGATGCAGTAGCTCATCCTCAGCTCTCCTTTTCATCACCTGCGGTTAGCCAGATACTCCAAAAAACTCATGCGCTGCTTACCGAAAATCCTTCGCTCTGGCCGCTTTCGCGTACCGAAAAAATCCTTCTTGGCGAACATGGAAATGAAGCGCTCAGCCTCGCACACATCGCAACGCTCCATGATTCCACATTGCGAGATCAAGCTTCACACATTGCTCGTGCTGCGCTCACGCGAGATCACCTTGTACGCGATGTTCGTCCTCAGCCTCTTTTACGTGGACGAGATCTCTTGCCGCTCGGGCTTTCATCAGGCCCTCATCTTCGCATCTATCTCAATCGTATTCGCGACGAACAGCTCAAGGGTGATTTGCAAACACGAGAGGATGCACTTGCGTTTGTTCATGGGCTTCTGAAATAAGATTTAAAAAGTATTTTATGGAAAAATGGAAAAGGCACGAAGAAGACGAAAGAGATTTGAGAACACGCGAAGCAATTGATACTCTTTTTGGTACAGAAAAAGCGGCAGCAGAAAACATACGAAAAGCTCTTGAACAAATTCTGGATGATAACGATGCCGAACGCTCTTTTTCTGAAAGTGAAGCACGAAGAATTCGAGATCTTATCGATAACCTCCTGCGTGAATGGGATCCTGACTTCCACACCTTCCTCAGAAGCGTCCGTGCAAAAATGGATCGCATCCTCCGTGAAGGAGAAGATGAAGAATAGCAAAAATCCCCCGTCGGCAGACGAGGGATTTTTGGTGGGCGATAGAAGATTCGAACTTCTGACCTTCACAATGTCAATGTGACGCTCTAACCAACTGAGCTAATCGCCCAAGCGCAGATACTATACGCAGTCGGCGGACGTATCGTCAAACAACTTTTCGCTCATCGGGACCGCGCAAAATAAGCATCATGCCGATGCCGATGGCCATTAATAAAAGAAACCACAGCAAACCAGAAGAGAACACTTGCTTTGTGCTGCAGGTAAATATGAGCGGAAAAACATCAAGAACACCGTGCGTTTTTTCTATGCATGCCGCATCACGCAAAAGAACGTGCGCGCCCATCCATGCCGCTCCATATGCCGCTCCTGCACTGAGGAGCGTAAACAGACAACTGAATCGCACTTTGTGCACATGGAGAAAACGCGTAACGGAAATGATGGAAAAAATAACTCCCCCTACAATCCAATACAACACGAACCAAAAAAGCGTTATCGTAAACAGCAACAGTGCGGGAGAGATGCCATCTTCCATAAAAATTACACGATTGAAAGCGCTAAATAAGAAATAAGTGCAGTGCTTAATGCTGCAACAACAAGGGCAAACGAAAGCATATAGAGCGGTTGGCTCCCTTCATGGTGCGCCCACCAGGCAATAAAACCTGCAAGCGCCAAGCAAATGATCGGAAGAAACATCATAGTGATGTGAGTACTAAACCACTACGGGCTGAAAGCCCGTAGGTTTATAGAAGCTCGGACTAAAAGT
>CAYPWV010000005.1:0-69525 GCA_964414795.1 uncultured Gammaproteobacteria bacterium
CCATCTATTGTAACGGCTATATCTCGACTGCTCCAGAGGATTTGCGCTTGATCCGGCTTCGCTATCACCGTCAGCAGAAAGAGGGCCCCACCGGCCCCCGCTCGTCGCAGGCCCTTCATCTCGGGGAGCACCTCCCCTCCCCCGTAACCCCGCAGTCGCATTCGTACGACGCGGGGGTTTGTCTTTTTATCGACATCTTTCCGTTGCAAAACCTTTTTTCTTGATGTACCCTTTTCTTCGGTGATGTTTGGCAACGTACAGACGGCCCGGCTGGCCGTCTCTACAACACAAGCGGGTATCGTATAGCGGTTATTATCTCAGTTTTCCAAACTGATGATGTGGGTTCGACTCCCACTACCCGCTCCATCCCCCTTTGCTCGATAGTATCGAGCTATGGAGGGATTGAAAACAAAAATCGTCTCTTTTACAGAGACGATTTTTGTTTTATATCCGCAACTTCATCGCCGCGGTCCAGGCAATCGCAAGCGCATCCGCAGCGTCATCAGGTTGTGGGATGGTTTTAAGCGACAACACGCGCGTAATCATCTGCTGCATTTGTGCTTTTTTTGCCTTGCCATAGCCGGTAAGTGCCATTTTTACTTCAACCGGTTTTATTTCAACAATAGGCATTCCCCGCTCTGCGGCTAAATACAAAAGAACGCCCCGCACCTCGGCAACACGCAGTGCCGTAGTGCTACTTTTTCCAAAAAAAAGCGACTCAATGGCAAGTTCTTCGGGCTGATATTTTTCAAACAACGTCCGAACATCCCGCACAATTTCTAAAAGACGCATCGATGGCTCTCCCCCAGCAAGCGTGGTAAGCACCCCGCATCCCACATACACCGCATTTCCTTTTACTACATCAATAACCCCAAATCCCAGGCGCCCATATCCCGGATCAAAACCCAGCACTCTCCGTGACTTTTGCATACCCCTGCATGATACCTTGATATGTCATACGGACGAACTAGCCCACCAGCCTTCTTGCCTACTCATAGCTCTATCCCCAATATACTTTGACACAAACAGCTTTTTTAGCTAAAGTTCACAGTTATGAAAATCTTTCTTCGTCCAACCTATTCCTCTTTTGCCGGTGTCTTTGCCGTGCATGTTTGGAATTTCCGGGCGAAACGATGTTCATAATGCATAAAAAGTGTATTGCGCATCGAAACGGCCTGGAAATTCCTGGGCCGTTTTTCATTTTCTGGAGGAACCGTGAAAAAACCCCTTCTCAACGCTCGGTACATCTACTTCGCCTTCATTGTGTGCTTCGACTTCGGGCTCTCCTGGGGCGCCACCACGTGTATCCCTGGACTGCAAAAGCTCGGCATCACCGTAGCGCAAATCGGCATGATGGAATCCTTGTTCTGGATATGCATGCTCGTGAGCGAGATTCCTGCGGGTCTCTACGCAGATCGCGTGTCGCGAGTTCGCACACTCGGCATCTCCAGCATTGTGCTCTGCGTAGGCGGGATGTTCTATGTGACTGCGACGAACTTTCACAGCGCGCTTGCCGGAGAACTCACGATCGGCGTAGGTATGTCGATCGGGGGAAATGCGCTCAGATCATGGATCATCAGCGCCGCGCAACAGGAGAACGACAACAGTGACGGCAACGAGCTGCGTCTCACCAAACTCTTCGGTACCACGCAAGTACTCCGCAGCATGCTCGCGCTCGGCGCAGGTGCGCTCGGCGGACTCGTGAGGAACCCAACGCAAATGACGATCTGGCTTCCCTTCGTCATTGGCAACGTGCTCAACCTCGTGCTCATCGCCACGGTCATGCGGCGCTATCCCGAAGTCAAGCAGCAACAGCTTTCGCAAAAAGAAACGCTGTGCAGAGGGTTCAACGAGTTCAAAAACCACAACCTCATCTGGATCGCGGCAAGCGCCACGATCATGGGGATGCTCATCCCCTACTTCAACTACTGGACGCTCTACTTCAGAGCTTCGGTGGGCGAAGAGCGAATGTCGGCTGTGTGGGTCTGCGCGTTCATTCCGGTGACGCTCGGAGGCTGGATTATTCGGCGTTTCGGCCACGGAAAAATGACCGAACACGGAGCCATTCTCGCAACACTTGCGCTTCCCGCGCTCGGTGTCGCCGTACTCGCACAAACGTCACGCATCCCGATGCAGATCAGCGTACTTGTACTCCTGCAGCTCGGGCGCGGCATGTTCCAACCGCTTATGGACACGTTCATCGCAAAGCGTGTCCGAGACGAAGTGCGGACCACCACACTGTCCATTATCTCGTCACTCGGCAAAGGCGCATACATCATCTTTCCCGCACTCGTGTATAACCTGAGCAAAGGGATGCCCGACGGCGTTCCGCTCATTCGCACCATCTGGTGCGGCGCAAGTGCATGCATGATTGCAAGCCTGTGCCTCCTCTGGATCTTCCGTCCTCGTGACAAACAGTAAACCCCTCGGACGCATCTGCGTGCCGAGGGGGTTTTTCTTACTCTTCCAACTTCACCGTAGGTTCCTCACCTACCGTTACTCCCATTTGCGGACCACTTTCTGCAATTTCTTGTGCGGAGACATCTTGCACAACAAGTTCTACCTTGTCCGTTCGATCATCAATCGCAATCTCATTTCCTTCAAAACCCGTTCCCGTAGGAATAAGGCGACCAATAATCACGTTTTCCTTCAATCCCGCCAAACCATCAACCTTTCCAGTTACTGCAGCGTTAATAAGCACACGTGCAGTTTCTTGGAAGGAGGATGACGAGAGCCAAGATTCGGTAGACAACGAAACCTTCGTTACGCCGAGCAGTAATGATTCGCACTCAGGAAGCTTTCCTCCCACCTTTTCCATGCGATCAAACTCATCAAGATACGTAGACTTTTCAATCACTTCGCCCGGCAATAACTCAGAATCACCAATGTCTGCCACACGCACACGGCTGAACATCTGACGAATAATCACCTCAATGTGCTTGTTGTTGAGCTTCTGACCTTGCGAAGAGTAGATGAACTGCATTTCCTTAGAAAGGTACATCTGCACCGCGTACTGACCCTTTGCCTTAAAGAGTGCCTGCAAGTCCAAGTGGCCATCAGTGAGCGCATCACCCGCCTGCACCTCATCACCATCCTTAATGTACAGCGAGTATCCGTGAGGAATGATGTATTCACGTACTTTTTCTGCATCGTGTACCACCGTTACCACACCACGGCTTGTTTTTGCCGTACCCGCAACTTCAGAAAGAATTTTTTCTCCCGATGTTTTTTCTGCAAGTGCATCTCCCACACGCACCTTATCTCCATCAGCAACCAGCGCCTTTCCGCCGCGACCAATAACGTAATTTTTCTCATCAACTGCGCTATGGCGCACGCGTACAATTTTCTGGCCAGGCATGGTATCCACGATCTTTCTCCCCGTACCAATTTGCACCACCGTCCGTTCAGACTTTTCAATTTCCGCAATACCAGAAACTTCGGTCATCACCGCTTTACGCTTTGGCAAACGTGCCTCGAACAATTCTTCAACACGAGGAAGACCCTGCGTAATATCTTTACCTGCCACACCACCCGTGTGGAACGTACGCATGGTGAGCTGCGTACCTGGCTCACCAATAGACTGCGCAGCAATAATACCTACCGCCGTACCCATCTTTACCAACTTGTTGTGCGCAAGATCGTAGCCATAACACTTTTGGCAAACGCCGCGACGAATCTTACATGTCATCACGGAACGTACATGCGCATCATCAATATCTTTTCCGGTATTTTTTACCGCACGAATATGTTCTTCAGTAATCAATTCGTCTTTTTTAATAACTGGCTTCTTTTCTCCTGGCAAGAAAATGTCACTCATGGCGTAACGGCCCAAAATACGAATAGAAAGCGCTTCACCAATTTCTTCAGATTCTTTATGCGTAATGTGCACGCCGAGTTCATCACCACAGTCTTCTTGGCGAACAACCACATCTTGCGCAACATCCACCAAACGACGCGTAAGATATCCTGCGTTTGCGGTTTTCAGTGCAGTGTCGGTCAAACCTTTACGCACACCGTGAGAAGAAATAAAGAACTCGAGCACCGAAACACCATCTTTAAACGATGACTTTACGGGAAGTTCAATAATATCTCCTGAAGGTGAGCTCTTCAAACCAATCATACCAATGGTCTGTGTGAGCTGCGCCATAGAACCACGCGCACCCGATTCAATCATGGTGTACGCCGAACTGCGCTGGGGAAGAACGGTTTTTGCAAGCTCAGAAATGCGATCCTTAATTTCGGTCCACACTTTAATAACCTGCGCATGACGCTCGCTTTGCGTTAACAAACCTTGTGCATAATAATCTTCAACTTCCAAAATACGACGATCTCCTTCTTCAATAATTTCAATCTTTCCCGGAACTTCAGGAAGACCGGACATGCTCCACGAGTAACCCATTTTCGTTGCGTACGCAAAACCAAGATCTTTGAGTTCATCCAAAATATCTGCAGTGTATTCCTGGCCGTAGTATTCAAGAACATCACGAATAATGTTTGCAATTTCCTTTTTACCAATCACTTTGTTTTGGAAACCAATTTTTTCTGGGAACTTTTGATTCACGATAATACGACCCGCAGTAGTAACCACACGTTCACCGTTCATGGTAACGCGAATCCATTCTTGGTACGTAATCGCTTGCTGAGAAAGCGCGTAGAGCGCATCCGTTGCACTAGCAAAAGAACGCATCTTCTTTTCGTCAGGTTCGGTAAAGGTCATCGTAAGGTAGAACGATGCCCATGCAATATCTTTACCCGCCGTTGCAACCGGTCCACCAAACGAAGGCTTCAGCAAGTTACGAATAGAAAGCATGATGTTCTCTGCTTCCCAACGTGCTTCTGCCGTAAGCGGAACGTGCACGGCCATCTGGTCTCCGTCGAAGTCTGCGTTATACGCTTCACACACCAAAGGATGAATCTGGAGTGCCTTTCCTTCAATAAGCTTGGGACGGAATGCCTGAATACCCAAACGGTGCAGCGTTGGTGCGCGGTTGAGCAGCACATAACTATCACGCGTTACTTCTTCTAAGATATCCCACACTTCAGGGCGATCGCTTTCAATAAAACGATTTGCAGAACGAATATTGTGCACGTATTCACGCGCAATAAGCTTTGAAATAACAAATGGACGGAACAATTCAAGCGCCATTTTCTTAGGAATACCACATTCCGAAAGCTTGAGGTGCGGACCAACCACAATAACCGAACGTCCGGAATAATCGATACGCTTACCAAGCAAGTTCTGGCGGAAACGACCCTGTTTACCCTTCAAAAAGTCTGCAAGAGACTTAAGCTGACGTTTTTTACCCGTTGCCGCAAGCACCGTTTTTGATTGACGTGCGGAGTTGTCGATAAGCGAATCAACCGCTTCTTGCAACATGCGCTTTTCGTTACGCGTAATAACTTCAGGAGCGTTCAGCGCAAACAAACGACGCAAACGATTGTTACGGTTAATAACACGACGGTACAAATCGTTAAGATCAGACGTTGCAAAACGTCCTCCATCAAGCGGAACCATCGGACGTAAATCAGGAGGGATAACGGGAAGTACGCGCAAAATCATCCATCCTGGTGCAACCTCATTTTTTTGCAGCGCACGGAAAAGCTTGAGGCGGCGCATGATGCGATCAGCCTTTGCTTTAGAAGACGTGCTTTCAAGTTCTTCGGTGAGTTTGATGATGGTGTCAGCAACGTTGATGCGGTCGAGCAATTTAATAATCGCTTCTGCGCCAATGCCCGCATCAAACATGTGTCCATAGCGCATGGACCAGTCGTGATACGTTACTTCGGAAATAATACGAAGAGGAGCAATTTCCTTAAGATCTTTATCGACTTGGATAAAATCTTTTTCAAGCTCATCAAGCTTTTCTGCGGTCATTGCTTCAATGCGTGCAAGTTCCTTTTTCAAATCAGCCTTTTTATCAGCCATGCTTTCTTCTGCACGCTGCTCATCACGCTTACGCTCGCCTTCAATGGTACGCTTTTTTGCTTTATATTCTTCGCGTACTTGTTCAATGGTCATTTGGCGTGCCTCTTCGTTCACATCCGTAATAATGAACGCACCAAAGTACACCACCTTTTCAAGCTGCTGCACACCCAAATCAAGCATCAAACCAACTTTTGAAGGCACACCGCGCAAGAACCAAATGTGCGTTACCGGAGCCGCGAGTTCAATGTGTCCCATGCGCTCACGACGCACCGAGGATTGCGTTACTTCAACGCCACATTTGTCACAAATAATACCCTTGTACCGAATTTTTTTATATTTTCCACAATAACATTCCCAATCTTTGGAAGGTCCAAAAATTTCTTCAGCGAACAAACCCTGTTTCTCGGGCTTTTGGGTACGGTAGTTAATCGTTTCTGGCTTGGTAATTTCACCGTACGACCAAGAACGAATCACATCCGGAGATGCGAGCTTGAGACGAATAGCATCAAAGTCAGTGGACTTGAGCGTTTCAAATTTCATTGCCATAGATGATCGTGGTTATGGGCGACGTGGCACATTGCCATCACCAAGTTCTACTTTTTTATTGTGCTTGAGGAGCTCTACGTCCAAACCAAGACCTTTCAATTCGCGAATAAGCACATTGAACGATTCGGGAATATTCACCTTCACAATAGGCTCTCCTTTGATGATAGACTCGTATGCCTTTGCACGACCCGGAACGTCATCGGATTTAATAGTGAGAATTTCTTGCAGCATGTGTGAAGCACCGTATGCCTGCAAAGCCCACACTTCCATTTCACCAAAACGCTGTCCACCAAATTGTGCCTTACCTCCGAGTGGCTGCTGCGTAATAAGCGAGTACGGACCAATAGAACGTGAGTGCATTTTATCTTCAACCATGTGGTTAAGCTTGAGCATGTACATGATTCCCACGGTCACTGGATTTTCAAATGCTTCACCCGATTTACCGTCATACAGCTCAACCTGTCCGGTATCAGGGAATCCTGCTTTTACCAATTCTTCCTTAATGGCGTGATCAGGAGCACCCGCAAATACCGGCGTTGCAACGCGGTAGCCAAGTTTTTGCGCCGCAAGTCCAAGGTGCACCTCTAAAATCTGACCAAGGTTCATACGAGAAACCACACCAAGCGGTGTAAGGATCACATCAACCGGACGACCATCGTCCATGAACGGCATGTCTTCAATAGGAACAACGATAGAAACAACACCCTTGTTTCCGTGACGTCCTGCAACCTTATCTCCCGCTTGCAATTTACGAAGATCGGCAATAGTTACTTGAATGGTTTTCATCACGCCCGGAGGAAGGTTATCTCCTTCTTCGCGAGAAAAAATCTTTACATCAACCACCTTTCCTTTGCGACCATGTTCAAGATACAACGAAGAATCGCGCACTTCGCGGGCTTTTTCGCCGAAAATGGCACGAAGCAATTTTTCTTCGGGAGAAAGTTCGGTTTCGCCCTTTGGGGTAATTTTACCCACCAAAATGTCTCCACTCTTTACTTCAGCGCCTACACGAATAATACCCTCTGCATCAAGATGCTTAAGCTTTTCTTCAGAAACGTTAGGAATGTCGGACGTAACTACTTCAACACCCAGCTTGGTATCACGCACATCAAGCGAAAGATGCTCCAAGTGAATGGTAGTAAAACGATCTTGCTGCACCACGCGTTCAGAAACGATCACCGCATCTTCATAGTTGTAGCCATGCCAACTCATGAAAGCAACAAGCATGTTTTGACCAAGCGCAAGTTCGCCTTGCGAAACCGAAGGGCCATCCGCAAGTGCATCACCTGCCTTTACCTGTTGCCCAGGAAAAACCGTTGGGCGCTCGGTAATTGCGGTGGAGTTGTTTGAGCGAAGATATTTGTTGAGCTTATAAGTTTTTTCACCCAAGGTTTTGTAACCCATGGTCACTTTAATACCATCAGAAGCAACAACCGTACCCGCATCTTCTGCCAACAACACGTGACCGGAATCTCGTGCCGCACGATACTCAACACCCGTTCCCACAAGAGGAGCTTGCGGACGAATGGTAGGAACTGCCTGACGTTGCATGTTCGTTCCCATGAGTGCACGCGTTGCGTCGTCGTGCTCAAGGAAAGGAATAAGTGAAGTACCGATAGAGATGATTTGGTTTGATGCAACGTCCATGTACGTTACCTCGGAAGCAGCAACCAATTTTGGCTTGCCGTAACGACGCGCTTCAACATAGTCATCAACAATATATCCCCTATCATCTAAACGAATGGTTGCAGGGCACGTAACATTCTTTTCTTCGGTAAATGCATCCAAATACACAATCTCATCTGTTGCACGCGCACGCCCTTTTTCTTGCACAACTTTGCGATAAGGAGCCTCGATAAAGCCAAACGGATTCACGCGTGCGTAGCTTGCAAGGTGACCCACCAAACCAATGTTTGGACCTTCTGGAGTAGCAATAGGACAAATGCGTCCGTAGTGCGTAGTGTGCACATCGCGTACTTCAAAACCTGCACGCTCACGAGAAAGACCACCCGGACCCATAGCCGACAACCGACGCTTGTGCTCAAGCTCAGCAAGAGGATTTGTTTGATCCATGAACTGCGAGAGCTGGGATGACATGAAAAACTCACGCACCACGCCGATAACCGGACGCGCATTGATCAGTTTTCCCGGCGTAAGACTATCGATATCCTGCGTGGACATGCGATCCTTTACAATGCGCTCCATACGTGCCAAGCCAATACGCAAACGTGCTTGAAGCAATTCACCCACCGAACGAATACGACGGTTACCCAAGTGATCAACATCATCTGGCTCGTGCTGCTCAATGTTCAAACGAATAATTTCACTCACGATGTTCACCAAATCTTGGCGTGCAAGAATACGATTTTCTTCAACATGCACACCTTCTTCGGAATTTTGAATGCCAAAACGAATATTAAATTTATAACGGCCTACCGGACCAAGATCGTACCGATCAAAATTGAAGAACATCGCATGAATAAGCGAACGCGCATTGTCTGCAGTTGCAAGATCACCCGGACGAACACGCTTGTACACTTCGCGCAAACCTTCTTCTTCGCTTGTAGAAATATCTTTTTGCAAAGTGGATTCGATGTAACTAATAGAAGGATGAATATCAACATCTTTAAACAAGGCAAGAATTTCTTCATTAGTGTTAAATCCAAATGCACGCAAAAGTGCAGTAATAGCCACCTTACGCTTACGATCAATTTTTACCCAAATAACATTCTTCGCATCGGTTTCAAGCTCAAGCCATGCACCACGGTTAGGAATAATTTTTGCTCCGTAGTGACGGCGACCGCGCACCGTTTCTGCAGTAAAAAATGCACCCGCGGAACGCACAAGCTGAGAAACCACCACACGCTCAACGCCGTTAACGATAAACGTTCCCCGAGGAGTCATGACCGGAAAATCGCCCAAGTAAATTTCTTGTTCTTTTGTTTCATTGGTACGCAAATTCTTTAAGCGCGCCTTTACACGCATGGGAGCCTCAAATGTAACGTTTTTCAAACGGCTCGTAAGCTCATCAAATTTTGGATCATCCAAATAGTACTCACCAAAGGAAAGCTCAAGATCACGACCAATAAAGTCGCGAATAGGAGAAACTTCGTCAAAAAGCTCACGAACGCCTTGCTCCAAAAACCAGGCATAAGATGCTTTTTGTGCCGCAATAAGATCGGGGAGATCTGCAGCGGTATTGACGTGCTCAAAAAGCTTACGAGGAGCATGAACAGCAACAGAAGAAGGGGTAGTGTCTACCGCGTTCTTCTTGGAAGAAAGTGCTTTCGCCATACGCATCAATACCGATTGCCAAAAACGCAAAAGGCACCTTGCTGGAGCAAGATGTCTTTAACGAACGAGCTCGTTTTGGGCTGCGGCCGCAACAAAGGAATAAATTCCGCTTGTAACAGCGCACATTTGGCTATTCGGCATGCCAAACGAGTCAAGAATTTTAGTCACAAAAGTATAACAGATGGAAAGTGCAGGCGTCAAATACACCCTTCACCCACCAAATATGCAGGACAAGAACACAAACACGAGTTAGAAAAAGCCAAGAGATCCTGGCAACGTTTGGTCTTACCCCGCAATATCGGTGGACGAAGAGAACGGTACCTCCTGAGAATACTCAGGAGGTACCAATCTGACAAGCTATTCAGTCACCGCATCAGGAGCATTTTCGGCCGGATCTTCCGCAGGCTTTTTAACAGGAGGAAGTCCATCTTCTTCTATTTGCTTTGCCTGAACCCGCACGGCATCGGAAATCTTGGCAAAAAGCTCTGAATGTTCTTTGAGATATGTTTTTGCAGCCTCGCGTCCCACACCAATTTTTTCTTCACCAAATCCGTAAGAATTACCACGTTTTTCAATAACTCCCAGCGCAACACCCAAATCGAGCACATCTCCCGTTAAAGAAATGCCTTCGTTATACATGATATCGAACTCGGCCGTACGGAACGGAGGCGCGACTTTATTTTTTACGACTTTTACTTTAACACGATTTCCAATAATCTTTTCTCCTTGCTTAATTTGCGCACTCCGACGAATTTCTACACGAACAGACGCATAAAACTTGAGCGCATTTCCTCCCGGCGTGGTTTCGGGATTTCCAAACATCACGCCGATTTTCATACGGATTTGATTAATAAAGATAACAACCGTTCCTGATTTGGAAACGATAGGCGTAAGCTTGCGAAGCGCCTGACTCATAAGACGAGCCTGCAACCCCATATGCTGATCTCCCATTTCCCCTTCAATTTCCGCCTTAGGAACAAGCGCGGCAACAGAATCGATAACAATAACATCGATTGCGTTTGAACGAACGAGGGTTTCGACAATTTCTAATGCTTGTTCCCCACTGTCTGGCTGGGAAATGATAAGATCTTCAACTTTAATACCAATTCTTCGGGCGTAATCAGGATCAAGCGCATGCTCAGCATCTACAAAAGCTGCCACACCTCCTTTTTTTTGCACTTCGGCAACGATGTGCTGCGCAAGTGTTGTTTTACCCGAAGATTCTGGACCATAAATTTCTATAACCCGACCACGAGGAACTCCACCAACACCCAATGCTAAATCGATAGAGAGACATCCCGTAGTAATAGAATCAACATTGGTAGATTTTGCCTCACCAAAACGCATGATACTTCCCTCACCAAAACGTTCCTTAATTTGCTCCATTGCTTGCGCCGCAGCAGCAAGACGCGGATTAACCTGTGTTTTTGCCATAATGTTGTATAACGAAATGAATAAAGAAAATTTTTGTACGAGATGATAAAGAGTGCGAACAAAAACCGAACATAAGTGTATCCTACTTTTTCTTTTTCTTCTCCTTATTCTCGTAACTTATCCACATCCGCCGGCTGATATACCACAATTCGCTCATCACTAAACGCAGAAGAGTACCGAGAACGTGCAGAAATAAAAAGGCGATTCGGACCTACTTGCAAAGGCACTTCTAAAGAAAAAGCCCCCTCAGGCGACAAAGGAACCATTTGATCATTAATACGAATGGAAATATTCGTATCATCCGCCGATCCGGTTACAACAACATAAGGGACACCTACAATGGATTCTTCAAGAGGAGCAACAACGTGAAGCGTGGGCGGAAGAAAACCTACGTAAATACGAGAACACAGCCAAAAAACACCCAAGAAAAAAACAAACGCAATAAAACTTCCCGTAAAAATTTGCGGAAGAGAAAGGAAAAGAAATCGGCGAGCACGGGTACGAGGAAGTCGGTGAGGAGCGAGGAGATCGGAACGCGCAACCTCAAGCGAAAAAAGTTCGAGAAAATAGGTTTCATCTGCACCAAGATACCGGGCATACGCGCGAATAAAGTTTCGCGTATACAGCGGATCAGGAAGCTCGTGATACCTTCCCCACTCAAGCGCCTCCAAGTAACTACGTTGAATACGTGTTGCTGCAACAATCATATCCATGGTAACCGCCTGCGTGCGTCGCAAAAGACGCAAACGCTCGCCGAGCGTTTGCGCCTCACTTTCTAAAGGACGACGTACAAAAACCATACGCCTGTGGTTGTACCTTTCTTTTTACTTTTTCACGATATCTTCGTCCACATCTTCGTCGATTTCGTCGTCATGATCATTATCGCGAGACGCCATAAATGGCGTCTCTACGTCCTCATCCTGATCACCATCAGGGGGCGGAAGGTGTTCCGCCCCTGCGTCATCATTATCGTATTCTTCCATACTCGACCCATGCGGCGGCCAGGATGTCACCAGCACCTCACGGGGCTTTGCACCATCCGAAGGACCGACAACTCCCATCTCTTCGAGAAGATCAAGGATACGCGCTGCTCGCGAATAGCCAATCTTCATGCGACGCTGTAGATACGACGTTGAAAGATGCCCTGCATCAATAGCAATTTGAATAGCCTCTTCAAGAAGCGGATCAGCATCATCTCCTCCCAAAGAAACGCCTCCACTATTGTCACCTTTTCCTCCTTCAATAATTTGATAATTATAATCCGGCGTACTTTCTTTTTTAAGAAAAGAAACGACGTTTTCAATCTCTTCTTCTGAAATAAAAGCGCCTTGAATACGCTTGGGTTTACTCAGCTCAGCATTTGAAAGCAACATGTCACCACGACCAAGCAATTTATCCGCACCTGCAACGTCAAGAATCGTTTTCGAATCAACTTGTGAAGCAACCGCAAACGCCAAACGCGTAGGAATATTTGCCTTAATGGTTCCGGTAATAACATCCACCGACGGACGCTGCGTTGCAAGAATAAGATGGATGCCCGCCGCACGCGCCATTTGCGCAATACGCACCACCGTTGCTTCAACATCGCGCTTGTTTTGAATCATTAAATCCGCCAACTCATCGATAATGATAATAATGCGCGGCATCTTTTCGGAAGACTTTGCATTATAGGAATCAATATCTTTTGCATTAAACTTCGCCAAATAATCAAGACGTCGTTCCATTTCCCGCACACCCCACTTAAGCGCATTCACCGCCTCTTCTGCTTTCACAATAGGCGGCACCAAAAGATGCGGAATACCCGCATACACGCCCAATTCTACGCGCTTCGGATCAACCATGATGAATTTCAAATCATCCGGACCGTTTTGATACAGAAGCGAAATGATCATGGTATTTAAACACACCGACTTTCCACTTCCCGTTGCACCTGCAACGAGCATGTGCGGCGCACGCTCCACTTGCAAAAGGGGAACGCTTCCCGAAATATCACGCCCGAGCGGAACAGAATATTGCGACTTTCTCTTTTCAAAATCTGGCGACTCAATAAGCTCACGCAGCGTAACGCGCGCCACCGTTTGGTTAGGCACTTCAACACCCACTAATGCCTTTCCTGGGATAGGCGCTTCAATACGAATAGGATGCGCAGCAAGCGCAAGAGCAAGATCGTTTTGCAAAGCAATAACCCGCGCAAGCTTCACTCCTTGTGCCGGACGAAATGCGTATTGCGTAACCGTTGGCCCCACACGCACTTCGCTCATTTCTACATCAATACCAAACTGTCGCAATGTTTTCGCGATAATTTCCTGATTGCGTGTAATATCTCCCGGCTTTGCTTCGCTCCGACGATTATCAAGAAGATCGAGTGGAATATCTACCGTGCGACGAGGTTCGCTTGAGGTAATAACCTGTTCCCCCTCCTTTTTGGCCGATTGCATCATTTGAAATACCTTTACAGCCTTTGCGGATTTTTCTTCTTCTGCGGATTCGTTGTCTCCGTCGTCATTATCCTTGTCGCGATCACGAGACGCCATGAATGGCGTCTCTACGTCTTCATCTTCGTTCTCATCTTGTTCTTTTTGGACGGATGCATTGGTCGATCCCTTTTTTGGCTTACCCTCTTCGTCGTAACGCACAACTTTCGCAGTTGCGAGAGACTCTTTTGTGGAACGCAGCACATCAAATAACGGCGCAAGCATCACCCCGAGAGGAATATTCGTAATGCCGATAACGCCCACAACCATCGCAACAAGCGCTAAAAAGCCCGCAACTAAACCGCCAAATGCTCCCGCAACCCACGAACCAAACACAAGCCCAAACACTCCACCCGCATGACGAAGCGCCTCATCAGTAACCGTTCGCACAAAGAGCACGTGCAAAAGACCGGTTACACCAAGCGTAATCGCCGTTGCCGACAACAACGTGCGCAGCGACAAAAAGCGACGATCGCCTAAAATCATGTCTGTTCCAATACCCAAAAGTAACAACGGAAAAACAATGCGCCCCATCCCTGCACCAGAAGCAAGGGCGTTATCAATACTATCTCCCGCAGAACCCGCAAGCCCCACCATCGCCAAAAGCATCACCACGCCAAGCGCAATAACAATCACCGCAAGAATACTAGAAAGAATCCCCCCACCTCCTTCATCAAAGGCATATTCCTCCTCTTCGTACTTTTTTGCTTTTCGCTTTGCCATATACGTTCAACATTGTAGCAAAGTATGAAAATCGCTACATATGAACCAATTTAAGCGTAGACCGGTTCAAACTCCTTATAGACACGCACGGTCTCAAAGTAAATGAACTCGATAAGACGCTCAGTTTGTTTTTCTTGAAGAATGCCTCGTTGAATCAACATCAAACGAACATTCTGACGAATACGAGCTTTAATGGTTTCGTTATTTGTCCAATCGATTGCGAGGTCTCTTCGAATACGTTTTGTGAGATCTTTTACGAATTCTTTAATATCAATCCCGGTATCTTTAAGGTCGGGATTCTTTTCTAGCGAATCGTAGAATGCGATTTCTTCAGGGGACAGTCCAAGTGCCTGACTTTCTTCATCGAGCTTTTTGATTTCTCCAGCGATCTCAAGAAGACGTTTGATGATTTCCGCCGAGCTAATCACGTTGTTCTCGTATTTTTCAATGAGATCGGAAAGCAAAGTAAGCATCGTCTCATAGCGCGCCTTGTTCATTCGCATTCGAGTAACAATTTCCTTATCCAGTAATTTGCGAACGGTATCAACGGCAAGGTTTTTGTACTCAGATTTGCGAATTTCTTCGGCAAACTTCTCATCGAAAATAGAGATACTCTTCGATTCGTTTGCAACAGCAAATAAATCAATGACTTCTTCGGCCTGAACGGCATCATGAAGCAGCGAACGAATTGCACTTTCCGTTTCTTCAGGGAAAACTGCCTTTGGAATAACCGTTTGCTTCGCGATTCCTTCGCGAACCGCTTGAAAGAATTGCACATCACCAGCAATCTTCATGGCTGGTTCGCTTGGCATGACCAATGCATGTAACTTCGACAATTTTCCAACGGTACCGATGTACTGCATCTTTTGATCGTCGGAAAGAATTCCGTTCTTTGAAATTACCGCGTTAATACAAGACTGCAACAACCGAGACAATTCCGTACCCTTCAGTTTTTTCCAATCCGAATATGTGATGCTATCCAGAAACGCGATACTTTGTTTATGTAGCGCATTCATTTCTGAGATAATCTCATCAAGAGGAATCATCGCCTCTTTTTGAGTTCCGGAATCATATACTGCCAACGCTTTTTTGAGGTTGTCTGCGATACCGATGTAATCAACAATAAGTCCACCCGGTTTATCCTTAAACACCCGGTTGACACGGGCGATTGCCTGCATGAGTCCGTGGTTTTTAAGCGGCTTATCAAGATACATGGTGTGGAGGCACGGGACATCAAAACCCGTTAGCCACATATCGCAAACAATCGCGATCTTGAGCGGATCGTTTATTTTCTTGAATCTTTTTTCCAGCTTCTTTACGTCACGCTCGGTTTGAATATCTGACACATATTCATCGCTATCAGATATAACTACCGCGCATTCAGGGGCATTAGGTATCTTTTGAATCTCTTTGTACATTGCAACTGCGATTCTTCGACTCATTGTCACGATCATCGCCTTTCCTTCAATAGGGCGATTCGTGAAGTGACGAACAACATCTTTTGCAACTTCCTCTATACGACTCTGCGCTCCAACAATCTCTTCAAGTACTGCCCACTCTTTACGAGCTTTTGTTTTCTCATCAACGATAATTTCCCCAAGTAAGCTATCGAATTTTGAATCGATAAACTTATCCGCCATGTGCAGTGGCACAAGACGCCCCTCGTAATAAATAGGAACCGTTGCACCGTCCCGTACCGCCTTACCAATGCGATACTCACTTACTATTGGCCCGAACACCCTTACCGTGTCCTTATCGTCATTCGAGATAGGAGTTCCTGTAACGCCTAAAAAGCTCGCGTTTGGCAAAGCCTGTCGTACACTCCCAGCAAGACCACTATATTGAGTACGGTGGGCTTCATCAGCAAGTACAATCACGTTCTCGCGATCCGTTAATACCGCATTCGCGTCTGGATCTTCCTTAAACTTTTGGATCGTAGTGAAAATAAGTTCGCTCTGTAAATGTCCGAGTCGATTCCTTAGGTCTGCGATACTCAACGCTCGTTTTGCAAGCGTTCCATATCCTGTCCGTTTAAACGTCTTAAAAAGCTGATCATCCAAATCTTCGCGATCGGTAAGAAAGACGTAGGCCGGGCCTTTCAATGCATCGATGCGATTGGTTTTGTTAACGTAGAAAACCATGGAAAGTGATTTTCCGGATCCTTGCGTGTGCCAGAAAACACCGATCTTGTGATCCTGTTCGCCTCCCACGGCGCGTATCGTGCTTTCAACGGTCTCATTGACTCCGTAATACTGATGATACAGACACATTTTCTTCGTGTAGGTAACTGCGTCTCCATCTCCATCTGCCTCGAAGACGATAAAGTTCCGAAGCACGTCCAAGAAACGATGCTTTTCGAATAAGCCAATTGCGAGTACTTCAAGTTGACTCGCATCTTTTGGCGCATCATCATCCGTCTTTACCCCTTTCCATGCCCCATAACGCTCCCAGGAAGAGGAAATCGTTCCATGCTTCGCCGTATGAAGATCAGAAAGTCCGATAACTTGGTTATACAAGAAGAGCTTTGGAATCTCTTTTTTGTACAATTCGATATCTCGATACGCTTCGCCGATAGAAGCAGTATCACGCACTGCGCTTTTTAGCTCGAATACCGACAACGGCAATCCATTGATAAACACCACTACATCAGGACGACGAAGAGAATCCGCTCCCTGTACAGTGAATTGATTTACAACGAGAAATTCATTTGCATCTGCATTCTCATAATCAATAAGTTTCACTAACTCGGCATTCTCGTTTCCATCAGTTCGCCAAGAATGCTTTTTTCCATCCGTAATCCAGGAAAACATTTCCTTATTACCAAGAACCAGATCCGCATGATTATATTCCGCAATATCATCTGCAACTTCCTCGGCCTGCTCTGAAGGCAACTGCGGATTAAGGCGTCGAATAGCCCCAACCAACCGATCCTTCAATACAACAGTTCGAAAATCGCCACGCTCAGCTTTTTGCTGACCGGGGTTAATGTCGGGGCCGTATACATATTCATAGCCCTGACCCTTGAGCCAATCTATAAGGGATTGCTCGGTTAAGTTTTGTTCGTTGAGAGAGTTCATAGATTGAATTCGGGATATCCACATCTCCTTGATTTTTAGCCCTACTTAAGGTAGTTTTAAGGTAAAGGTTCCAACCCTCCGATACGAGCCCCTGGGCTCTTCCGAAAGGATAGGGGGGTTGGTCATTTTTTATCTACATATTTGTAAAATTCAGTTGTTCCTGATTTAAAAATTTCAAAGTGATTTTTAATGTGTGCCTTAATAATTTCGTAAGGCCGAATCTCATTCCTCTCATTTTTAATCGAAACTGCCCAACAGCAATAATCAGCAAGTTGACAATTCAAATCAGAATTCGACGAGTGAGAAAAAATCTCAAATGGTACGGGGGGAAATGCTTCTTTCAAAAAATGTTTTAGTGTTTGCAGAACAATCTTTTTCTTGTCGCCAGTATAGAGAGAGCCCAGAACGACAACAATTTTATCAACTTTTTCGCGCTTTCCCTCAAATAAGTATTTCAACAAACACTCACAACATTTCTTATAAAGACCGAATCCTGTTACTCGTTCAATTAATTTTTTTCGTTTATAATAGTTTTTTTTATATAAAGTTGGGTTGGCTTTATTTTTTTGAGCTATCACTGAATGCACTTCAAAAGTTCCATTGAGTTGTTCGAACAAACGAAACACTCGATTTCTCACATCTTGTGAATCCTCGGTTGCGTGAAAAGATTCTTGATCCAAGCCTTGTACAAGTAATCGATAACGCAAGCGCAATAACTCTTCTCGCTTTATCACGGGATCAAAAGTGACAAAACCCGTAAGAACAAAAAACTTTGTCCCCTTTGGGGAGAAATCAAAATTTCCTGACTCATCCAAAAACACGAAAATTGTCTTTTGTGTGGACTCCATAGAACTAAATCAACTTTACTGATAACAAATCTCTTGATTGTTCCAAAAGCTCGACTTCTTTAATTAACCGTTTTATTTCTTCAAACAACGAAGCAACTCTTTTATGAAATAGGTTAATTATTGCACCGGTGGGTTCTAATACTTTGATATTTGAGAATATATTAGTATTCACATTCAACGTCGTTGATCCACCTGAACCGATAGCTTGTAAGTCACTCTTTTTACTTACTAAACTGAAGTACAGAAATTCCAGCAGACTCTTACCATTCGGGATGACGGTATTTATCTGTTGATTCGTCTGTGAGTCTTTCGTTGTAATTGAAACCAATCCAACGGTTGCAATACAACTCACACAAATCGATCCTTCTGGCACAAGTTTATTTTTTTGAGTACTGGCACCTGCTTCTGTGAGGCTGTCTTCAGTTTTAATGATAAATACCTGCCCATGCATGTCAGGAATTTTTATAAAAAATATATCACCACCAAAATAGCTTGGTTCAGACTTTGAAGGAGTTTTTCCACAAACTACATTTCCAAAATCACTGACTTTTCCAACTCGCCACCCCTCCGGAATCTCCCCCATCTCACTCTCAACCAATCCGACCTTCTCATGACCAGGAAAGTTAAACTTCACAAACCACTCGTCAAAAATGGCTTGTGCAATTGCTTCAAGATTTTTGATAATGGAGTTGTTGTTTTGTATTTTTTCATCGTAAGAGCTCAAAATTGCCGCAATCTTTTTTTGATACTGGACATTGGGAATTTTTACTTGCATCCCGTGTATGTGATTACGGTTTAGGGTAGGAACTCCCGTCCCAGAATTGAATTTTTCAAAATCAAATGACGACAAAAAATAATAACAAAACTTTGGATCATTACCGTGAAAATCACTGACGTACAAGGTCGTGTTATGCGGCCAATAATCCTCCTCCACGTAAAAGATGCCCCCCAACGATCCACTTCGCCCTGTAAATACACCGGGTCCTCTAACCTTGAACTCATTGTGAAATTCTCTTCGACCATTCGAGAAGACAACCGGGTATTCACCTTTTTTAATCTCCGTCAGAGGCAGATCATAACCTCGATGAAAGGTGATCACTTCGCCAAGAGTTGTTTCTTTTCTCTCCTTTTTTATTTGTTCCAAAAATTTGTCCATATTTATTCTTCTTCTGGCACCGGCAATTCCAACGCCTCAATCTTTTGCAACTGAACAACTCCGCTAATATCCCCATAAATACCTATCGTATTTTTAATAACTTTTTGAATCTGTTTTTCTCGCTCCGTCCAAATCTTTTCATAAGCAAGACGCTCCTTTTGTAAAGAAATATTCATACCTTGAAACGCTTCGACAATCGCCTCAATGCGCTGACGGAATTCAACTCCTGAAAGATAGGAATACATAACTTCCATCTTTTCATTCTTGCCAACCGAACTGAACTTTTCACGAGCTACCGAAAGAAGTTCTTGCCGAAGAAGTGTGGCAACAGAAACGGCCAATTTTATATCGCAAACCCATACGCCATCTCGATCAGAGATTGCGTCTGCGCCCGTTGGAAGAACGGACGAGACGATAACCGCGAGATCCGCTTTTACCGTTCGTTGATCGTCCTTAAGTTTTTGAATCCAGCCTTCAGTCCAAACTTTTGTCTTTTTAGACTCCCAAATAATCTTTCCGCACTCAATACCATTCTTATTTTTAACAATCTGAATTACATCAGCTCCGTTAACTCCTTTGGGGACAAGGATGATATCGTCGTAAATAAATTCACTCTTGAGCGTTTCCTCAAGAATCATTTCTTGAACTTCGCCCTGCGTCTGCTGCGACCCTTGTTCTAACTTTCTAGCCAACTCATCTTTCGCTTTTGTGGCATCGGAGAGCTGCTTGTTTAACTGATCAATCTTAGCTTGCTGAGCCTCTGTGGCTCGCTTCGATGCGTCTTCTTCGATCTTCTTTCGCTCTTCATCCATCTGACGCTGTTTCTCTAGCTCAAAGCGGTCTTTCTCTTCTTTTAACTGCACAGCCTGACGACGAAGTTCAAGCTCTTTTTCTCCTGACTCCTTAAGCTTTTGCTCCTTGTCCTTAAGTTGCTCCTCTAAAAACTTGCGCTCTGCTTCACCTTCTTTTGCTACGTCGGCTTTTACTTTTTTCGTAAGGTCAGCAGATAGTGCATCCAACTTCTTTGTATTCTCCCTTTCGAGGGATGCCTTAAGAACAGCTTCTTTTTCTTCAAAGTCTTTCTTTAGTTTACTCTCAATCTGGTGCGTCAAAACATCATCGATAGAAATCGACTCATGACAGTTTGGACAGATAATTTCGTTTGTTTTTGACATATGGGGATAGATTGACTTTTTGTTCAGATTCTGGTATATTCTTTAGTAGAGGCATGCAATAATATCTTATCTGATGCTTCGGCGTTCCCTCGGAGTTTCTGGGGTTTCTCTCGGCAACGAGAGATGTAGCTGAAGATATTCATCACATAAGACGCTGCTTCTACCAAAGAAAGTCTGTATCACAGGCTTTTTTTGTTTGTCATGTGAAAAACTCCTTCCCTTGGTCAAGAAAATTATTCTTGAGAATTTTGTAGCATTCTTCACCAAGTGGGGATTTTTCCAGATAACGATTCAAGGCTCCGGAGATCCAGTCTACAATCTGCATGTTTGCATTCGATGTAGAATCAACCATTTCCACTTGTACCACGGTTCCTGGAGGACAAAGCGTAAGAATTCGTGCTCGAATTGATTGTTCAAATTCTTTTTTCGTAACGCCATTTAAAGAGCGCTGGTCGCAAAATACATGAATCTCTTTTTCGTCATTAGGAAAATATTGTTCGATAATTTGGGTAATAATATTGGTATAAAGTTTACCGCTCTCAATTTTTCCTTTTTTCCGAAAATTACTCGGGATATTATTTCGCAGTAAATAACCAAACCGAATACGCACGTCTAATTTTGCAATATATTTCAATGTCTTTATACGAAGATCGTCGGTGATGCCAGATTGCGACCATTTGATCTCAGCTTGCGATCGCATCTTTCTCGGAAACCGATCACGCCACGCTCGGAAAGCTTTTGCAGTTCGACGCTGATCACCAACCGTAAAAGATCCAATCACGAAATACTCCTCATGGTTATGCTTTGTAAAATTGCCACTCTCATCCAAAAAGAGAAACATATTAGAATCCAAGCTCTTTCAAGTTGCCCTCAATAACATTCTCTAGTTCGTGTCCGCGTTTAAAGGAAATATGCAGTTCATCGGAAAGCTTTTTCATCTTTTCCTCGAACGAGATGCCGTCATCTTCCACCTCGGAGAGTCCGACATATCGTCCTGGAGTGAGGACGTAACCGTTCTTTTGAATCTCATCTAACGTTGCCGATCGGCAATAACCAAGGATGTCCTCGTATGCACCGGCTCCATCCTCTCCGCGCCACGCACGAACCGTCCCTGCAATCTTTTGTATATGCTCTGCGTTGAATACAACTTGCTTACGTGAAATCTGCTCGAACAATTCTCGGGCATCAATAAAAAGCGTTTCTCCTTTGCGAGAGCGGAAGCGGTCACCACCTTTATTTTTTGATAAGAACCAAAGCGATACAGGAAGCCCAACGTTGTAGAAAAGTTTAGAGGGACAGGAAATAATCACGTCAACAAAATCCGTTTCGATAAGTTTTTGTCGAAGCTCACCTTCTTTTCCAGATACTGCCAACGCACCGTTTGGCATGACAAATCCAGCGTTTCCGTTGGGCGCGAGATGATGCACAAAATGCTGTATCCACATGAAGTTGGCATTTCCCGAAGGGGGAAGGCCAAGAATGATCCGGGGATCGTTGTCCGAAAGTTTCGAGGGTTCCCATTCACCATTGAAGGGAGGATTCGTGATAACGAAATCCGCCTGCAAATGCGGGAACATGTCGTTATAGTAAGTGTTGCCGAGTTCGATCTTTCCGGAAAGGCCTCGGATCGCAAGGTTCATCTTGGCAAGGCGAAGCGTTGTCTGGTTGCTTTCCTGACCATTAAATGAAAGTTTTGGCGCATCCTTCCCATGTTCGCGAAGATATTCAGCTATGGATACGAACATGCCACCGCTTCCACAGGCAGGATCAAAAACGCGAGCATTCTCTCGCGGCTCAAGAACTTCTACTAAAAGTTTTACGATCGAACGCGGAGTGAAAAATTCTCCGCCACGTTTGCCCTCCGCTGAGGCAAACTGCCCAAGGAAGTACTCGTAAATGCGCCCAAGGATATCTTTTTCTCGATCAAAATCATGATTGAATGAAATGCGGGAAAAGATGTTAACCAATTCACCCAATACCGAATGATCAAGATTTGTTTTTGTATATACGCGTGGAAGTACATTTTCAAGTTGATCAGGATTATCCTTCTCGATAAGCATCATTGCATCATCTAAAACCTTTCCCAAATCCGCGCTCATTGTCTTCGTTTGGAGATACTCCCAACGCGACCGTTCTGGAACGTAGAAAACACCTTCCGCGGTATAAAAATCTTTAGTCTCAAGAATTTGCTTACGAGCCTCCTCGTTCGAAACATAGAAATCCTCGTTCTTTGGATCGCGAGTCATTTCCGCGAGTACCTCACGACGTTTGTAGAAAGAATCCGAAATGTATTTTAAAAAGAGAAGCCCGAGAACGATGTTCTTATATTCGGAGACATCGATATTTCCACGGAGCTTATCAGCGGCTGCCCACAGTTCTTTTTCGAAGCCAAGATCATGGTGCTGACTCTTTTTTCCGACCACGCTTGCCGTCGCCTTCTTCTGCTCTTCCGTGATTCGTCCTTGAAGCTCCTCGGAAAGAGAGGCCTTGGGGATAACAAAGGTCGGTTTCGACGAATCGCCGATATTTTCAGCAATAATGTCACCTTTCTTAATTTTCTGGTGAACAGCCACACGAGAAATCCCCAGCATCTTGGCTAGCTGGGTTGGAGTAATGAATTGGGATTTATCGATGGACATAGGTGTACTTTTGATTTACACGTGTAAAGTACTATACGGAGTTCATTTTGTCAACTTTACACATGATAAGGTGCCTTTATTCCCAACGGAACAAAAAACTCACTCCATTTCTGAAGTGAGTTTTTTGGAAAAAACTTACCTACTCACGCGCTCCACATAATCCCCCGTTTCAGTATTCACCATCACCACATCACCCTGCTTAATAAAAATAGGCACGCGAACGATAAGACCGTTATCCATTTTTGCATCCTTGAGCACGTTACCAGAAGCAGTGTCGCCCTTTACCGCAGGCTCCGTTTCTACAATCGTGTACTCAATTTTGAGCGGAAGCTCCATGGAGATTGCCTTGTCATCGTGCATGATGACCGTGACATCAAGCCCTTCCTTCAAATACTGCGCATCCTCGCCTACGGTATCTCGACCAATGGCAACCTGTTCATACGACTGTCCATCCATAAACGTAAGCGTATTTTCATCACCAAAAATGTACTGCATCTTTTTGAATCCCACCGTTTCAAAGGTGACATTTTCTGCAGACTTAAAGTTATTTTCTACAACCTTTCCAGAAGAAAGGGACTTCATTTTGGTACGCACAAATGAGCTTCCCTTTCCTGGAGAAACGCGCTGAAAGCCCACAATAACCCAAAGGTCATTTTCATAGTTAAGCACCGTACCTTTGCGAATATCGTTGGGGGAAGACATATAGGTGAAGTTGGGAAGTAATGAAGAGATGAAGTTATGAAGTAGTGAAGGAGGCTAGTAAGGCTAGGCGGGCTAGGTAAGAAGTTCGTTTATACCTAGCCTTCTAGCCCAACTAGCCTACCTACACAAACCTCTCTGAGGGAGGAAAAACATGAATCGAATCGATATCCTTCACTCCCAGGGCCAACATGACGAGCCGGTCAACGCCAAGGGCATTTCCGTATGTTGGTGACGACACAGAGGATAGACGACGAAGGAGCTCTTCGTCAACCGGAAAGACCTCCTTCCCAAGACTCCGACGTTCCTCGGCTTCTTCCAAAAATCGCCGTCGCTGCTCATCTGCATCCACCAACTCGGTAAACGCATTGCACATTTCTAGCTCGCCCACATACGCTTCAAACCGTTCGGCATAACGTCCGTCGACACTTACTTTGGATAAAGATGCGCACGGTACAGGGAATTCGCACAAAATATATCGCTCACCATGCGCAATCTTGGGCAAAACCGTCGCAAAAAACACCGAATCAATCACCTCATGGAGCGGATCAGTCATCGCACCAGAAATCTTCGCACCTTCTGCGATCTTGCGAACCCTCTCCCCCGTTGCATCCGCCGGAACAAAGCCATGCACTTTTTCAAACGCATCCACATAACTCACCCGATCCCACTTCCCTTCCCAACCGAGCACACTATTGATCAAATCCTCCGTTTCTTCCATGCACATCGTATAATCCGCACCCTGGCGATACCATTCGAGCATCGTAAACTCAATACTCCATCGCTTGCCAAGCAATTCCTTATTCCGAAATACCGGCGTTACCGTATACAACGCCTCAAATCCCATTCCCAGCATCTTTTTCATGGAATACTCCGGACTCGTAATCAACCCCGCCCGCACTTCCCTCCCCCCGTCATTCAACGTCTTGAGCGTCACGGCCAGCGGATCTAAATTCGGCTCCATCCCCGGCGATGCCACCAACAGCGGCGTATGCGTCTCCACAAACCCTCGCGTACGAAAAAAAGTATGAATACGCTCAAGAACACGATTCCATGTTTCAAGCCGAAGTTTTGCGTCGTCATAATGCATAAAATTCCAGAAAAGAATACCAGCTCAAAAGTAAAAAGGCTATTTCGCTTAACAAAATAGAATCTATTCTTTACTCAAATTGGAATTTTTATCTTGAGATAAGTAAACTATTCCTCATGCCCTACATTCGCCAATATACCGAGCTTACTCCACAAGAGCTACGACAACTTGGATATAAACGCCGCTACAAGGAAGAAAATCCAAGCTGGGATGATTCCATGATAAAACTCACCGATCTTGTCCGCGAGCGTTGCACAAAGGAATCAATAGTTCTTGATTTCGGTTGTGGTCGAGGAAATTTTGTCATCGACGAGCTTGCGGAATCATTTTCTCAAAAAATAGGGTTTGACGTTTCAGCAGAATCCATTCAAGGAAACATTACGTGCGACAAAGTTATTTTAGGAAATAGCACCTCGCTTCCCTTTCCGGATGCAAGTATGGACGTAGTGGTGTCATTATGGGTCTTTGAACACATTGAAAAGCCCGAGGAAGTGATGAAAGAAATTTTTCGCGTGCTCAAACCTAACGGCTTTTTCGCGTTTGTGACACCCAATAAAAAAAGTGCGCTTATTACTCTCCGTCGCATGATGTCTGATGGAATAGCACATCGTCTTTTAAAGTTCCTCTACGGAAGAGAAGAAAAGGATGCATTTAGTGTTTATTATCGAGCAAATACCATAAAAGATATCACCTCACTTGCAAAAAAGACCTCTTTTTCTCAAGAAATTGTTCTTGAAAATGCCGACCCTTCGTACACGTCATTTAACGAAATAACATACACAGCTTCAAAAATCTTTATTCGATTATTTGGTCCGTTCGCAAAACCGCATATCATTAGCGTCCTTCGCAAGGATCAAGGCTACCTTTCGAAAGAAAAAATGTCTTCAATTGCGCAATGAAAAAACTTTGCGATGCGATAAGCGAGAAAGAGTGTCGGGGAATGCTTACCACTTTCAAAAGAAATGATCGTTCGCCGAGTAATGCCCAATTTCTCTGCCAATTCGTCTTGTGTGAGATTTTTTAAGAGACGATAGGCCTTAAGCTGAGAGTACATTTTCTTTTCTTGAAAATTCATAGTTCAAAATGTGAAAAACTTTTCACATTTTACCACCTCAATCAAACCAAAAAAAATACATACCAACCACGCCTCTTCTCAAATCCCTTTCTCTTTTCTTAACGGACATCATCTTCACTTTTTTTCATAACAAAAAGACGCCCTTACGAGCGTCTTTTTCTTTAGCGTACAACGAAAGGCAAGAGGCCGATGATGCGGGAACGCTTAATTTCTTGCGCAAGTTCGCGCTGGTGACCCGCACATACGCCATTGCGTTTGCGTGCAACGATTTTTCCAAAGGAGGAAATAAATCGACGCAACACATCAGTATTTTTGTAGTCGATGACTACTTCTTTGTGAACACAGAAGAAGCAGTGACGACCTTCGGTGCGTTGAAGCATAGAAGAAGGAAAAAGGGATTAAAAAGGAATGTCTTCAAGTTTGATTTCGTCGTCGGGGTTGCTGACGGGAGCATCCGCAAGCGCCGTTGCGCCAACAGACTGCGGAACAGGCGCACCTCCGGCCATCGGGCTTCCTCCACGATCAAGCATGATCATGTTTTCTGCCACCACTTCGGTTCGATACTTTTTCTGGCCATCTTGTCCATCCCATTCACGTGTTTGAATGCGTCCATCGATGTACACTTTCTTTCCCTTTACGAGATATTGGCCACAAATTTCTGCAAGCTTTGCCCAGGTAACGATGTTGTGATATTCAACCTGATCTTTGCGCTGACCCGAGGCATCGGTATACGAACGATTGGTCGCGATGCTAAAGGTACACACACTTTGACCACCTGTTGTTTTCTTCAATTCTGGGTCACGGGTAAGGTTGCCAATAAGCATGACCCTATTAAGTGTTCCGGCCATAAGAGAAGATGATGATTAAACACCTTTCATGATATCGGACTCGAGAATTGCATCAAGCTTTCCTGCGATTTCCTCAGCAGCAGGAGACTTTTCTGCAATCTTTTCAGAAGTTTTTGGCGCACGTTCATCTCGCTCGTTTGCACGGCGACCTTCTGCAGTGAGAGGAGGTGTGTAAGAAACCATGGAAAACGGTGCAGTTGGGATGCCAGCAGGACGTGCAATGAGCATGTGACGTACTACTTCATCGGCAAGACGAAGATTTTGGTCGAGCTTTTGCATGTTTTCTGCAGAAACGTTGATGTAAAGCATTGCGTATACACCGTGGCGCTGACGCTTAATAGGATATGCAAGCTTGATTTTACCCAAGTTTTGCTTCTTTTCTACGGTACCACCAGCATTCTCAACGAGTTTTGCAATGGCATCAATGGTTCCATCTACTTCCGTATCGCTAATGTGCGAAGGAAGAATGGTCATGAGTTCGTACAGCATAGGCTGATATATTCGGCATTTTGCCGAACTTGGCTCCCCTAATGTAGTAGGGAAACGACCCAATAGAATTGGATCACGGACAAGAATAAGTGTGCGAAGGGTAGCGAAATTGTCGATTTGCGTCAAGCAGTGTAGAGTAGGAGTCATTATGCAAAGCTTTGCCATTCTCGGAACCCATCAAGCCATTTCTGTTGCGGAAGTTTTTGAGCTCAGCCATCAAGAACCCGCTTTTGCGAATGACATTTTTGCACTCTACGCAGCGCCCTGGAAAGATGCATCAGAGCTGATGCGCACCTCAGGAAGCGTGCAAAAAATCGGTCGCATCGTAAAAACTGCACCAAAACAAGCAACGGAATTTGATCTGCGAACCATCTTGCTCGAAGTTCTTGAAAGTCTTCCCGAGGGGAAAATTCATTTTGGACTGAGCGTCTACGGTGAAGAAAAAGACGCCGATCGTATCGGAAAGTTTTTGCCAAGTCTCGGCATCAACCTCAAGCGCGACCTTGCACAAAAAGGCCGCTCCGCACGCGTCGTCTCCACAAAAGGAAACGCACTTCCTGCGGCAAGTATCATGGCAAATAAACTTATCAGCAAAGGTGCAGAAATTATTTTACTTCCTACAGAAAATGAGCTTCTCATCGGCATAACCGAAGCCGTGCAAAACATCGACATGTGGGTACTCCACGATCGCGGCAGACCCCGCACCAACGCAAAACAAGGCATGCTTCCGCCAAAACTTGCCCGCATCATGCTCAACCTTGCCGGCGTTTCCGTTCCCGGAAAAACCGTACTCGATCCCTTCTGCGGAAGTGGAACCGTGCTTATGGAAGCCGGCGCGATGTACGCACATCACCTTATGGGAAGCGATCTGAACGCCATGGCAACCAGCGATACGGAAGCCAATTTGCTTTGGGCAGAAGAAGCACTGCATTTTCATGCAAAAACAACCCTCATCACCTCATCCGCAAAAGATGTTGCAGATAAATTCTCTCCTTCAAGCGTCGACCTCCTTATCACCGAGCCCTATCTCGGTCGCCCTCGTCGCGGCGGCGAAAACAGAGAAGAAATCATCGAGACCATCGACTATCTCACACGCCTCTACGAAGAAAGTTTTGATGCACTAAAAAAAGTACTCAAACCCGGCGCACGCATCGTCATCGCCTCCCCCGTGCATCTTTTTGAAGATAAAATGTTTGCCGTTCCTACGGAGGCTATTCTAAAAAGTCTAGGCTATATTCCCCTTCCATTCACTTCAAACTCCCAACTCCAAACTTCAAACTCTCACCTCTTCTACCATCACGAAGGCCAATACGTGGGACGCGAACTCCTCAGATTCACCTTTAACGCATAATCTTCTCGTCAAACTAAAAAATGGACTTCCTCAGTCCATTTTTTTCTTATGCGCCAATGCGGAAGTGACAAACGTCTCCATCTTTCATCACATACTCTTTGCCTTCGATACGCAGCTTTCCCGCATCACGTGCACCTGCTTCGCCTTTGTAGGAAACGTAATCGTCGTAGGCGATGACTTCTGCGCGAATGAAGTTTTTCGTAAAATCGGTATGGATGACGCCTGCAGCTTCGGGAGCTTTTGCACCGCGGTGCACGGTCCATGCACGCGTTTCTTGCTCGCCGGTCGTAAGGAAGGTGATGAGCTCAAGCAGCTCGTAACACTTTTTAATCACACGATCGAGACCGGACTCTTGCATGCCAAGCGCTTCAAGCATTTCTTTCGCTTCATCATCAGGCAATCCCGCCAAATCAGCTTCAATCTTCACAGAAACCGGAACCGCTAAACGTCCTTCGCCAAGCGGAGAAACCCACACAGGATTCTTTGCATCTTCTTCACTGGTATTTACCACGTATAAAATAGGTTTATTGGTAAGCAGTTGCACACCCTTCATCGCCTCTCGCTCTTCGTCCGTCAACTCAACACTCCGCGCAAGCGTTCCCGTAGCAAGCGCTGCATGCCATTTTTCAAGCGCAGACAATTGCGCAGAAAGATCCGCGCTCTTTCCCGACTTCAGCTTCCCTTTCACCGTATCCAACATCTTTTCTACGACCACCAAATCAGATAACGCAAGCTCAAGTTCAATCACTTCAACATCACGCATCGGATCAACCGATCCATCAACATGAATAATATCTTTGCTTTCAAACGAACGAACCACGTGCGCAATCATGTCGACTTCGCGAATGTTAGCAAGAAACTTGTTTCCAAGTCCCGCACCTTCGTGCGCTCCTTTTACCAAGCCAGCAATATCTACAAATTCAATTGCGGTAGGAATAAGCTTTTTTGAATGCGACATCCCGGAAAGAACCGCAAGACGTGGATCGGGAACTTCAACAACGCCCACATTCGGCTCAATGGTACAAAACGGAAAATTTGCGCAATCAACCTGTTTTTTGGTAATCGCGGTAAAAAGCGTAGATTTTCCTACATTGGGAAGCCCAACAATGCCAACGTTTAACATAGATGGAAGGGAGTGTACCGGATGGAAGAGAAGGTGACAATAAAATAACACAAAAGTCTAGAGCGATGAGGGAATTTCAGAAATAGTTTCAGGAGTTTCTTCCGGCAATGGATCAGGCAACGCCGCATCATCTTGCACTTCCCCACTTTGCAAGCGATTGAGACGCTGCTGTACAGCCTCATTATCGGGATTAGCTTTTGCGACTTCGGCGACTTCGGCGATTGCCCCTTCAATATCACCCGCCTGTTCAAGCAACACCGAAAGATACCAATGTGCATTAGCGTAATTGGGCGAGAGACGAATGATGCGTTCAAGTTCAGCTTGCGCAAGATCATTTTTTTCTTGTCGTAAATAAAGGAGTGAAAGTTGCATACCTACACCTACGTCACTTTGCTGCAACGCACGCACCGTTTCCATCGCTTGCACCGCATCAACAAGACTTCCTTCGCGTTCATAGACTGCAGAAAGAAAATAATACGCAGCAGGATAATCTCCTTTTAACGCAATAGCTTTCGTAAACGCATTCTCCGCATACATAAAAGCCGCATCTCTTTTTGTCGTTGCATCAGCCTTTAGTGCTGCATCTTCCGTACTTGTATTTTGCGCAAAAAGATCTCCCTGCGCAGTGTACGCTCGTCCAAGCCCAACGAAATAGAGCGGATTATTCGGCGCGAGTTCCGTTGCGGTAAGAAATGAGGTGACGGAAAAATCAGCCGCATGATCAATTGCCGGCGCTACCTCGCGATACACATTCCCACGCACTTCCCAGTTTTGCACCACACGTGGACCAATTTCGGTTGCACGCACTGCGGCATGTACTGCGGAACCAAGCACAAGTTGAATTTGCTCCGTGGGAGCATGCGCCTCAACAAGCGCATTGATACGCTGCAACAGTAATAAGCTCAACTCCCGATAATACACATCATTCCATCGATTAAACGATGCCGCTTGATCTACTTTTGCAATAACATCCTCGGGCGCCGCACCTTTTCTTTCTTGCGCAATCGCCTGCGCATAGGTAATTTCTGCCGCATAACGCGTTCCCGTAACAAAAAACGCAAGAAGAGAAACAATACCTAAAGCAACAACACTCAACACCGCAACAAGCGAAGAACGAGACGAGGAAACGAACGACCACACCACAGTTCGAGACGATCCTATCGACAAAAGAAGACCAAACAACACAAACATGATAAACACGAGCGGTGTATTCCATGCATACGTCCATGCAGAGACGGAAAGAAAAACGAATGCAAGGTAGATACCGAGCATATTTCCTCGCTGCGATGCATGCATGCAAGCGTATGATCGAAAACCTGCGACAATTCCCGAGATCTGGAGCAAAACAAACGTAAACGCCGTAAGCAATCCTCCCGTTGTCGCAAGTGTGAGGATATGCGAAAATCCGCGATCAAATACCACATTCCAAAATGCGGTTGCGTTGACGGTGGGAAGTGCGTACAGTGCGTATGAGATGCCGTACGTACCAGGACCTGAACCTACAAAAAATCCAAAACCGTTATGCCAAACGCTCGTAACAATATCTGTACTTAACGAAAAAGAAGGAACGATCTCAACAGGAAAGAACCCTTGAAAAATAGGCGGCAAAATCCATCCCACAAAAGACAAAATCACAAGAAGAACGCCGGGGAGAACATGACTCATCGAGATCTGTTTTTTCTGAGGGACAAGCGTACACAACAGCAAGGCAACACCCGCTACACACGACGGCAGCCACAAAACCCACGCATCCAATAAAAATGAGACGATGAGGAAAGAGGCAAGAAGAACATATCCCGCAATCTTTTCAGCTCGTCCAGCCGAACCCATTGCTATTCCTCCCAAAGAGCAGAGCGTCGCAATGCCAAAAAACAATGCCAGTGCGTGCGGAGCTCCAAATGAAAGCACGGGAGAAAAAGAGAAAATGCCCGTAAAAATAAGCAGTAAAGCTCCCGTCATAAGTAGTCCTTCAACGGCCCAAACAACACGAACATACTTCAGTAAAAAAGCAGATTGCGCCGACGCCTGTGCAAGTAAAAAACTCATAAGTACACACGATCCTACAAACAACACACTTGCATAATCACCTCCTCCAATCCCCAACCAACTCGCCGCAGGATACACAGAAAAACATGCAGAAACCACCGTTACCAAAAAAAAGATACCAAGAAAAACCAACGGCCACGACCAAAGCAAGCGAAGCTCTTTTGTTCGCGCAACATGAACAAGAAACAGTGTTCCTGCGATAAGAGACGCAACAATCGCCACAGTCACCTTATGCACTTCATACGCATCAACAAACCAAGGAAGAACGAGGATGGGAACGATGGCGATCGAAAAAAGGAGAGGAAAAAGAAAGGACTTTCCCATAGGAAAATTAGATCGGATTTGTATCTACGTTCTCGTCCTGTACAACGTCATTATTAGACGCGTCATCGGTCACGGGGGCGGATATGGAATCCGCACCTACGGACGCGTTATCATTTTCATCAATCTCCGCCATGTCCTCGTCAGGAGACGCTATGAATGGCGTCTCTACATCCTCATCTGCATTCGCATCTTCGGACGCATCGTCGGTCACAGGGGCGGGTATGGAATATGCCCCTACAGATGCATCCTCGTTCACGTCATTTTCTACATCCTCGTTCATATCTAGCACTGGCGTAGCATCATCAATCGTGGAAGATTCTACCGGAACCATGTCATGACGATACGCAAGCACAAGCCAATCAACAGAGACACCTTCGCTGCCATTCGCATCACGAATGATAAACCCTGCGTTTGAACGATCGGTAACATACAGCTGACCCGTAAGACCATTTGGCGTAACAAGAACGCGATAGGAACTTTCGGGAGAAATGATGTCGTTATACTCTGGGCTTACATTTTCAAAAGAAACACGAGCCATGCCGTTATGCAATGTTGATGTACCAGAAAGTTGCACCATCGTTTCAGGAGATGTGGTTGGATAGGTTGAAACGGACGTGTTTTGCAGCGAATGCACAACCTGTGTGAGCTGACCATCCGTAACAATGTCTCCATTCTCTTTAATTTGCCACGTGCCAATACCCGAAAGCGTTCCAACATTTATAATATTGCCTCCATTCATGCTGAGGAGATTGGTAATGTTCAACGTTTCAATATCTTGTGAGTTAATGGCAATCGATGACGTATTCGATGCTCCCGAAGTTCCTTGGTATTGCGGACGAACAAACGCTGCAATACTTCCCTCCCCAAAACTCCACGACGCAAGTGCGTAGCCAATAATCTGTCCGGGTTCCGTCGCTTTCATAGCAAATCCTGCACGGGAAGACGTGGTGAGTGCATCGCCAGACTCGATCGCACCGTTTTCATCGCTTACCTTCAAAGAAACCCGACCCGAAACGGCAACGGGATATTCACCCAGAGCACTTCCCGCAATAAATCCCGACTGCGATGCAACAACACCGGCAATACGTGCACTATACGTTTCACCCGACGAACGCACCACTCCCGAGCCGTCGGCCGCAAACTCCACCACATCTCCCGGAACCAACGCATCAGCAGAGGCAAATGACTCGGAGTAGTTTGAAGCATTTGATGACCAGCCCGCAGCGTTCGTACGCATATACCCCGCACCCGTACTGTCATAATACACATATGCACCGTACTGGAGCACACCACGATCCGAAGGATAAAAATTGCCCGCGATCGCTAAATCACCCGTGCTGCCAAACGTCATCACGTCAACATTATCGTTATTCGTAAGACTTAAATGAGAAGCATCAGTTCCTTCAACAACATTGCGCAGGCTTAAAGAAACATCCTGCGCAAAAGATCCATTCCACGCAGATCCCACAAACGCTAAACCAGCCGAATCAAGAAGTTGATGCGTTGCCGTTGCATCCGCACCTCCAAGCGCAATGCCATTCGTAAATGCGGTTGCTTCACCCGTGCTCGTCAGCATCTCTCCCCCGTACCACATTGGCTGCACCAAAACCTTAATAGTTCCCGCTCCACTAGCGAGCGGTTCAAGCGCACGACCAATAATGTAGGTTCCCCCCGGTGCCTTCGCGCCATATCCCGCACGAACGGAGGAAGTAGTAATAGCATCGCCTATAGCAATAGATCCTGCATCTGTAGAAACAAACGTTTCAATCTGCCCCACAAGTCCCACAAGCGCATAATTTGGATCATTTTCTAAACTTGCCTCAGCGCCGGAATACCCATTTCCAATAAAACCCGGATTTGTAGAAACAACTCCCAACACATTCGTATCTCCCGCAGTACAAGACTCTACTGCATACGATTGTTCTTCATCCCAACAAACAATGGTATATCCCGCAATGTGCTCAGATGCGGGAAAATATTCCGCGTAGTCAGCACCTGCGGCGTTCCATGCGCCGTCGGCAAAAGCATCACCGTCATTTTCAAAACGAAACTCGGTATCACGCACACCACCGCTATTATCTGCATCCGATCGAATAAGAATAACCTCATCATTGTTCGCATTTTCATTCACATCGATGACAAGTGCTTGTGCGGTAGCTGTGGTTGTCGCATTTGCTACTTGATTTTGCGTAATGTATACCGCCGTAGAATCACCGCCTCCCGAGTTTGAAACATTAAGTGCTTTTCCTGTTGAACCTCCCGATGTACGACCTTGCTGAATATCCACTAAAGTTCCCGTAAAATCTGTAGCGATCGAATCCGTACGCATGATTTGGAATCCCTTTCCCGAAGTTAACGAATTTGTATTCAGTGAAAATGCCGTGGTTGTTGTTGCAGCCGAAGTAAAAGTAAATGCATCAGTTCCCGTAGTATCGCCCGCACTAAGACTTCCATTAAACGTTGCAGCTCCCGCAGTCGTTACCGACCATGCAGTTCCCGAATTAATTGCAACTCCCGTACTTGCATGCGTATTACCGAGCGTAATCGTATCTGCCGACGTACTGTTTGTTGCAATATTAATGGTATTTCCTCTATCAGAATCAACACCTCCAATATCAATGGTAGTTGTTCCCGAAGTATCATCAAAAAGATTTACGGAAGATGTTGTTGAAGAAAATACTCCCGTCGTTGACGAAAGTGAACCCGCGGCAACCGTATCTCCCTCCGCATCAACACGAAAACGAGCCGAACCGCCATTTGCAATACCAAAAATAGTATCATTTGCCGCAAGATCGGCTGTTGCCGGATTAATATACACAGATCCTGCGTCTATTCCAGAACTTGCGGGGTTACCGGTAAAAACCACATTACCTGATGAATTAAGAGCCACAATACCTGCGGCAGTTGATCCGTTATCTTCTGTAGCAAAGCCATTCAAAAGAAGGGCGTTAATTGCAAAAGGCGCAGAAACAATTTGCTTACGTGGACTCAGTGTTTCGCCGCCAATAGTTATTTGAAGATACACACTTGCGTTCTCTCCAAAAACGCTATCACTAATAGCGGCATACGCAGGACTTGCAGCCGTATCACCCAAATTTTCGCTAAAAAGCCCGTCGGTAAGCGTAACCGTACGAGCCGTTGCTGACGCACAGGTCGCCGAAGAGTTCGACCAAAGACACGTACCGCCCGAAGAAGCGGTGTAAAATTGAAAGATCATGCTCGCTGATGTATCAGAAACCGGCGCACGATTACTATTCAATAACCGACCCTGGTAAGAGATGATACTTACCGGAAGCGCTGCGGAAACAGGAGTTGCAAAAAGAAAAAGACTTACACTGTAAATAAACAAAAACAAGGCGGATGATATCCTCCAAAGGCTTTTTTTCTGTATACCGGCTCTATTCATGTGATGTACCGTCCTGACGACGAAGAGGAAGGTTGACACCAAAAAGGCTCACTTCCTTCCTATTTTTAAAGTCAACAGGCTTAATCGTTGCATCAAGAAATCCGTCTTTTGCAAACGTTACATAATACTCATTCGGACCAAGAGCAAAAACATAACGACCTTGCGCATCAGAAAGTATTGATTCAACAAGCTTATTATACTTCGGTTCGAACAATCGAATAACCACATTGCCCACAGGATGACGCGACTTTTCATCATATACAATACCCCACGTATCTGCGCGTTTACGATGCGCGATTTTCCACGTAAGTGCATAGAGTGAAACTTGCGCGCAAAGCATGACAAACGTAAAAATACTTGCTGATACTACAAAAACTCCCAACGAAATAACTACACTCAACGGAGACAGTACAAGTGCAATACGCCGCTTTGTGCGCTGCCAGCGAAGCGCTTTCGCAGGAACAGGCGAACCTTCCGGATCCAAAGGAATCGTAACCGCAAGAGGTTCTGCATCTCTTGTTACTTCAATTTCCTGTCCTGCATACACATCGGCATATATTCCATCTTCCCGTACATTCTGCAAATACAAACTCGGAAAAACAAATCCCTGCTTAATAACCTGCAGACGATATCGCCCTTCCTGAGAAATACGCAACAAAAACTCACCTCGATCATTGGTAACAACCGTTTTGATAAGACGACTCGTTGCCACGTCATACGCACGGACGATAACAAGATCAAGAGGAACCTTGGTAACGCTGTTATAAACGATGCCGAGCTTTTTATGCTTCTTACGAGCAAAAAAGAGCAAAGGCTGTGATAACAACGAAGAAAGAAGAAGCAAAAGCTGACTTCCACCCACCGCAATCGTTGCCGCAACCGCCGCAATCACTGCGGGTGGCGTGGCGATAACTACCGCTTGCTCCGGCGTCACGTCTTGAAAAGCATCCGCAACGCTCTCAAAAAATGCTGAAACTTGCGAAGTCAACAAGCGCTCATCAGACGGATTTTCCTCTCCCGTTCCAGAGCTAGATTCATCAGAAAAAACCACATCAGGATCTCGGATAAAAACAATCCGCGGAGCAAGAATGCTATTCGTAACCGTTATCATTGCTTCTGTGGTTTGATATCCTTCTTTTTCTCCCCGAAGAAGATACGTGCCGTTGGGCACATACCATGCAAATCCTGAACCCGTACTGTCGCTCATTTCTTGCGCTACCTGACCGTAGAGTTCCGCATTCCAAGCCGATCCATCCGATTGAAGCACGGTAATGGTCGCATTTTCTATTCCTACAGATTCTCCCTCCCGCACCTCGTACGCAAAACCCGAAGGAACTACATCAAAAAGCAACGGCGACGTTGCAACAACTCCCGAGCTATCTTCAACAACCACACTTCCCAATCCGTTTGCAGAACCTACAGAAATTGTTCCCGTCCAAATATCCGTATCCGTCTCAACAAACGGATATCGATCATCACCTATCTCTACATACACCGCCGTAGGATTTCCTTCGTCAAACAAAATCTCTACTTCCGCAAGAGAATCTGCAAGAACAGAAACGGTATTATCGACAATAGGAAGCGAGATTTCCTCCGCAGAAACGCCTACGTCATAAGAAAGCACATCGCCTCCCGATCCACTCGCTGTATCATCACTGCCACTTGTTTCATCAACTCCATCACTACTAGATGACGACGGAACTTCTCCCGACGTGTCTGAACCACTCGTATCCGTGCCCGCCGTATCATCAGAAGACGTTTCTCCATCATCCGTATCAGCTGGATCTGTATCCGTTCCCGGAATTTCTCCGTCGTCAGGTGGAACGTCCGGATCTTCACCAGGAACATCGTCCGGATCTTCATCAGGAGCATCCGGATCGGGTGTTTCTGGGTCAGGGTCAGGCTCAGGATCGGGTTCGGGATCGGAATCGCCGGTATCTCCCGTATCGCCTCCCGACGAACCACCTCCGCCGCCACCACCACCTCCTCCGCCACCCGTTGTCGCATCCGGCACATCAACCGAAACTCCCGACGCTGAACTCGTAACAATAGGAACGATCACCGAGCCTCCACTACCAAACGTTCCACCAAATGCAATAAAATAACTTCCTACGCCCGAAGGATTGGTCACTTGATGTGTACTCACTCCCGATGATGATGCATTCAATCCCATCTCAATAACAATTACCGAATTTGCTGCAATAGTTCCCCCGTCTCCTGTACACATTTCAAACGTTGCAACAGAACCAGAAAAAGAAATTCCCATCTGCTCACTCCCTGCACACGTAGCTGCGGTGGTGAGATCAACACCATCATCAGCAACGTCAACATCATCTTCGGCAAATGACGTAAGCGCATATCCGGAAGGAAACGTAATCGTCATCGTTTCTCCTTCTGCCCACGAAGCAGATCCATTGAGTGTAAGAAAAAACTTATAGTTTGCAGATGCACTGGCAAGATGCGTTGTAGCAGTTGCGTAAAGAGACGAAAGTTCAACCGCAAACACAAAATGCGTCGGCAACACCAGAAGCGACAAAAGCAAACATGCAAGTATCCGAAAAGAGAAACGTTTCACGATCGTAGTATACCCCGTTTCTTTATAAAAAAGACGACTACTCCTACCAAAAGAAGAACAATTCCTCCAGCAAGAAAAAGAACACCCTTTCCTGGCATCGTACCCAGAGTAATTGACGCATATTGTGCTTCTCCTCCTTGCACCGCAACACTGTCAAGGTCAAACGTCACTCTACCTCCCACATGCCACAAGCCAAAATCCGCAAACGGCAACACGTCAGAAATAACGCGCGTCGTTCCCACCGGCAATCGCCCTTCATGATCCGCAAAAACAAAACGACCAATCTCTCTACCAAACATATCATGCACAAAAATAACGGATATTGGTTTTACCAGCGCATCTCCCGTATTCGTAAGCTGCATGATTCCTCGAAATCCTCCATCAGTCGGAATAACCGTAAACGCATCGATACGAAAACTGGGCTGCGCTTCGGGCACAACGTCTGTAGGAAAAAGTAACGTAACAAAACCGCCAGAAACCTCTGTATCAACATCACCCCGTTCATATAATGCTACCGCGAATACCTGATCTGCAGTTACCTTTTCTGGATGAAGAAACGTAATGATAAATTGCTGCTTTACTCCGGCATCAACAAGTGCAGTACGAGGACTAACATTCGCTTCAAGACTTTCAGGAATGTCAGAAAGTGCACTAATACTTCCATTGGGCGCAAACGTCACTAGCTTCACCTCTGCTTCATAGATTTTTTGAACATTATCAGTATTGATCACAAAAAAATCTTGCAATACTTCTGTTGACTGCGAAAAAGAAATGTCGACAACGGATGGGGAAACCTCAAATGCAAAACAAGGGTGAGGGAAAAGAATCAACGCAATGAAAAGGAGAATTTTTTTGATGAACATACGTCAAGCTTTAGTAAGATTTTCGTCATGTCGAACTCTCTATCATCATCTCCTGTCATCCCGACGTTAGGAGGGATCTCCCACACTTGTCACGATCACCCCTCATTCTCTCACATTTGTAAACTGATACTTGAACTTTGGATCTTATTTGCCTTTTGATGCTTGGACTTTGGACTTTTTCTTCAATCCTTGTCACAGACGCCATAAATGGCGTCTCTACCGCCTCCAACGTAATCACATCACGACGATACAAATTTGCGATTAATAATTTCCCGCAAAAAGAACCGTGAGATTCTGTGAATACGCGCCTCCCTGTTGCGATGAACTGATCGCGAGTTTCAACGTAACATAGTCACGTGCAAGAAAACTCACCGCAGAACGCGATGCGACAAGCTGCGGGGAGCTAGAAATCGCTGTGTCCTGTATGGCAAAATCAGAGCCCACCAGCGACGTATCTGATGATCGAGCCCCGTATTCAGAAACACCCACCGTAACGGCTCCATCTACAACATCGGGAATTTCATCAAGTCCTGACGTTATGAGATTCGTATCTTCCATAAGATATGCGGAATAACCCGTTGAAATATCCGCAGTTGCCTCCCAGGCTATAACACCCGTTGCCATTGTTGAAGCCGTGGGATCGTTCATGGGAAGCGATGTACCGTTCGTAGTCATTTTATATACATAGTCTCCTCCCGATCCATCGATAATCGGGGAGCCGCCAGAAAATGCATCAACAGTAATAACCGATCCTAAAATAGAGGTAATCTCCCCTATCTCGGACACCTGGGATTCCCCCTCATTTTGTACAACTAAGATACGATTTCCCACAGCAAACCCGGACGCACTTGTAACCGTAACCGTTGTACTCGTTGCCGCAGTTGCCGCCACTTGAGACGACGTATCCTGAACAAAAATCTGGAAGGTCGATACCGGATCGTAAATACCTCCACGAAAACCGCCATCAAGTGCGTAGGAATTAGACGTCATGTCTTCTGCAGAGGAACCCAAATCCACAGAAGAGCGCAAACGATAACTTGTTGAACTCTGCGTGTCAGAAGAAGCTGCAGAAAACGCATCCCATTGAACAATATAATTCGTAGAAGACATCGCCGCGAAGGCGGAAGGCGCAAAAAAGAGAACACAAAGAACAAAAGCAACAAAAAGGCTTCTTTTCACGAAAGGAAAAAATCTCTCAGCGCATTCAGAGATCATGAACGTAGTATAGAACCAAAAATATGCACAGGTGCACATCTTGGGGATAAAATTGTCAACGCAGTCTTTGACAAAAACGTTTTCCCCAAAATGCCCACAGGCTTATACACAACTTATCCACATATATGTTCCACATGAAACTTTATCTATTTCTTAAATAATCGCTAATATAAAACAAATCTACTTGTTTTCCCCGATCTGTATTTTTGATAATAAAAAGTTATGCACAGCTTTTCTTAATAAGAACCAATCTCATTTCACGTGAAACAAAGTCATCTTTCATCCTCTTTTTATCCACAGGTATGCTCACAGGAAGATCCTTCGCTTCGCTCAGGATAACAAAAGCTCCGTTTTTACTTCATGGAATAAAAAGTTTTACATAAAGTTATTCACAGGATTCTTACATAGATATCCACAACTCATCTAAAAACAGTTCACCGAACTCTGTTACGAGGGAAATGAACATAAAAAATGATAAAACTCATCTAAAACAAAAAAATATGCTCCGTATGAAACATATTTCTTACTATTTGGTGTCCTCACCTGGGGTCGAACCAGGATTACAGGCTTAGGACGCCCATGTTCTATCCAATTGAACTATGAGGACGGGTGTTTCACATGAATCTCACGTATCATGTCTTACATGGAACGACTTATGCACACTGTTCGGTATATGTTCGCTATTCGTGCTATACTTTTTAGGCTCGCAAAAAGAGCGCCGATTGAGTATAAATAACACACCTATCCCGGTCAACCATTATGGATCCAATGCTCCTCCTTCTTAGCCTACTTATTCTTGCGCTCATTGGCGTTATTCTTTTTACTCACATAAAAAAGAATTCCGCTCATTCTAGCGAAATTATCACTACGTTCGACGCACTCAAACAAGAGCTCACTGACCTTAAACGTCTTTCCACCGAGCAACGGCAAGAGCTCTACCAATTACAAACCGATGCTCGCAAAGAACTTTCGCAACATCTCAACACCATGAACGATCAAATGGGACGAGGTCTTTCAGAATCTCATCGCTCCATGCAAACGCAATTTTCCCAAACGTCAAAGCTCATCGAAGACGTTACACTCCGCCTCACCACCTTGGATAGCACAAACAAACAGGTACTCGACTTTTCTTCACAACTCCAAAAAATGCAAGATATCCTCAAAAATCCAAAACAAAGAGGTATTTTAGGAGAATTTTATCTCGAATCACTTCTCGGAAATACACTGCCTCCCGAATCATTTCAAATGCAGTACACCTTTCCTGATGCAACCATTGCCGACGCTGTCGTTTTCGTAAATGAAAAAATCATACCCATCGATTCTAAGTTTACACTCGAAAATTATAATCGTTGCGTCGAGGCTACTACCGATGAAGAACGAATTAAATTTGAAAAGCTTTTTATTCAAGATCTTAAAGGGCGCATTCAAGAAACCACAAAATACATTCAGCCTGCACAAGGAACAACCGATTTCGCGTTCATGTTCATTCCACACGAAGCACTGTATTACGACCTCCTTACAAACAAAATTGGACTAAATACCGAAGAAAACAGTGAAAATATTTTACAACGCGCAGCAGGGAAGTATCGCGTCATTATTGTATCTCCTACAAATTTCTTAGCATATCTGCAAACGATTCTTCAGGCACTCAATGCCATGAAAATCGAAAAGAATGCCGGGGAAATTAAAAAACACGTTAAAGAACTGCATCGTCATTTTTCCTCTTTTGCAGATTTTCATGAAAAAATGGGAAAAAACCTGGGAACAACAGTCAACCAATTCAACCAATCATCCGAAGAGCTTCGTAAACTCTCAAAAGACATCGTCAAAATAACCACAGGCGAAGTAGGGGATTTACTTGAAATGAAAAAAGTCCATCGTCCGGAAATGATTGAATAGGTACAAAAAATCCTGGTCTTTACACCAGGATTTTTTATTACTTCTTGAGAGTATTGATTTTCTTCATCGCACGACTCTTGATGCGGGAAACCGTGTTGAGCTTCAACACCTTCTTGGTTACCGACTTATCAAGGGCTTGCGTAAGTTCATTCATGAGCTTTTGCGCTTCATCAAACTTCTTGGCTTCAAGAAGTTTGCGGAAACTGCGACGCATGTAGTCAATGTGTTCACGAATCGCGGTGTTGCGCTCAGCGCGTACAACACTTTGACGAAGGGCCTTTTTGGCATTCTTCAGGTTTGGCATAGAAAAGTGGTCTAAGGATAGCCAAATGTGAGAAGTGCGTCAAGAAACTTGCTTTACGCGCGCAAAAAGAAGTTCTTCAAGAAGACGTTCAACCAAAATGTCTGCCGAAATACCAGATTTTGTATTCTTATCCCACATAAGTGCCTTTTCCAAAGTCTCCATAAGTGCGTCATGAGAAAAGCATTTTACTCCCTGCAGCGCTTTTTGCGCCACAAAAGGATGAAGCGCAAGCGTATCCGCAATCTCTTTTTGCGAAATGATGCCTTGGCGTACCAGCGAAGAAACTCCCACAAACACGCGCAATTGACGAAGAAGTCCGCCAAAAAGACCAAACGCATCCGCTCCAGAATCCATTTCTCTCCGGAATGCATGAGTAAGCTTTTCTGGAGTTGCGGAAGAAATGAGATCGAGAAATGCAAAAAAGTCCGAAGAAATATGCAAAGGAACAAGGCGCTCAATCATGTCTTCGGTTATAGATGATCCCGCAGCATATGCAGCAAGTTTCTGTATCTCCGTTGCAAGATCTTGGCTCGCACCTCCCACGCGTGCATAAAGCACGTTCGCAACTTCTTCAGATATGTTCGCATTTGCCTTGAGTACACGTGCACGAATCCAAGCTATACATTCCGTACGAGAAAGAGGAGGAATAGGGAAGTGTTTCACTTCTTCTGCAGAACGTGTTCCTAGCCACGTCGCCAAATGACTCTTTTTCCAAGTCGCTTCCGAAAGCTCGTCAACAAAGCAAAGCGACGTACGTTCATCTAAACGTCCAAAAACCTCCGTCCAAAAAGGCGCATCAACTTTCTTTAAAACATCCGCAACATTTTTTACAAAAATAAATCGCTTCTCCGCTAAAAAGGGCGCGGCTTGAAGCGAAGGAATAAACGGTTCCTTCGAAATCGTAGCAAAATCAAACACCTCAACGTTTAATCGAGACGGATCATACTTCGCGACAAACTTTTCAAGCAAATCCTCAGCAAACTCTCGCACACGAAGTGTATCTTCTCCATATACCGCAAGAAACATATAAACAATATTACGCAATGTCTCCCCAACTTTTTCCCATCGCTACATCAACAACGAGAGGAACACGGAACGATGCGACCGCAGACATTTTTTCTACAACCATTTTCTGTACCTCCTCAACATCGTCTTCATGAACCTCAAGAACAAGTTCGTCGTGTACTTGGAGCAAAAGCTTAGCGCGTAGGCCTGCTTTTTCAAGCGAGGATGCGAGCGTAATCATCGCCATTTTAATGATATCCGCTTGCGTTCCTTGGATAGGCATGTTCATTGCCATACGCTCTGCAGCCGCAACAAGCTGCGGAACACCCGAAGTAATATCAGGCAAATAACGCCGGCGACCAAACAGTGTTTGCACATAACCCTGAGCACGTGCTTGCAGCTTCATCGCATCAATATACGCCTGAATTCCTGGATGCACCACAAAATACCGCGCAATAAATTCACGCGCTTCTTCAAACTTCATGCCCGTTGCACGCGCAAGCGCATGCGGCCCAACACCGTACAAAATACTAAAGTTAATCGCCTTTGCTGCCGCACGCTGATCCTTCGTTACCGCATCTTCGGAAATATTCCACACCTCTGCTGCAGTACGGCGGTGAATGTCTGCACCATCTTTAAACGCACGAATAAACGATTCGTCATTTGCCAATTCAGCAGCTAAACGCAATTCAATTTGCGAATAGTCAGCCGACAAAAGCACATAGTCCGGCTTTGCAACAAATGCGTAGCGAATCTTTTTGCCAAGCTCCGTGCGGATAGGAATGTTCTGCAGGTTTGGCGTATGAGAAGACAGACGTCCCGTCGCCGCAATAGTTTGACTGTAACACGTATGAATACGACCATCGGGTGCGATAAGCTCAGGAAGCGTATCAGAGTAGGTTGATTTAAGCTTCGCAATTTCCCGATATTCTTCAATAAGCGGAACAATCGCATGGGTATCCCACAACTTTTCGAGCTCAGGAGCGGCTGTAGAAAAACCTGATTTTGTTTTTTTAATGCCTTTCGTAGGAAGCTTAAGCGTTTCAAAAAGAACGCCTGCAAGCTGAGAAGGGGAATTAACGTTAAATTCAACGCCCGCTAATGCATAAATCTTTTTGGTAAGCGCAGTAATTTTTTCTCCCAAAGCTTGCGAAAAATCATTCAGCATTTTTTTATCAACACAAATCCCTTCATGTTCCATGGTAAACAACACGGCAATAAGCGGCATCTCTACATCAAGATACAGCTTTTTCATACCAACAGCTTCAAGCTTTTTTTCAAGCACTTCACCCAGTGCAGGAAGTACACACACAAGCTCTTCTTCGGTTTTTACCGTTTGCTCAAGAATGTCATGCACAATACTTGCAAGAGGGAAGTCACGCGCACCGGAATTCAGCATGTACGCAATCACCTCTGCGTCATACAGCGACCGTGATGCAAGTGCATGCGAGATATCAACGCCCATATTCGCAAACGCATGCATAGTGGCTTTTGCACCATGCGTTACTACATACTTCATGCGCAACAATTCTTGCACAACAATTTCAAGTACCGCTTTATCAGGATGCTCAACACGCCACATCCGCTTGCTATCAGAAAGCGCAATGCTGGCAATATGGGAACCAAACATGTCGGGCTGCTTGAGCGTCACAAAAAAACCAATCCAATCTCCCATCACCCCACCCGGCGTAGAAATCACCGTCATACCCGAAGCATGTTCGGAAACGTTCTTTTTTCCTCGCTTCTTTTCTTTTATTTCAGAAGATGCACCTCCGTATTTTTTCAAAAGCGCAGAAAATTCGAGATCGCTAAATAATGCGCGAAGACGCACGTCATCGGGCACGCCCACCAAACACGCAGAACGAGAAAAATCTGCTAAAGGAACATTTTGAACAATTTCTCCCAAAAAACGCATCTTTCGCGCAGTCTCTTCATGCTGAGCAAACTTTTTTGCATACTTCTCAGGAACTTCACCCGTTTTGAGCGCCGCAAGAATGCCCTCCACATTTCCAAACTTTTTTACCAACTCCACCGCACTCTTTTCACCAATACCCGGAACACCCGGAAGATTGTCGGACGAATCTCCCATGAGCGCTTTTACTTCAATGAGTTCCAGGGGAGTAACGCCAAAGCGCTCCTCAACCGCAGCGGCGTCGTACACCTTCACTTCAGAAAGTCCCTTCACAAAAAAAACGACTTTCGTGGTGTCATTCACAAGCTGCAACGCATCACGATCACCCGTAACAATAAGCGTTTCCACATCTCCCGCATCTGCATTCATTTTTGCAACAGTACCAATAACATCATCAGCCTCATAGCCAGGAGCACTGAGCGAAGGAACGCCGTACGCCGCAAGAATTTCTTGAATAGTGGGAATTTGCGCGTAGAGTTCATCAGCTTTTTTTTCGCGCTGCGCCTTGTATGGTTCGTACGCCTCATGACGAAACGTTGCGCCCGGCAAATCCCAGGCAACTGCCATGTACGTTGGTTTGTACACGCTGAGCATTTTTTCAACCACGTTCGTAAATCCGTATGCAGCATTCACCACACGTCCATCACGCGTAACCAGCGGCGGAATAGCATGCCACGCTCGATGCAAAAGAGCGTTTCCATCCAAAACAAGAAAGGTTTTTTGCGATTCCATAGAGTAAAATCATCATACCAAAATCTCCCAAAAAGATCCCATAAAAACAATCGCCGCCCCCACGTTGTCAGGAGCGGCACGCGGAAGAACACGCTAGCTAGATAAGTCAGTTCCGTGCCCCTTGAAATCCTTCAAAAGAGCAGTGATTCGACGAACCTGTCTCGTCACTTCAGGAGGGGGAGTATCTTCAAAGGCAAAGAACCAGAGACTGACGTCGCCATTCTTCGCCTTGCTGTCGTCGCGAAGCTCTTTGCTGTCCCGCCCCACGGCAATAAAGAGACAGCCCTCATCATCCTGAAGGGCCGAGAAAATGATGAGCTTGTCCTCAGCCGAAAGACATTCCCGCTCCGCATCTTCAAGATCGTCAACCCGAGCACCGATGTTATCGTCGTCCGAGAGAGATTCTTGATCCACGGCATCGATACCAACGAGCTCGGTAGAGAGCATGCCCCGAATCCAAGCCTCGGGCATATCGTCGATCGACCTCGGACCAAAGACCAAGAAGCGAGCCTCTTTCTCGCCCCGCATTACCGCAGAAACGAGAAGGTACAAAACACCTGTATCACTCGGAATCAACACTCGAGCACGAAGTATGAATTCGTCTTCCATGGCTTTTTATCCTCCCGTTTAATTCTCCTCGCGAAACAAAGTCTTGTCAAAAAAAACAGAAAACCCGGCGCTTGGCCGGGCACTCGGAAGTGAGGAAGGGAAATCTAATGCCACCTCAAAAAATCGTCGTCAGAGTTCGCGCCACGCGCTTCGAGCAGCATGGCGACGAGCGCCTCTTGCGAGGGTCGCTCCGCGCAAGCAACCAGCTCAGGAGAGGGATTTTGAGAGACGTACCGCAAACTATCTTCACACAAAACAGGAAACCCGGCCCGCAAGGATCGCCTCGCTTGACCGGGTACTTGGAGACGAGAAGACGCCAACCTTCAGCTGTTGGTCTCGGCGTCGTCGACCGCCTCAGTATCGGAATCAAAACCCCCGATAACAAAGAGTTCGATCACATTGGTGGGAGGAGCCGCCGGAACGCATGCGCTCTCAAACACCACTTCTCCAGCAGCCGAGGAAGATCCTTCATCTACCTCCAGCTCCAAAGACATGTGAAACTGCTCCTCCCGTCGACGGGCAACGGCATTTGAGTCCTCATCGAGATCGATCTCGGGCGGAATCATGATCATTGGGTCGATGGCCAGAGACAACCCAGCGACATCGTCAGGCTCAGCCGTATCTCCGCCGAAGCTCATCCACTCAAGGCCTGCGCGGGTGTCGACGTCAACACGAGCCTCCGCATCGTGCCACTGATCAGCCTCCTCGAGGTCGACCTGGTAGGCCGCCTCCCGCTGGAATTCGGTCCACTTGCCGTGGCGGCACCGAATCTCGACGAGATCTGCAGGGGAAAGGGGTGACTCGAGCGTATCAGAAATACTGGGTTCAGACATGAGGAAATCCTCCGGAATCCGTGGTGTTTTTGCCGAAAAGGCCACGCTAAAGTACCAGAAAACGACAAAAAAGACAAATAATGGAACGAGATTTTACAAAAAGAGAAAAACTTGAAAAAGGAAGCAAAGGCGTGTTATTCTGTTTCGGCGTAGCCATGGCGGTTATAGCTCAATGGTAGAGCACCGGGTTGTGGTCCCGGCTACACGGGTTCGATCCCCGTTAATCGCCCCACAAAAAATCCTCCTTTGTCCTTTATGGATGATGGGAGGATTTTTTGTTTAAACCTCTTGAATAACATCAAATCCATTAAAACTTCCTACCAAACCCAAGCCAATAATTTTCCCCGTGCACAATTCTTTTCTTCGTATTTGTCGCGCAACTTCATACATCGTTGCCCCAGATCCTACCGCATCATCAATCAACAAAATATTCTTATAATGTCCGGTATCTTCAACAACAATGGATTGCTTTACATTTTCTAATCGATCTTCAAGTTTTGTAAGCGTTTTCTGTGGAACAATAATAGGAGTCTTTATTTTTGTAATGACGATGCTCGGCAAAGAAATACTCATCTCTTTTTCAAATTCTTTCATAAACTGCACAGAACGTTGAATGGTGGGGGGAATAAAACATATCGCATCAATCTTCAAACGATCGATGAGATCAACGATGCGAGGACGAACTTCTTGCACAACATTCTTAATAAGGTCTCGCCGCTGCCCTTGTTTAGCATAAAGAATCATTTCACCAAGTTTTGTTTTTCCAAAACGCTCAATACTGTAAAAATCAAGATGGAACAACGCGTCAAGGGCACTATCAGAAAAAGTCTTTCGCATTTTTTCTGTTGCATCAATGACACCGTGATGAATATACGAGTGATATTTCTTCAACGTCATTCGATATTCCTGTGCAGTTTTTTGAGGATTGAGATTTCTTCTAAGACACCACGTTACAAAAGCGGATGCACCTGTTTGCAAGACACCATTGGGTTCTACTTTTAAAAAATGTTCGTTAAGAACATGAAGCATCTCTACGTCAAAATGATACTTCTGTAATGCAGAAGACTGCATCTTTACAACGTAAAAAACTTTTGGGGGATAGCCCTGTTTTTGAATACGCTCTTCAGTAAGGAGGCGAGTGAGGTGCCTAAATATCGCCTGCGGGGTAAGTCGCATGTGTTCAGCGATTGTTTTAGGAGAAACTCGCTCCTGCTCAACAATAAATTGAAAAATACGTTCCCGTGTATCATTTTTCATATCTTTATTGTTTATAGTATATACTAAACTATAAACTATTACAATAGCACCTACTCCAAAATAAAAAAGACGCCGGACCACAATGAGCCGTGAACCCATAAATTCATTTTGAGGCTAAAACAAAACAAAAAAATCTCTCGAGTCTGTTTGCGATCAATTTCATGATCCTGAGCGGACTTGAGAGATTTTGTTTTTATTGGAGTTTATCGATTTCCAAATTTCTTTTTTACAATTTCAATTTTACCTATCGCACTATTCGTTCACATTTTTGTCGAATATTAGCGGTGAAATGAATTTATGGGTTCACGGCTTTAGTCGAGGTCAGGATCGTGTTCATCGCGAGACGCAGATACATCTCGAGAGTAGCCAACGAATCCGTCGACATCTGCAGTGCAGTTTTCCCATGCTGAAAAGCCATCACTCACCGTCCTTTACTATGTAGAAGTTGAATCCGGATACCGTCACCACAAAAGAAATTTCCTGTTTCGTCTAAAATTTCCTTTGCGCTAACGACATCCTTATCCTCGTGCATTTTTTTATCTTCGTACGGGCGGAACATCTTCCGCCCCTGTTTTTGAACTTCCCAACTTTCCCCCTGGTGCCTCGGGAAGGAATCGAACCTTCGACCTTGAGCTTAGAAGTCTCCTGCTCTATCCAACTGAGCTACCGAGGCATGTGCCGTAGTGTAAGGCGTTTTGTACAGGAGTACAATATGGCCATATGAAAGGAGATGCAGTGCCGTTTATTGAAAAAATCACCTCGTGGGTGGGATCTTTTGGATCGCTCATCATCCATACGCTTCTTTTTGCCATTATTTTATGCGTTGGCGCGCTTGGCATCCTTTCGTGGGACATCGTCCTGCTCGTCCTCACCACGGGCGTATCCCTTGAGGCAATTTACTTGGCAATTTTCATTCAAATGAGCGTCAATCAGCAGTCACAAGTCATGAAAGAAGTGGAGCAAAATGTCGACGAGATCAAAGAAGATGTTGATGAAATCCAGGAAGATGTGGGAGAGATTCAAGAAGATGTCGACGAAATTCAAAAAGATATTGATGCAATCGAAGAAGACGTTGATGAAATTCAGGAAGACGAAGCCGAGGATGACAAACGCGACAGAGAACACCAAGAAACCCTTGCCGCAATGTCCGTCAACCTGCAAAAACTGTTACAAGATATTGAAAAAATGAAAAAGAGCTAGCTACTCTTTTTCGATTTGTCGGAGTCGTGGAAAGATTGGTAGACACGTTTGAGTTCGCGATCAGTAATATGCGTGTACACCTGCGTTGTGGTAATCGACTCATGACCAAGCATGGTCTGCACCGCGCGAATGTCAGCGCCATTGCGCAAAAGATCGGTAGCGAAGGTGTGACGAAGCGTGTGCGGCGTAACGGACTTGGTAATTCCCGCCATCCGCGCATACCGATCAACAAGTCGCTGAATGGAACGCGAGGTAAGCGGCTTTGACGTTTCTCCCACGGTTTTGGTGCGCTGCGCTTTATCGTGTCGCACAAACATGTACAGCGAAATGCTTTGCCGCTTTTCTAAATATACCTTGATGGCATCACGCGCAGCAGGTGATAAAAAAACGAGACGATGTTTTTTTCCTTTTCCAAGCACCGTAAATTCCTCATTCTTTAAATTAACCTGCTCAATCTTCAGTCCTGCAAGCTCAGAGACACGCAAGCCCGTAGAAAAAAGAAGTTCAAGAATCGCCTTGTCGCGATAGCCAAGAATAGTGGGATCTTTTCCAGGTTCCGCGAGAATACGTGGCAATTCTTCTTTTTCCAAAAACTCCACATGGCGAGAATCTTGCTTTGCAAGTTCAATTTTTTCTGCGGCAAGCGACTTTACGTCACGCTTTGCTAAATATTTTAAAAACGCGCGCAGAGCAATGAGATGATAGTTCTGCGTTGCCTTTCCCAGTGTTGCCGCATCTCGTCCCGATACATCGCGGTTCAAGTACAGCCGAAACTTCCGCACCATCTCGCCATTAATTTCCAGCGGGGCAGGGGACTTTGCCCAGTCGCTAAAACGCATCAAATAAAAACGATAATTCCGCACCGTTTTATCCGATCGCCCTCGTTCAATTTCTAAATATTCAAGAAATTCCTTAATCAACGGCTCCAAATGCTTCCCCATATACACCAAGTATAGCACGAGTCGTAAAATGAAAGTCTTGGCTTTGAGTTACTTCGTCATGCCGGACACCGATCCGGCATCCATCGTTTCTCTATTTATAAAGAATTCTCTCGATACAGAACAAGGGCTTCTTCAAGCATCGAGATCGCCTCCTTCTTCGTTTTTCCAAAACTCGATACATCAACATCCAAACATTGGGAGACGTATCGATTTTTCTCCTTCCAAACAACCGTTGCGTACGACATCTTTTTCATACGTTCTTGAGCATAAAGAAGAATGTCTTGCTCGTCAAAAATGAAAAAAGTTGATCATGCAAGATTTGCATTTTATGAAAAAAACGACTATATTTCTTCGTCGCTGCATGGCATTCCGCCACCGATGAAAGGGAAATTCCTATGTACAATGAAGCAGTGGCGTCGTATGGTCTCCTTACTGTCTTTTGTATTTTATCAATAGGAATTTTAATCGTTATATTCTCCATTGGACTTTTCCTTCAAGTTTATTTAGAAAGTGGTGAGGAATAGCCTCCGTGCTCGGCTCCTCACACGGAGCCGGGCGATTTGTTTTTTAGAGGCTATGTTTGGCGACTTTTTGACACTTTTCTTCAAATTCGGTACTCTTCTTTGCGTAAAACGTAATGTCCTCCGTCTTGGTTTCAGGGATTTGAGCTCCTGTTTCTCAGATGGTGCGATTTGTAAAATATATGCTCAGCAAAGACAAAAAACTCAAGATTATCAAGAAGTTCCGCACCCATGAGTCCGATACCGGATCTCCTCAAGTGCAAATTGCTATCCTTTCTGAGGAAGTAAAAGAGCTTACCGGTCACCTTAAAACCCATCGCAAAGATTTTAGCTCCCGCCGCGGTCTTCTCAAAAAAGTTGCAGAACGTCGTCGTTTGCTCAAGTATTTGGAGCGCGAAGATGCAAAAGCATACGCTGAGCTTGTAGAAGCTCTGGGACTCAAAAAGTAACCAGATGAAAACCCTGCTCGATTTTCTCGGGCAGGGATTTTCTTAGGAAGTTTGAAGCTGGATGGGGAAGACCCTGACGATAGGAAGGGTCCAGCGAACCTACTTGTCAGGAGGTTTCCTTAATCGTGCGATAGGTCCTTCGCAGGAGCTCAGGATCCTGCTCAACGAAATACAACATCCACTCACTTCAAACTAACAACTCCCAACTTCAAACTTTCTCACTAAGGTACACTAGTTCACAGATACTTTTTTATATTTTCTCCACATATGGTCATGCAATTTTCTCATCAGCATCGTCGCGTTGGCGTGTTCATCGACGTACAAAATATGTACTACAGTGCGCGCAACATTTATGGCAGCAAAGTTAACTTTGGCAACATCGTAAAAGCAGGCATCAACAATCAACAGCTTGTTCGTGCAATTGCGTACACTATTTCTACAAAAACCGGTGACGAGCTTCCTTTTTTTGAAGCGCTTCACAAAATGGGCATTGAAGTAAACATGAAAGAACTCCTCGAATACGAGGGCGGACAAAAGAAAGGGGATTGGGACGTAGGAATTACGGTCGACATTATTCGCATGCTCGACATGCTCGACGTGGTAGTTATGGTTTCGGGCGATGGCGACTACGTACCGCTCGGCGAATACGTAAAAAATCGCGGTCGCATCTTTCACGTCATCTCTTTCCGCGAATCAACATCAAGCAAACTCGTAGAATGCGCCGACGAGTACACCAATCTTTCCGATGACCTTGGCACATTCCTCATCCGCGATCCAAACTATCGCCCACAAACGCATCGCATTGCATCCGTCACCGACACCTTCAGCGACGTCATCGCCGAGCAAGGTGAAAATCGCATGTTTCCTTCCCCCGTTCCTGTAAATCGCGTTCGTGTGCCAAGCGCTCCTCCCGTACATCCCGCACCAAGCATTCGTCCTCCTCACCTTGCACGCCCATCAGAAGTTCCAAAAAAGAAACGCAACAGCAGACCTAAGAAAAATATTTCTCACCCTCCAAAACAATCGTAACGTATGCCATCAAAATCTTATACAATCACCTGGGGCGGAAAGCTTCTTACCATCGAGGTAGGAAAATTTGCACGTGCCGCAAACGGCAGCTGTACGGTTCGTTACGGTGACACTATGGTTCTTGCAACAGCAGTGATGTCCAAAGACGTCCGCCCAGGAATGAATTTCTTTCCGCTGATGGTGGAGTACGAGGAAAAGCTCTATGCCGCAGGTCGTATTAAGGGTTCGCGTTTTATTAAACGTGAAGGTCGCCCAACCGACGAAGCCGTGCTTACCGCACGTTTTATTGATCGTGCCATTCGTCCGCTGTTTGATGCCCGCATGGAAAATGATGTGCAAGTGATGGTGACCGCACTCGCGTTTGATAAAAAAAATGATACCGATATTCCTGGACTTATCGCTGCATCATGCGCGCTCCATATTTCAGAAATTCCTTGGAACGGCCCTCTTGCCGCAGCACGCGTGAACAAATCTGCCGATGGATCTTTTATCCTTAACGGTACATACGAGGAACGTCTTGCGGCACGTTTCGATGTAGATGTTGCCGGAACTCCCGAGAAAATAATAATGATCGAAGCAGGGTGTGACGAAGCAACCGAGCAAGAAGTAACAGACGCGCTTTTTTTCGGACAAAAAAATCTCGCACCCGTCATTGAACTCATCGAAAAAATTCGCGCAGATCTCGGAAAACCCAAGGCAGACATTTTTGGCATGAAAACCGATGAAGATCGTGCGCGTTTTGCAAAAAAAGCAGATGTTGAAAAAATTGCAAAGCCGTTCATTGTGGGAGAAGTTGAAAAATATTTCTTCGGTTCGCCACATGCAACAAAAGCAGAACGTTACATCGCAAAAGATCTCATCAAGAAAAATACGATCGCATTTCTCACCGAACAAGGTCTCGACGAAGAAAGCGTAAAAATGGGTGCATCTATGGTCACCGCAACGCTCGAAGGAGAAATCACTAAACACATCATTGAAAATAAGCGTCGTGTGGATGGTCGTGGTATTGATGATATTCGCACACTTCTTGCAGAAGTTGCAGTGCTTCCCTGTGTGCATGGATCCGGCCTTTTTGAACGCGGCGAAACGCAGGTACTTTCGGTATGTACGCTCGGTGCTCCAGGTGATAAGCAAACACTCGACGGTATGGAGCTTGTAGGAGAAAAAAGGTTCATGCATCACTACAACTTTCCTCCTTTCTCTGTAGGCGAAGCAAAGCCCGTACGCTCAACTGGTCGCAGAGAAATTGGTCACGGCGCACTTGCAGAAAAAGCCTTGCAGTACATGATTCCCGATCAAGAACTTTTTCCGTACGCTATTCGCGTGGTTTCAGAAACACTCGGTTCAAATGGATCAAGCTCAATGGCATCAACCTGCGGCGCAACCCTCGCACTTATGGATGCGGGAGTTCCTATTAAAGCACCCGTTGCGGGAATTGCGATGGGCCTCGCGAGTGACGGTAAACGTTATCAAGTCATCACCGATCTACAAGACTTGGAAGATGGCGAAGGCGGGATGGATTTCAAAATCACCGGAACGGCAAACGGAATCACCGCAATCCAGCTCGATACAAAAACCGATGGCATTCCACAAGACGTGATTCGCGAAACTATCACGCGTGCAAAAGTTGCACGCCTCAAGGTACTCGACGTGATGCAAGGCGCGCTTCCCGCTCCTCGCGCCGAACTTTCGCCTTCTGCGCCACGCATTCTCAAGCTGCGCATCAATCCCGATAAAATTCGTGAAGTAATCGGCTCGGGAGGAAAAACCATTAATGAAATCATCGCAAAAACCGGCGTTACCGCAATTGACATTGAACAGGATGGCTTGATTATGATTACCGCACTTGATGGCGTTGCCGGACAAGCCGCATACGATTGGGTTTATAATCTTACGCGTGAGGTAACGCCCGGAGAAACGTTTATCGGCAAGGTGGTGCGCCTAATGGATTTTGGTGCATTCGTTGAAGTACTCCCTGGAAAAGATGGGCTGGTACACGTCTCCGAGCTAGCTCCTTGGCGCGTAGAAAAAGTAACCGATATTGTGAACCAAGATATGATGGTGCATGTAAAGGTATTGGAGATTGATGAAAAAGGCCGCCTCAACCTTTCCATGAAACAAGCAGAAGGCAATGTGTACACCGAGGAAATGAAAGCAAAAGCACAAAAGTCTTCCGCGCCTTCTTCAGCACCAAAAAAACCCAGCGTCATCAAAGCTCCGTCCGTCCACAAATCTTAATACTGTGCTGTGATGCTCAATGCAAATATTCCTCTCAATACCCAAACACCAACCCGCCAATATCCCTGGTGGGTCGGTGTGTTTTTAGGGATTTTTTTGGTGAGTTTCTTTCTTGGATTTTCGTGCGCAAAGCGCGTGCTTGAAGGCATCCGTGTTCCGCGGCTCACTACCTCATCAGGCGTCGCACTTCGCATCACCCCAGAACACGCGCTCTGGATCAAACAGCACACTGAAGGCCTTTCACTCAACGGTGAATGTCCTCTCGATCTCCCCACGCTCATCGCTTTCAAGCGTCCTTCATGGATACTCATTGGAGACTCCGGCGAAGAACAGCTTTCTTTTATCGGTGCATTTCCCAAGGAATTAGAAAACTATCAAACCGCCTTTGGCTGCACTTTTACACAAAACGCATCCGGATTCACCCTCACACCTGTAGGGGCGGGTTTAAAACCCGCCATTACGACACCCCACACCCCACCCCCTACACCCATTTCCTTCACGTTCCCCCTCGCCATTCCCGACGGATGGGCATGGATTAATGACGATCGCATTCCGCTAACTCTGCAAGAACACGGGCTCAGCATCGCACTGCACAGCACTACGCCAAACAAAAAAATACCGTGGCCACAAGAAAACCTGACAAACGCCCTGCCACTTGTTCCACTTTCAGAAAACGTTCTCTCTGCACAATGGCAAGGCCTTTCTCATGTGCTTTCTTCACAAAACGGTGTCGCGTTCTTTTCTTGGACGCATGAAAACGTTGATGCATTTGGCATCGTTCTTCACGAACAAATAACCGATGAAGACTTTCTCAATCTCATCTCCGACATCGGCAACATTCCTCAAACATCCCAAAAAACCTATCGCGATGACGGTGACGCTTACCTTGCAATCGTCAAAGAAGCAATCTCCGTCACTTCGCTAGGTACAAAAGAAAAAGAAGCACGTCTTACGGATGGCACCGCAGTAGGATTCCTACTCATACAAAATGGATACTCTCTCATCAGCACCGTACCAACAACATGGAAAGATACTACACCGCCTTGGGAAGCAAATCTGCGCTCTACACAACAGCAACAGGCACACAGTCCATCAACACTTGCAGATTTTGGCAAACACATGTTCACCACAAAAAAGACGGTAACCATTTTTGATAAATAATCTGTGATACACTTTCTTTCGTAAACGTTCTTTCTATAATTCCGTTTGGTGTGGTATAGCGTGCGTTGGACGAGTATTCGTCAAACGCGCTATGCACGCACAGCTCAGTAATGCGGACATGCGGCATGATACGAGTGGCACCAGAGAAATGCTCAATCCCTTCATCTCAGCTCTGCGATACCGCTTCGATGGCCTGCAAAGGAAAAAGACGTGTTGAGAAAAATGTGCGAATATTTCGTCCTTTTTTCCCAACATCTCTCCTCCCTTGTCGCACATCAAAAAAGAAAGATCATTCCAAAAAAGATACGCGCCGCATAGGCAATCTTTTGCAAAGGACATGCTCTTTTCTTTTTTTCTCATATTGCGTACTCTACTAAGAAATATCTTTCCTATGACCAAAAAAGCTCTTTCTGCTGCATTCCTTGAAGAAATGCACACGCTCCTTGTTGCCGAACTCGCACGCCTAGAAAAAGAATTAGGGAACTTTTCCCATCGCAATCCCGCGCAAGCAGAGGAAGAGATGAGCGATGCAGGAGCAGATGAAGGAGAAAGTGCAGAGCGTATCGCACAATTAGGTGACGATCTTTCGCTCGAAGAAGAATTAAATCGCGCGGTAAAAGATGTTGAAGGTGCACTCAAAGCCCTTGAAAAGGGCGAATACGGCATGTGTAAATACTGTAAACAACCTATCGATGAAGCGCGCCTGCGCATTCGCCCAACCTCAACATCCTGTGTTGCCTGCAAACGAACCCTTACCCAAGAGATGTAATCTCTCTCGCAAAAAAATACGCATCCTCTCAGGATGCGTGCTTTTTTTTACGATACTTGATGGAATGGTGAAATTTCTTGCGCTCAACGATAGTCTTCCCGAAATTCATACAAAATTCTTGAGTATCACTTATTTCGCAAACCCCGGCATCGCCTTCAGTATTCCTCTCCCACAAACGCTCACACTTATTATCACCGGAATACTCATCATCATATTCGGCGTATTTTTTATCAAAACAATAGATAATACTCTCAAAATTGCACTTGCAAGTGCGCTTCTTGGTGCAGGAAGCAATTTTATTGATCGGCTCATAACCGGCTACACCACCGATTATATTATTTTCTTCTCACGTTCAGCGATGAATATCGCAGATTTCCTAATCATTGCAGGAATCGGATACTGCGTATGGTATTATCAAAAGACAGACGTGACAAAAAGATAATACATTGCCCAAACTCCACTCCCTATACATTATGGGATTTTTTTCTTTACAAGGCGGTTCGGTACAAGGGATGATTGCAAATAAAGTAGATATTGAAGTGGATATTTCATTTGGACTTCCGAAATTTTCCATCGTCGGACTTCCAGATACTGCAGTACAAGAATCAAAAGAACGCATTCGTTCTGCGTTGCAAAATAGCGGCTACCCGTTCCCAAGAACCGTCATCACCGTCAACCTCGCGCCCGCACACGAACGCAAGCAAGGATCGCATCACGACGCTACCATCGCACTTGCGCTTCTTGCCGCAGAGGAGCTCGTCGTTACCACGCACTTCGCACACATCTTTATCGCGGCAGAACTTGGGCTTTCGGGAGAACTTCGTCCCGTACGGGGCATTATTCCTCTTGCACTTCATGCAAAACAACAAGGAATAATACACATCATGGTCGCATCATCTGATGCAGAGATCCTCAGACACATTCCAGGAATCTTTGTCCACGGCTGCAAAAATCTTCGCGAGCTCATCGACGTACTTTCGCAAAAAGCACTACCGGAAAAAGATGCTAAGGATGTAGGGGCGGATTTCATATCCGCCCACAAAGTTCCCATCGCCCACCCCTTCGCACACATCCGCGGACATCATCTCGCAAAACGCGCACTCATCATCGCAATAGCGGGCAATCATCCACTTATGCTTATCGGACCTCCCGGAAGCGGAAAAACACTTCTTGCAAAAAGCGCACAACAACTTCTCTCACCACTCTCGTTTGATGAAGCACTCGAACTAGCGTGCATCAAGTCCGTACAAAGAGAATATACCCACGATCTCTTTTCCTACGAACGCCCCTTTCGCTCGCCGCATCACCACACTAGTGCCGCCGCACTGGTTGGCGGCGGCTCAATGATCGTTCCCGGAGAAATATCGCTCGCACATCACGGCATCTTGTTCCTCGACGAACTCCCCGAGTTCCCGCAAAAATCCCTCGAAGCATTGCGACAGCCTCTCGAATCGGGAGAAGTGCACATCGCTCGTGCATCCGGACACGTCACCTTCCCCTCAAGTACACAACTTATCTGTGCAATGAACCCGTGTCCATGTGGATTTTTTGGCGATGCGCAGCGCGCCTGCATCTGCGCACCCCAAAAAGTAAAACGCTATCAAGAACGCGTTTCTGGCCCGCTTCTTGATCGTATGGATATTTTTGTCGATCTCCCACGCATTCCCTCGGAAGAACTTCTCCAAGAACAGAACTCGGCACCCCAACAAGACGTTCCTTCCTCGGAAGAACTCACTATCATACGAACAACACAAAAACAGCGACTCACCTCCTGCGCAGGAAGCCTCACGAAATATGAAGAACTTGCACAACCAACCATTGAAGCAAAACAACTCTTTAGCAAAGCGGTTGATCGCTTTCAACTTTCCGGACGAGGTTATACGCGCCTCCTTCGCGTAAGCAGAACCATTGCAGACTTGGCGCACGCAGAGCGCGTTGAACCCGAACACGTCAGCGAAGCGCTCAGCTATCGCTCACGACTGCTCGTACGCAATTAGTAACGAATATAGTTCGCGGGATTAAGAAACTTTTTCGTTGCCTTATCAATAACCTCAAAGTGCAAGTGCGTTCCTGAAGAATTTCCCGTAGAGCCACATCGACCAAGTGGATCGCCTACCCCCACCGTCTGACCAGATTGAACGTAAAGGGTATAGAAGTGTCCGTACCGCGTTATAAGACCATTTCCGTGATCAATCTCTACGGTGTTTCCATAGCCTCGCCTCGCCCCAGCAAAAACAACCATGCCCTCAGCTGCAGCATAGTTGTCGTTCGTTGATGTTCCGTTGGCATGTCCGGAACAATCAATATCATATCCCGTATGGAACCAACTTAACCCACGAACAATAGTAGGAAGATCGGTGGGCCATACCATAGAAAAACCTTCTCCCGGAACCTTATCTCCCTGGCTTCCCACAGGTGCAGAAGTAAAAATGTCCTTCACTGCAACACCCGTGGTAAGTGTAGGACGAGAAACAGGAGTCGCAGCAATTACTCCTCCCGGAACGATAACCTGTTGACCAATCTGCAATGATACATCGTCCGGGAATTGATTGAACGATATGATCGTCGCCGAATCAACATTGTATTTTTTTGCGATCGCCGAAAGCGTGTCGCCACTTTTTATCGTATGCGTAAGTCCAGAAACAGGAAGAATGGCGAGCTCTTGTCCGGGCTTTAATACCGAACGAACCGTAAGATTATTTGCCCAAAGAAGGGTATTAAGATTGATACCAAACTTTTCCGAAATGCCCGAAAGCGTGTCACCGCTTTCTACCGCATACGTAATAGTTTGCGTACGCGGAGCAACGGTGCCCGAACCAGAAGGAGATCCAGACGACGAAGCAGTTAATGCAAATACGCCATCAGCACGAAGTACTCCGGGAGAATTTTCAAGCGCCAATACGTCCGTGATTGTTTGGGTTAACGATCCGTCTAAAATACCAGGATCATCATTCTCCGCAGAAACAATATACGCACGTGCATCTTTTGGATCGCTGTATTCGTTGATAAAATCCGTTCGCTCATTTGTCGCAAGCGCATACAAAATACTCTGCTGCCCAATAGCATCACCCTCCGCACGCACCGCATTTACATGGATATTAGTGATGCCTCCAATGGCCGCAATAAGCATCACAATTGCATAAAACGAAAAACGATTACTTACCACAAACATGAGTCTATTTTTTACGGGGCGATATACCGCACCCATATTCCGCTTCGCCAAAAAAAACACGCGGTATCCTGGAACAAAAACTTTTAAACAAATGTTTCCTAATCGCCGAAAAAGGGGAGCGATGGCCGAAAAAAATTGTAAAAAACGTGCTTTAATAAAAAGCAGCGCACGCACCACACTCAGCCCAAAACGTACCACGAACGACGGACGTGAAGGCATATGAGAAACAGTATATGCCTTTTTGCGCATCCTCACAAGAAAAAAGGAGGAAAAACCGCAAACATTAGCCAAAGACTTTGACTCATTTTCCTTGGTCTCGTATACTTGTCCGCGTCTTAATTAAGAAGTTTGAAGTTGATAGTTATGAGTTTGAAGTGAGTGGAGGTTGTATTTTATTGAGTAGATCCTGACGATAGGAAGGACCTGTCGCACGAATAAAAGGAGACAATCTGACAAATAGGTTTTCTCGAGATCCTTCGCCGAGCTCAGGACCTTGTGAGCTCAGATCATTTCTCTCATCTGTCGTCTGCTGTCTATTATCTCTTAAACTAAAAGGAACTACCTTTCACTTCAAACTAACAACTAAAAGCTTCAAACTCCCCCCCCATCTTATGAGCTACACGATCGAAAAAACCGCAAAGCAGTCTGTTAAAATTCACATCACTATTCCGACAGATCAAGTCACTGCGGGCATGCAGCATGCCGCAGAACACATGGGGGAAAATCTTTCTATTCCTGGATTCCGCCCGGGGCACGCACCTTATGCGGCAGTAAAGGCAAAACTTGGCGAAATGGCGCTTCTCGAACATGCCGCCGAAGAGCTTATTCGCGCCGCACTTTCCGAAGCGCTTATCGCAGAAGACGTAAACATCGTGGGCTCACCATATTTCACGGTGGAAAAAATGGCGCCCGATAATGATCTCGTATTTACCGCAGAAATCGCGCTCATGCCCGAAGTAACTAAACTTGCCGACTACACAAAACTGACCGTTGCCCCCCAAACCGTCACCGCTTCAGATGAAATGCTTGCGCAAGCACACGCCGATCTGCAGCGCATGCGCCAAGTTGAGGTACGCGCCGCATCGGGCACCGCGCTTACACAAGGTCACAAAGCAGTTGTTGATCTCTCCATGAAAAAAGACGGTGTCACCATCGAAGGCGGAGATGCAAAAAATCACGGCGTATACACCAACGAACCGCACTACGTCCCCGGCTTTGTCGAAGCGCTCCTTGGCGCAAAAGAAGGCGAAGAGCGCACATTCTCTCTCAAGTTCCCCGAAGATCACTACCAAAAGCATCTTGCCGGAAGCGATGTGGATTTTTCGGTAAAACTCAATGAAATTTTCACTATAGAAAAACCAGAAATTGATGATGCCTTTGCAAAAACGCTCGGACTCGCAAGCGCTGCACAGCTTGAAGAAAAGTTGAGAGAAAATCTTGCACAAGAAAAACAAACCGAAGAAGATCGCCGACAAGAAAAAACCGTTCTTGAACTGCTTGCAGAAAAATCTTCTTTTGAAGAAATTAACGAGCTTTTGGTAAATCAAGAAATTGAAAAAATGATCCAAGAGTTGCGCATGTGGGTAACAGATAACGGTATGGAATTTGATGAATACATCAAATCCATTGGAAAATCACTCACCGACATGAAGCTTGATTTTACCCCGCAAGCAATCACCCGCATCAAAGTTGCACTCGTCATCAATGCCGTGACAAAAAAAGAAAAGATTGCCGTTGATGCTGCAGAAGTAGATGCAGAACTCGACCGCATTGCAGAGATGGTCTCCAAAGATCCCGAAGCAAAAGAGCGCATTTACGCGCCCCAATATCGCGACCGCGTAGAACAGCAAATGGTAAATCGCAACGTCATCGATTTCTTGAAAAAGACAATGGTACGATAAGCTGTATATGATATACAGCCTCGATTCTTGGAAAAAACTGCACTTCACGGTTTTTAGCGACGGAAATCGCGTCGTCAGTCAGCATTTTTCATTCGTTACGTCTCCTGGGGCGTTTGTTGTAGGAATTATTTTCTTGTGCATCTCAGTACTTGATCTTATTAGTTTTTTCGCTCAAAACGGACCAGAACCCCTTCTTATCATCGCACTCATCTTTATAGTCGCGGGTGCCGTGCTCACGATAAAAAGCAAAATCGCAAACAATGTCCGCAGAGAGCACGGTGGCATTCACCCCGACGACACACTTATTATTCTCGACGCATCACATCAAACGGCAACAAAACAAAAAGGAAATAGCGAAGAACACGTCACTTCGTTCGCCGACATGCAACTTGTCTTGGGTTATTACGACAGCAGAAAAACCACAAAACATCAGATTGATCTCATCTACCCCCAAGGAAAAGTGTGTCTAGTAAGTACAAACAATCGAGCACTCGCCGAAAAGCTCTTGCAAGAGATAAAAACAATACTCAACATCACCTAAAACAAGAGAATCAACAAAAACACCTCTCATTTTCTCGAGAGGTATCTTTCTATCACGCACATTTCATTCCCACAAAAAGCAAAAGCGCACCCAGAGCGGCCGGTCTCCAGGTGGAGGCTTTGCCGCGCATGATGCGCTACGGTGAATCTTGTTGGGATACCAAGGATACAGGCCTTCATCTTCTCCATATCGTAACCAAACACGTGGAGAAGCACGAGCGCACGGTGCTGCGACGCAAATCCCATGATTATCCTAATTTCGCCGCCGTCCTTAATAGCGACGAATTTGAGAACAGTCGACTCGTCTTCATGAACCCGCTGAATACCGACGTCTTTTGAAAACCCTGCGATCCGTACGGTGATTTTCATTGGCTAATCCTCCGGCAAGAAATATACAGAAAAAACATGTGCGTACAATTTTTCATAAAAATACTGTCGGGGAATTTCAGAAAAGTCTGAGAAGTGGTAAACTTTATTACAAGTATGGACAATCTTCTCCCTTCGGAAATTATTGAAGATAGAATTTACGTTTTTAGAGGAAAGAAGGTGATGCTCGACCGTGATCTTGCAAGATTATATGGGGTCGAAACAATGCGATTAAATGAGGCTGTTCGTCGAAATGCCGCCCGTTTTCCTGAAGAGTTTTCGTTTCAACTCACCAAAGAAGAATTTGCAAACTTGATATCGCAAATTGCGATATCAAGTTGGGGAGGAAGACGACACTCGCCACATGTATTTACAGAGTATGGAATCGCAATGCTCTCTGGTCTTCTTAAGAGTAAAAAGGCAATCACAATTAATATACAAATTATCAAAACCTTTATTCATCTCAGAGATCTTGCCCTAGAAAACACGAATATTCAAAGAAAAATTGAGATGCTAGAAAAACATTACGATGAACAGTTTAAAATTGTCTTTGATGCATTGCGTCGAATGATGACCGAGGAGGAGGAAAAACCAAAAATAGAATTTACAAAAAATTAACTCTATTTTATGCGATTTGGAGCACATGTTTCTGCGGCAGGCGGACTTTGGAAGGCAGGAAAAGCGGGAAAGGAATTGGGATGCGAGGTCATTCAAATTTTTTCGCGATCGCCACAAACGTTCGCCGCAAAGCCCATAACCGATGAAGATGCGGAAAAGTTTCGTGCATCCATGAAAGAAAACAACATTCAAGACGTGTATATTCACGCACCCTACATTATCAATCTTGCGTCCGGAAAAAATACCACACGCTTTGGCTCGGTAAAAATTCTTCGTGATGAACTTGAACGAGGAACGCAACTTGGCGCAAAAGCCATTATGTTTCATCCAGGGTCTGCAAAAGAAGTAGGGCGCGAAGCGGGAATTGAAATGGTCACCAAAGGGCTTGATCGCATTATGGACGGATACGAGGGATCGTGTCAGTTGCTCATTGAAATTTCTGCGGGCGCAGGCGAAGTGATGGGCGATGAGTTTGAAGAAATTGCTGCATTCATCGACGGCGCTGAACGCGGAAAAGAAATTGGCGTGTGTTTTGATACACAGCATGCATTTGCATCAGGCTACGATCTGCGCACAAAAGAAGCTGTTGACGCAACATTCGAGGCTTTCGACGCAACAATTGGGCTCAAAAAGCTCGTTGCAAGCCATTGCAACGATTCAAGGGTAGAATTCGATGCACACAAAGATCGTCATCAGCATTTGGGACATGGATTTATCGGCGTCGACGCGTTCAAATACATTGTCGAACATCCAAAACTCCAGCACATTGATCTCATTCTCGAAACGCCCTTTGACGGCGAAGAAGAGGTCGGGAGCCGAGAAGAGGATGTCGCCTTGCTCAAAAAGTATCGCGGATAATGGAGAAGAAATCCGTCTATGAAATTTTCCATCTCAGTAAAAACAAACGCAAAGCAAACAAGTATCACTCGCGTTTCGGATACGGAACTTTTCGCAGAAATCCATGCTCCGGCACAAGACGGAAAAGCAAATACAGCCCTCATAAAAGCACTGTCAATCTTCCTCAACGTTCCTCAAAAAAGAATATCAATAAAACATGGGGTAACAAACAAAAAGAAAATAATAGAAATTCTCTTCTAAAAAATGTGGATGAAAAGAAAATAAGAATGTGATAAGCTCATCTCATGCCGATATATTTTTTTTAGATTCACGGCGCTGTATAAAATATATGCCTCTCACAAAAAATGATATTAAGCTCCTTAAGGAAGGCTTAAAAGATACTTTCGTAACGAAAGAAGATCTTATTCAGGCACTTTCAGATCAAACACGCATCACCGTCGATATCATGCGCCAAGAAACGCATGCGATTATAAAAAGAGAACTACACCTAGCAAAGAAAGAAATCATCGATGAAATAAGTGATTTTATCGGCAACTCCCTCATTCCTCAGCTCGATAATCACGAAACACGGCTTACAAAGCTCGAATCGGTGCGCGTCTAGGGTTCATCAACTCCCCCCGCCGACCACGGATGACAACGCAAAACGCGCAAAATCGCCTTTGTATATCCCCGAACAACACCGTACTTTTTAATCGCGCGAATACCGTACTCAGAACAACTCGGATAAAAACGACAATATCCATGCGGATAAAACACCTTCATAGGCCCATGGTCGTATGAAAGCGTTTTTTGATACAACAAAAGAGGAAGCGTAGCAATGAATCGAATCATGTCCCTGAGCGACATATATTACGAAGAAAGCAACTTTGCTTTTGCGAAAGTTTTCAACAAACGATCCCGCATTTCTTGAAAAGAAAGCGTGAGAACAGGCTTCGAAACAAGGAGTGCAATATCACATGCAGGAAGTTGCGGAATCACTTCTTTGCAAATTTCGCGATATTGTCTCCGTACTTTATTACGATCTACCGCGCGCTTACTCACCTTTGTACTTACCACAATAACGAATCGCGGATTTCCTACCGTATTTGCTACAAACTTTACACCACACACCGCATCAAAAACGCCGCGCTTTGAACGCACGGCACGCATTACCTCTTTTTCAGATCGCAAACGATATTTTTGAGAAAACATATACGCATGATAACAAAATCCCGGCGTTGGTAGGGGCGGAAAATTTTCCGCCCGACAACACGCCGGGAATTTTGTTTTTATCTAGGTCGCGCAGTAACCGTCAGGCGTTTTCGGCCCTTTACACGGCGGCGTTTAAGCACGTTGCGGCCGTCTTTGGTTTTCATGCGCGTCCGAAACCCATGAACCTTCGCGCGTCGGCGCTTCTTGGGTTGGTAGGTACGCTTTGGCATATAAAAGTAAGCAGAGCATACGCCTCGATACCGCGGGTGTCAACTTCTTCGCTGAAATTCGCCAACCTTCTAAAAAAGTTATCCACACCTTATCCCTGCACAACGTTTATTTCGCCAGTCTCTGCAGAATTGTACCCTGTGGATAAAATGGGTATTATCCTCGCAGTCGTTCATACACCCGTGGGGTGATTAATCTCGTGCCTATGAATACACACGAACTTTGGCAGGCAGTACTCGCAGATCTTGAGCTTAAGCTCAGCAGAGCAGCGTTCACCTCATGGCTGGTAAATACGTTTATCGCCGAATATCGTATGGGCGATATTGTTATTGGAACACCAAACACCGTGCATTCTTCATGGCTTGAAAAGCGTCATCATAAAGACATCATCACTTCCCTAGAAAACGTAACCAATCAACCGGTACGCAAACTGACGTATCGTGTAGAAACAAAAAACACCGGACCTCAGCCTGTCGTACTCGAACAACAACGCAACACCGCAGCAGATCTTGGATTTACTACTACTGCAGGCATGGAGATTCCTCCTCCCACAGGAAACATCGCCATCAATCCACAACAAACCTTCGCAACATTTGTGGTAGGAAAACAAAACGAACTTGCACACGCCGCATCTCAAGCCGTTGCCGCACATCCCGGAGGAACGTATAATCCACTCTTTATCTACGGAGGCGTCGGATTGGGAAAAACACACTTGCTCCATGCAATCGCAAATGAGATCAGAAGAAAATGGCAAAACGCACGTATTATGTACGTAACGTGTGAGCACTTTACCAATGACTTCATTCACTCAATTCGCTCCGGAAAAGGAAAAGACTTTAAAGATCGCTATCGCAACGTAGATCTTCTCTTAATCGACGACATTCAGTTCATCACCGGAAAAGAAGGAACACAGGAAGAATTTTTTCACACCTTCAACGCACTTCATCAAGACAATAGACAAATTGTCATTTCCTCAGATCGTCCGCCAAAATCTATTGCAGGCTTAGAAAAACGCCTCCAATCTCGTCTAGAATGGGGGATGCTTGTCGACGTTGGCACGCCCGACCTTGAAACACGCATCGCGATTCTGGAAAGAAAGTGCGTTGAGAAACAAACGCGTCTTTCTTCAGAAATCCTTCACTATATCGCCGCAAACATTGTTTCAAATGTGCGCGAGCTTGAAGGAGCGCTCAATAAAATCATGGCGGTACACGAATTCCGCAACATGGAGCCTACGCTCGAAACGGTAAAACCTATTGTCGCAAGCTTTGAATCGGAAAATATTAAGAAAACCGTTACGCCAAAACAAGTCATTTCTATCGTCGCCGAGTACTTCGACATTAGCACCGATGAAGTCTTGGGAAAGAGTCGCGAAAAGCGTCTAGCTTTTCCACGCCAAATCATCATGTATCTCCTTCGGGAAGAAATGGCCTCCTCCTATCCCACCATCGGAACCGAACTTGGGGGAAGGGATCACACCACCGCCATGCACGCCCATGGAAAAATTAAGGATTTAGTAGAAAATGGCGAAGAAAAGCTGGTAAAAGACCTGGAACTCATTCGTCAGCGCCTGTACATCGGCGCCTAGTTATCCACAAGTTTTCCACCTGTGGGTATAAGTGTTTGGTCTTTGTTCGTGTGCATACTATGCGGATAACCCTTGGGATAACTTGGGTGTAACCCTGTTGAAAAAATGCGGATAGAAGGGAGATAATTTTGTCAGTGTCAAAGAAGAATTCTTCGTCCACACGCTACACGCCCAATCCTCACCACACTGTCCACAGAAAACAAAACAAAACACTCCCAAAAACATTCATCCTTCCCCACTTATCCCAATCATCCACAGGCTTACTATTACTACCTGTCTTCTTTACTAAAAAATAAGTAACCTGTACTCATCCTTTCATCCTTGTCCTTCTTCTTGTGAAATTCTCCTGTACGAAAGATAACCTCCACCAAGGCCTCTCAGTTACCAGTCATATTAGCGGAAAAAGTGCCAATCTTCCCATTCTCAATAATATTCTCCTACAAGCGGATATTGGAGGTGTTCGATTAACCTCAACAAATCTCGACCTCACCATTTCCTGCATGATTCGTGCAAAGGTTGATCAACCAGGAAACTACACGCTTCCCGCAAAACTTCTTGCAGATTACGTAAGCCTTCTTCCTGATGAGCGCATTGATCTGGATCTTTTAGATACGTCAGTTGCGGTACACTGTGCAAGTTCAAAAACAAAAATGCACGGCCTTGCGGCTTCAGAGTTTCCTGCAATTCCTAAAGTAAGCGGAGGCATTGTCTATACGGTGCAGGCGCAGGCGTTTGATGCGGCACTTGGACAAACGCTTTTTGCGGTTTCAACAAGTGAAGCAAGACAGATTCTTACAGGAGCATTTCTCTATTTCAATGGCGATGCAAAAACCGTTACGGTTGCCGCGACAGATAGCTATCGTTTGGGTGAGAAAACCGTTCCCTTGGTGGGAGAGACGCTCGGCGAGCGCAAAGTGGTTATTCCTGCGCGCACGCTTGCAGAGCTGCGTCGTGTGCTGAGTGTTCTGCGTTCTGGTGTAGAATCTCCTGAAACGATTGATATCGAGCTTACCGATAACCAAATCGCGTTCCGCTGCGGATCGATCGATCTCTCTTCCCGTACGATAGACGGCGTATACCCCGATTACCGCCAAATTATTCCGAAGGCTTTTACAAGCGAACTTATTCTCGATCGTAGCGCGCTTATCCAGGCCGTAAAGCGCACCGCACTTTTTTCCAAGAACGGTCTTTTTGATGTGAAGTTTGAAGTTCGGCCCGAAGAAAAGATTCTCAAGCTTTCGGCAAATGATATTGGAAGAGGCGAAAACGAAGTAACGATTGAAGCCGAAATTACCGGCATCGCAAATAACGTCACCTTAAACTTCCGCTATCTTCTTGATGGAGCGCAAACACTGCAAACAGAAAAAATTCTCATGAAAATGACTGATGCAATGAATCCCTGTATTCTCCTTCCACACGGTCAGGAAAAAATAGACTATTTGTACATCGTGATGCCAATTCGGCAGTAAAAAAGCAAAAGCGCACCCAGAGCGGCAATCCTCCGAGTGGAGGCTTCTGCCGCGCATGATGCGCTTACGGTGACGGGGGAGGAGGAACTTTTTTCTGCTCCTCCAACAGCTCTTTGATGTCGAGAAGGGCCTTCCAAATCCCCATCACAGGGGTAAAGGCCGCCAAGGACACGAATACGATCACGGCCCTTTGTGAGAAAGGCAGTGTTGTGCCGGCTTCGAGCTGAGCGTTTCCGAAAAAAAGCGCCGTAAGAAATAAATATATCGCCGGGATGGCAAGAAACGATACCGTTAAGTTTTGGGTGCACGAAAGTGCTCTTTTTTGTTTAAGGTCTGCTA
>CAYPWV010000006.1:0-59793 GCA_964414795.1 uncultured Gammaproteobacteria bacterium
GACTTTCTACAAAGGTGAATGGATAGGGGGTGTTGTTATGGAGTTTGAATTCGGGTAGAACGTAAAAACTTGCATTATTTCAAAAAATGGCGTAGTATAAACAAATTCTTATGAATACATTCTCTCGGGGCGGTAATTTTGGTGGCGGTTTTGGTGGAAATAAAGGCGGAAATCGCTTTGGCAGCGGATCTCAAGGGGGATCCCGTGGTGGATTTGGCGGTGGTAACCGTGGCGGTTTTAGCTCCGGACCCCGGGAAGATCGCGAAATGTTTGATGCGACCTGCGGCGAATGTGGCAATAATTGCCAAGTTCCCTTCCGTCCTAATGGTCGCAAGCCGGTTCTTTGCTCCAACTGCTTTCGTAAAGACGAAGGGGGCAATGATCGTGCTCCTCGCAGCTTTGGAAACGATCGCCCCTCTTTCAACCGTCCATCGTATGGCGACCGTCCTTCTTATGGTGAAAAGCGCTCCTTCGGTGGAGATCGCTTTAACAAAGGATCCGAAGGAAAGCCAAATGATGAGCGCCTGCAGTCTATTGAAGCAAAACTCGACGTCATCCTTTCTCAATTGCGTCGCCTAAACCGCGACAGCAAGTCTGAGGACTTCACTCCAGAACCAAAAAAGCAAAAACCAACGGAAACCTTTGATCTTCCAGAAATTGAAAACCTTGATCTTAGCGAGTAGTTCATAAAAAATACCCTGCAGAAATGCAGGGTATTTTTACATTTATTTTCCTAACGTCTCAATAAACTTTCGCGCCTCTTGCTGCAAGCTCTTCATGTCAATACGCGCAGCAAGCGTTTTACGCGCAAGGGCTTCAAGCGCCTCGTTGCCATGTTCTCGCGCAAGCTCAATAACAAACGCTCGCAATTGCTCAAAGTCACGTGAGTTTTTTAAATCTTTTACCAAAAGAGCACCTCGATCAAGCCTAATCTCTTTCAATGTTCGTTCTGGAGGAAGACCTCGTCCAGGGAGCTTATCACCCTTTTGAAAGACGGAAGAATTAGGGACGGAAGGCTGATCAGCCCATGCCGATTGTTGCGCCCTTCTTGCACGATCAGGTGCCAAATTTGCATCAAGTCTTCTCGACGCTCCCTCTTGCACGCCAAATGGATTGTTCATATAGGGCAATGATACAAATACGTACCTACAATCATCAAACATCTTATCCCCCTTCTCTTTTCATACCAAGGTGGTCGACATTTTACTTCTCTCTCCTTTAAAAAAATCACGTCAGGAATCACTTCTGGAAGTTCCTTCGGTCGGCTTAATATCTCCCTCAGGATGACACACGCTTCACAACTTCACAACTTCAAAACTCTTCCCCTACACTTCTCACATCGGCATCCATACGGCTTAATGTATTCGTTGAAATACTCTTTTCCGTAATCGTAATGCAATTCTTCTCCTGACTTGATGTTCTTTTTTGCGTGAATGTACACGCGACCCGACCGAATGGTTACCTCGCAATTCGGTCTACAGGAATGGTTGATATAACGTGCAAGATTTTTTCGCGATGAACCGTCGATGGTTTTATTTTTTCCTACTTCAAACAAATACTTCCCTGCTTTCTTTTGTGTTTGTTCGTCATTTAATATCGGACCCCAATACTCAACAATAAACGTGCCTTTCTTAATAGACTCGCTTGCAAAGATACCAAAACCCGACAAACCTCGACGGAGCTTGATGCCGGAAAAAGGAGGACGAGGAAAAGGAGAAGTGATCTTTTTCATAGTCGCAAAGTCTGACTAAGACCTCAAACCCGTTCCCTTCTTAAGCAAGATCATATTCACTCCAAATAATACCGCACATAATAACGTCAACGCAGCTGCTGATGCAAAGGGATTGGTGCTTGAGATGCCAAAGAATCCATAGCGCAACCCATCAACCATGTACACGATGGGATTAAAGAGTGACACCGAGCGCCAAGGCTCCGGCAAGTGATCGATGGTGTAAAAGACACCTCCCAGATACGTTAAAGGAACAATAAGAAACGTAGTAAAAATTCCCACGTCATCAAATGACTTCGCGAAAAGCGAATTCATAAATCCAAGAAGCGAGAAGATCAGTGCCGTGAGGAAGGTGAATACTGCAATTGCCCACAAGTGCTCTATTCCTGGATGTGCGAAGAAAAGCGAAACGAGAAATACTAAAAACCCGGTAATAATTCCTCGTAACACACCACCGATAACGTACCCCGAAAGCATAATGCTATTTGGCGTAGGAGAAACAAGAATTTCATCGATATTGTGCATGAACTTTGCACCGAAAAACGAGCTGACCGTATTTGCAAACGCGTTCTGAATAACCACCATCATCACCAAACCCGGAATGATAAACGCCACATACGGCTGTCCGTCTATCTCGGAAATACGCGAACCAATGAAAGTGCCGAACACGAGAAAATACAATGTTTGCGTAATAACAGGCGGCAAAAGTGTTTGCTTCCAAATACGAAAGATGCGCACCACTTCTTTACGAACAATGGTGTAAAACGCAATCCAAAGAGCGGAGGAGGTCATACGGAAGAAGAAGTTACTTTAAGCAAAAGCTCTTCGAGGCGATTGGTTTGCTGACGCACATCAAGTACATGCATGCCTGCGGCAAGAATCTTGTTGAGTACCGGATCAAGTCCGAGCTTTTCATCGCTCTCCACAAGAAGCGTTCGTTCGTCTTGCGTCGTCCATGCCGCATCGGGAAGGGCTTTGTCGACGGTGACGGTGTAATGCTCTTTTCCTATAGCCTGAAGCACATTTTGCACGCTATCTTCACGCAACACTTTGCCCTCTTTAATAATCGCCATGCGTGAGCAGAGTGCTTCTACATCCTCGAGATAATGTGAGGTGAGGATGATGGTTGTACCGGATGCGTTGAGCTTTTTGAGATAGTCCCACATGCCTCGACGAGATTCAACATCAACTCCTGCCGTTGGCTCATCGAGAATAAGCATTTTTGGCTGATGGCATAATGCGCGCGCAATCATCAACCTTCGCTTCATTCCTCCCGAAAGCGTCATCGACTTTGCAGAACGCTTCTCCCAAAGTCCAAGATCTTTGAGAAGCTGATCCACACGCGGGCGAGCAATAGCCGGAGGAACACCGTAATAACCCGCCTGACTGAGAATAATATCCTGCACCGTTTCAAAGATGTTGAAATTAAACTCTTGAGGAACCACGCCAATGCACGATTTTGCCTCCGAAGGATGCCGCATTGCATCAATACCAAAAACCTTCACTTCTCCCGAAGTGGGGTTTACAAGACCCGTCAAAATTCCAATAACCGTAGTTTTTCCGGCACCGTTTGGGCCAAGAAGCGCGAAACATTCACCCTCGGGAACAGAAAGCGATACACCCTGGAGGGCTTTTACGCCCGTTTTATATGTTTTCTGAAGATTGGTTATTTCGAGTGCGAGGGGCATAGAAGATATAACTCGTGGTTTAAATGGTTAAATTGGTTAAATGGTTTCTATGATTTTCAAGACATAACATCTTAACCACTTTAACCAACTTAACCCTTCAGCACATCAAGATCTTTCTGAAGCTCCAACCATAATGCCTCAAAATCAGATAAAAGAACATCAATTTCGCGTAATCGTTGCGCCCGTTCAGGAGAATAGTCGGTTGGATACTCAAAAAAGTAAGCGAGAATTGCACTTTTTTCTTTATCAAGCTTTTCAATTTCTGTATGTGCCTTTTCCTGTGCACGCTGCTTTTCTTTCAAAAGATTCTTGCGTTCGGTATGAGAAATAACGCGCGCAGAAGGCTCTTTTTCATTTTGCTCACGCAGTGCACGGAGCGCCTCATCACTCGCTCGCGTTTCAAGATCTTGCACATACGCTTCGTACGAACCAGGAAATTCGCGCACCGTACCATCACGCAATTCGAGCGTACGATCTACAAGCGCATTTACAAACGTACGTGCGTGCGAAACGATAATAACCGTTCCTCCATAATTCTTTAATGCTTCTGCAAGATTTTCTGCAGTTTCAACATCGAGATGGTTGGTGGGTTCATCGAGAATAAGCACGTTATACTCGTGGAGCAAAATCCCCGCTAAACACAAACGCGCACGCTCACCTCCCGACAAAACGCTCGTTGGCTTTTCAAGATCATCATTTCTAAACAAAAAGTTTCCCGCCATCATGAGCAATCGCTCACCAGAAATATCCATAGGCGCAAGGCGAGTGAGATACGCCAGGACCGTTTCGTGCGGGATAAGCGTTGCATCGGTTTTTTGGTCGTAATACCCAATGTGCGCATGATGCCACCACTTGATGACTCCGGATACTTGCTCGTGTTTTCCCGCAAGCGCACGCAGTAACGTTGTTTTTCCTTTTCCATTTTCTCCTGCAATGACTATTTTTTCTCCCCGTTTAATTTCAAACGAAATATCTGTTGCGAGAATATGTTCTCCATAGCCTACCGCAACTTTTTCCACACGCACCGCAGTACCCGAGGTGATATGCGGCGTAGGAATCACGATACGCGCAGATGACAAATCTTTCCGCATTGCGGTAAGTTGATTACGCAACTTTGCAATATGCTTAATTTTATTTTGCGCACGCGATGCCAAACTCGCCTTAAAACGAAAACGATCAACAAACTCTTGATGATGTGCAATTTCTCGTGATAACCGCTTATTATTTTTTCGCTGATACTCTTTCTGTTCTTCTTTCCAGGCTAAATACTCCTCCACGCCGCCAGAATATTCGACCAGTGCGCCACGCTCAATTTCAAACGTATCCGTACAGGTGTTTTGCAAGAATTCTCGATCATGTGCGGTAAGCAAAAAACTTCCTTTATAATCGGCGAGAAACTTTTCTAAAAGCAACAGCGTTTGCAAGTCGAGATAGTTTACCGGTTCATCGAGAATGAGGAGCGTAGGATCTTGCAAAAGCATCGCCACGATTTTTACACGCATTTGATATCCTCCCGAAAGCTCGGTGGGCTTTTTTGCGAGGTGCGATGCAAGCAATCCAAAACGCGCCGCAAGCTTTTGTACTTCCCACGCAAGTTTTCCGCTTCCCTCTTCTAAAAACATTTGCACCGAAACATCCCCTGGAAGCACTTCGTGTTGGCGAACAATACCCAGCTTGGTCCACGGCAACAGCTCAATTTCTCCCCCATCACGCTCCTCTTCACCCGTTAAAATCTTTAACAGCGTAGATTTTCCTGCACCATTTCTTCCGAGCAAAGCTACTTTTTGCCCTTCGGCAACCATAAAAGAAACATCTTGCAAAACCACCTGCTTTCCGTAGGTTTTGGTGATGTTCTTTGCGTAAAGAAGGGGTCTTTCCATGGCATACAGCATACGCCAGCCGTAGACACTTCGCAATGCATTCGCTACGCTCGTGCGGGAGGAAAACCATGAAGAAAGAACGGTATCGCTTAAGTCCGAGAAAAATAGGAACGGGTATTGAAATCATCGTGCCATCGGAGTACACTGCGCTCCTTGACCGGTGCACGCAATCAGCACCGATCGTGCGGGAGGGGGAATGCGAAGGCGGAGCGGCATTTGTAAGTAGCGAAAATCGCTGGGGTTTTGGCGGGATTCTCGCAAAAAAGTATCGCAGAAGAGATCTCGTCTTCACTGTGAACTTCTTGGGAAGTTCGCTCAATGGAGCCGTGCCCCGCTCGCTCAATCTCCTCATTGCCGGTCTTTACCCACCTGAAGGTGATCCTGATACGTCGGCACCACTCGTCGACTTGAGCAACCTCGGAACCGGCGGAAGAAGGGGTGGATATGGCTTGAGCGTCACGCTCTCGCCGCATATGATTGCGCTCTTGGGGCGGTTCAGCCACGACCACCAAGTTCGTATTCAGCATGCGATGCAGACGACGATGCGCGAAATGGGAGACGCGCGACAGCACGGCTTCTGCTGTCACACGAGGCACATTCTCACGCTCGGTGTTCCGGGCGAAGAGGCGTGGCTCGCATGTGATGGCGGAAGAAAGAGCGACGGATCCGCTCAAATGGGCGATCACAACATCGACTATCCTTCGCAGCAATTCGCGCTGCTTGCCGGACTTGCGAAAGCACAGGAAATCGCGGAAAGAATCGCCGCAGCATCGTGAGTCATGAGTGATGGGACTATCCGTACCCTGCGCCCCGTGGCGTGGGGCGTTGTTTTTTAAATTGTATAAGAACCATTTTCAAAAACGATGATGTCATCAATGGTCACTTTTTGCACATCTACAAACACGTCGACATGATATTTGCTTGAACGTTTTGGCATGCCTGCTTTTGCATAAATAGTGTGCTTTTGCCCAAGCGAAAGGTGGATGCCGCACATGCGTTCGTAGCTGCCGATATCGGTGAGGATGCGATGGCGCGTAAGGGCGCGATTCATACCAAAGCCTAGTTCGCGTACCCATACCTGTTCATCGGCCTTAATTTGATCGAGCACTTTAACAAACGACTCGGGCGCGTTTGGCGCATCAACAAGAATGCCGTGCTCAATGCACACAAGAACCGGTTCACTCGGAACCATAACGTGAAAATCCGCATCGGCAAATGCGAATAGTTTTGCCGTACCGTTTACTTGGAATACGTCTTTAGGCTCGGTAAATACTTCGCCAATGGGAAATTGGCCTCCCACATTTTTCATGCCGGTATAATCACCAATGTTCAGTTTTGCATCTTCAAGCGGAGTATCATACACGAGCTCAGCGCCTTCACATGAGACAACGACGCGTTTTGCCCGATCGATCAGTTTCTTGAGTTTTCTACCGACGGTTTGATAATAGTCAACGTCATACGCAAGCGAATCAATGTAGATCTCATGCTCTTCTTGCGGCATGCGACCCAAATGAGGATGTTCAATAACGGCTAAACCTCTATTAAAAAGCTCTAACCGAAAACGAAATTCGTTGAGACGAAAACTCGATGATTGCACCAGTGCAACCAAATCTCCCGGCGCTAATACCTCCATCGCGGCGCGAATTTCTTGAGGACTTGTGGCATTAAAATCAATTGCGCGCGCATGCGGAAGAACGGCAATATATGCATCCGCAAGGAGTGATGACAACACCGATTGACGATCAAAAACAATCATTGCTTGCGCGGAAGGTTGATGCTTCATTGCACTGGTGATAGTTGCTTCTACATTTTGTATTGCTTTTTCTAGAAGAGAAGATGACATAGAAATGTGACGCAGTGTACCTGGTTTTGCAAAAAATCACCACTTTTACATGGTGATTTTTTCTTATCTTATCGTGCGGTTGGTGCGTAATGCACGGCGCGACCGGAGCCTTGATGACCCGTGGCACGAGGAGCAAATCCTCCTGAACGAGATCCACCGCGTCCCCTAAAACCTCCGCGCTGCGGACGAGAGGAACCACCGCTTGAGAAACCTCCCCCACGGCGAAGTTCGGGAGATCCTGCACGTTCAGGAATAACTTTTTTAATAAGACGTTCAATAAGCATAACATCTCTTGCTTGAGCAGGCTCCACAAACGTGATCGCCAAACCTTCACGTCCTGCACGACCTGTACGACCAATGCGGTGCACGTAATCTTCTGGATTATCAGGAAGATCGTAGTTCACCACAAGCGTAATACTCGAAACATCGATACCACGAGCCGCAATATCGGTTGCAACAAGAACGCGGTGTTGACCACGCTTAAATCCATCAAGCGCACGCTGACGTTGAGATTGCGAACGATCAGAATGCATTTCTGCAGCAGAAACACCCGCATCATTTAAATTGCGCGCAATACGACTTGCACCGTGCTTCGTACGAGAAAATACGAGCGCTACACCGGTGTGTTCACGAAGAACCTGCTCAAGCATTGCTTGCTTAGAACTTTTATCGGTAACAATTAGTTCTTGTGCAATTTTATCAGCGGTTAATCCTGCAGCAGCAACTTCAATACGCACCGGTTGATGCATGTACGTCGCAGCAATGCGGGCAATTTCTGCAGGCATCGTTGCAGAAAAAAGCAATGTTTGACGACTTTTAGGAACGGTTTGCAAAATGCGTTCAATTTGCGGAGCGAATCCCATATCGAGCATACGATCAGCTTCGTCAAAAACAAGCACTTCTACTTTATCGAGCGTTACCGTTTTTTGTTGCAAATGATCAAGCAAGCGACCTGGAGTAGCGATGATAATGTGCGGATTGGTACGCAACGCCTTCTCTTGTGGCCACATCGCAACGCCTCCAATAAGAAGCGTGGTGCGTGCACCAAATTTAGATGCAATTTTACGCATGGTTTCCTCAACCTGCACCGCAAGTTCACGCGTAGGCAAAAGCACCAATCCTCGACCCTTTGTTTTTGCTAGGCGTTCAATCATCGGAATAGCAAACGCAAGCGTTTTACCGGTTCCGGTTTGTGCAATACCCAAAACATCAACACCAGTAAGAGCAACAGGAATAGCCTGCGCCTGAATAGGTGTGGGGGTAACAAAGCCCATGGAAGTAAGGTGTGTAAGAAGGGACGGGTGCATGCCGAGCATGTCGAACGTAGTTTCTGTAGACATAATAAAAAGACGCCTTATAAAAATGATGGTCCGTTTCCTGCACCACCATATAAAAGCGTCGGGTCTGCTGGAACGGTAACTTGAGATAGTCCCAAGATTGGCTCCAGTATAGCGGATTTTTGCAAAAGAAGCAAGTTCTCGTCATGCTGTGTCGTCATGCCGGACACCGATCCGGCATCCATCGTCATAAGCTGAGTAAATAGCGATGGATCCCGGGTCCCCGCCTCGCCGGCAGGCAGGAAGCCCGGGATGACGAAAAAACTTAAATTACTGAAATAATCTCGTATATTATAATGCGATCCGCAAGACGGACATCTACATTCTCCCCCACTTTATGCCCCAAAAGCGCATTTCCTACAGGGGAATGATAAGAAATTTGGCCCAAACCTGGACGAACTTCCCGTTCTCCAAGAATTTTCCATGTATATTCTTTGCCCTCTAATCGTACCGTCACCATACTTCCCAAACGAATGACGCCATCGGGAGAAGCATTTGCGGGAATGATGATTGCGTGCGCAAGGGCGAGCTCAAGTCGGGTAATGCGACTTAATATACTCCGCAAATGCTGCTTGGCGTATTGATACGCCGCGTTTTCAGACAAATCGCCCATTGCTCCCGTACGTGCCACCTCTTCTGCCGCAGAAATGCGCTCTTTTTGTAAACGTGCAAAATCACGCGTCATTTTATCAAACGACGCCTGAGTAACATGCGGATCATCTTGCCGTTGTTCATCACGTTCTTTCTCTGCTTTTCGTGTAGGAAGTCGCATAATGTACTAGCGCGTAGGTTGAACGTTGTAATACTTCAACAAAAAATCCGCAATTTCTCCAAACAACGGAGCTGCAGTGCTCTCTGCATAAATAACTCCCGACTTTGGATATTCAATTTTTACCACCATCGCAAACTTTGGATTTTCTGCAGGACCAAAACCCGCAAACGAACCATTAAATGCTGTTTCTGAATATACGCCGTTGATCGCAATTTGTGCCGTGCCTGTTTTTCCTGCAATGTAATATCCCGGAACACCTGCACGTTTGCCATGACCATACTCCACAACCGCCACCAGCATTCCCACAATCTTTTCCGCAGTTTCTGGCGTAATCACCTGACGTAAAAATGTTGGCGCAATATCTTCTACCGTGCCGTCCGCATATTCTTTTCGCTCAACGATGTACGGTTTCATGTATTGGCCTTTATTCGCCATTGCCGCATATGCTGCCGCAATTTGCAAAGGCGTGGTGGTGATACCCTGCCCGAATGCTGCCGTTGCAGAATATACTTCTGCGCTACTTTCGAGCGACGCAATAGTACCCGGAGCTTCGGTATTTAATTCAATGCCCGTAAGCGTTCCAAAACCGAATTTTTCAATATATGACTTTAGCTTTTCTTGACCGGTTTGGCGCATCACCCACACCATCGCCGTATTCACCGACTCCTCAAGTGCTTCAATCATATCTACCGTTCCAAATACTTTTCTTGCGGCATTATAAATAGGACGCGTCCAGCCTACATCAACAGAGCCAGTGTCAGTATACGTAGAATTTGGCGTTACCGCTCCCGTATCAATACCCGCTGCCATGGTAATAGGCTTGAAAATAGAACCCGGTTCGTACGGCGTAAAAATGGTGGGGTTGGTGTACACCGATAAGTCCTCCTCATTGCCGTATTCTTCAGGATAAAAATCAGGAGCGCCACACATCGCGAGCACTTTGCCGGTTGAAGGCTCAAGAATAACCAATGCTCCCCCGTCTGCATCATATTTTTTTACAGCATCTGCAAGTTTGCCGCATGCCACAATTTGGAGTGTACGATCAATGGTAAGATATAAATTTCCTCCATCAACCGCAGGAGTAAACGTACGGTTTCCCACGCCTACCCAACTTCCTCCATCATCCACTTCGGCATACAGCGATCCTGGAATTCCAGAAAGGAAATCATCAAAATAGCCTTCGAGACCATAATTGCCATGCGGATTCCCTTCTGCATCTTGCCCAAAAAAACCAATAACCTGGCCACCAAATGTAGGCTCGGGATACGAACGCGCATTTTCAAGAACAGAATAAATACCCTTAATCTTCAGCGCTTCAATAAGACGCAATTGCTCCTCAGTAACATTTTGCGCTACCGGCTCGTACGGATCATCGGTTTTGGATAGTCGAGCAATGAGCTTTGCAACCGGATTGTCGTCAAGGGAAGGAGGTTCAGAAACCTCATTGAAAATCTCTCCGGGATTGATCGTTTCTTCAGGAAGAGTTGTGACGTCAGAAGTATCGTCGCTCGTTGCACCGGTGACAGACTCATTCGTTCCTTGAACGACTGGCACTTCGTCATCTTGTGTTTCTTCGTCACGATCAGCAAGTACCAATGCTTCGAGTGCTTGCGCTTCTTGAATCCGACCCGCGGCACGCAGCTGCGCAGCGGCCGTGAGACGATCGTACTCATCGATGCCCTTCATATTTACAATGCTCGCAATTTCTCTTCCCACGGTTACCGGGTCTTCTATCTCGCGAGGATCGGAATACAATAACGCTCGAGGTTCTGTTGTTGCCACGGGATACCATGCAGGATCGTTAAAATCTTGCACAAAAAGTGAGCCGCGACGTGGCACCAGCTCTTGATAGAGTGCATGTTGCCCCTCAGCAATAGCTTGATAATATTTCGCATCAACAACTTGCAAAACACCGAGTCGCAGAATAATCGCAGAGCCAAAAAGTAAAAAGAAGAAACGGAACATGCGTAAACGCCGTCCGTTTCCTCGTTCTTGGTGACGCATTCCTCCAGTGAGCATAGGGAGTAGGCTAGTGGGGCTAGTTGGCTAGGTGAAAAAGCTGAAATTGTTCGTCATACCTAGCCCGCCTAGCCTTCTAGCCCAACTATGCTTATGCTTGTTGCAACTCTTCTTCATTCACTTTGCGACCGTAAGAAGCAATGGTATCTCCCGTACTTTCATCCTCAATTAAACGAATGATCGCCGAAGGGCCTTCAAATTCTTTCATCACCATCATCGTTCCCCCGTCGTCGGTAAGAAGAGTGATCTTACTTTCGTAAGAAAATTCGTAATCTTGTCCACCGTACACCACGATTTCATCTTCAGGAATCATCTCTTCGTCGATATCTTCAAAATGGATCACCTCTTCACCATCAGCATCAAGCGAAAGCCAGGTTCCATCTTTTGCGTGCACCCAAAAAACGGCTTCACCCGATTCAAGTACAATTTCGTCCACGCGCTGTGGCTCGAACGTTTTATCTCGCACAACGATAGGTTGTTCTTCTTGGAGTTTTTTTAATGCTTCTGCAATAGTCATATGGGGGCAGTTTACCGCATCGGATATATTTCTGTGAAAACTATCCACATCCTAATCCTACTGACACACCGCACACTCTTCATTCGCTACATCGCGCTTTTGCGATGCGACACCAATGGAATCCGCTTGAATAGGCGCACTCGAACGGAAATAATAGAGAGATTTAATACCACTCTTCCATGCAAGCATGTGCACTTCATTCATGTACTTTCCCGAAACAGGCGTTTGGAAGAACAGGTTAAGACTTTGCGCTTGGTCGATATATGGCTGACGATCAGCAGCTTGCTGTACAATTTCTCGCATGTTCATCTCATAACCCGTACGGAAAATAGCCTTCTCTTCTTGCGAAAGAAAATCGAGATTAGCCACACTTCCTTTATCCGCAATAACCTTTTTCCATACCTCGGCTGTATTCTTTCCTTTGGTTTCAAGGAAATTTTCTAAGTGACGATTTTTTACGAGAAAACTTCCTGAAAGCGTTTTCTGGAGATACGCATTTCCTGCAATAGGTTCGATTGCCGGCGTTGCTTCGCCACACAAGAATGCGGTTGAAGCTGTTGGTTGAATAGAGGTTACATAACTATTGCGCTGTGTTCCGCCATCAAGCGGCAACCCGCGCTCTTCACCCAAACGCACCGAAGCCTTGCGAGCCGCTTCGCCATACGTTTTAAAAATCATCTTGTTCATGGTGCGTGCGGCAACGCTTTCAAAAGGAATACCTTTGCTCATGAGGTAACCGTGATATCCCATAGTCCCAAAACCAATGGAACGCTCACTCTTTACCGAAAAAATAGCTTTCTTATATTCTTTTTGATCGGCCATGTCGCAGAACGTTTCGAGATTATTATCAAGCCCCTTTACCGCCGCATAACAAATCGCATCAATCTGATCCGCAAATTCATCCCACTTTTCAAGATTAATAGACGCCAAACAGCAGACAGCAGTACGTTCATTATCGGTTGGTAACACAATTTCCGTACACAAATTCGACTGACGTACCTTTAATCCGAGCGCTTGATGATGGGGAGGAAGCGCCTTGTTCACGGTGTCGATGAAAAGCAAGTACGGTTCACCCGATTCCGCACGCATGGAAAGAATTTTTCTCCACATGGTAGTTGCATCAAGCTCTTTAACTACGGTTTTGAAATGCGGATCAATCAACTTGTACGTAGTACCCGCCTCAACTGCCTGCATAAACTCATCGGTAATGGTAATGCCGATGTTAATGTTGAGCGTTTTACGATCTTGATCTCCTCCGGTTGGCTTACGCGTTTCCAAAAAGTCTTCAATATCCGGGTGATCAATCTTCAAATACGCTGCAGCTGCACCTCTGCGCACACCGTTGCGCGCAATAGCCACGGTTTCAGAATCCATGATTTTGAGGAACGGAATAACGCCCGACGAACGAAGACCAGAAGAAATAAGCGGCGCATTTTGTCCGCGCAACTGCGACCAATCGGTGCCAATACCTCCGCCGTATTTTGCAAGAAATGCATTCTCGCGGAATACATCAAAAATACCTCCCAAATCATCAGGAACCGTATTGAGGAAACAAGAAATAGGAAGACCTTTTTTTGTACCAATGTTCATGAGCGTTGGTGAAGAAGGCAAGAACCAATTTTTGCTCATGATGTCGTACAAAAATTGCGCGTGCTCTTTTTCTCCGCGTGCCATGCCTGTTGCAATACGGGCAAAAAACATCTGCGGATCTTCTACCGCATTTCCAGCAACGTCACGTAGGGCATACCGATCGCGAAAATTTTCAAGCCCGAAATACGTAAAATTCGTATTGCGTTCTGGCGCAAGCACGAGCGATTGCTGCACCTCTTTATACTGCTGCATGTAGTATTCCGAATCCCAACTTCCTTTGCCGGACGTATTGGCAAGAATTTCGGCAAGAAGCATGTCGCGAGCTGTAACGAGATCGTTTGCGGAGAGAGCGTCGATGACTGAAGCGTAAGACATAAAGGTTAGGTTCGTCATGCCGGACACCGATCCGGCATCCAGCGCTTATTCGTTGATCAAAATAATAAATAACTGCAGTCGATGGATCCCGGGTCAAGCCCGGGATGACGAACGTCCTCACTACACCCAATCTTCTACCACAGCTCCCTTCGAGTACTCCGTTGCGCGCGTTTCAAAGAAATTTGCGTGTTCTTTTGCGTTAATCATGGTATCGAGCCAGTCGAGCGGATTGGGAACATTGTACATGGCATCGAGCCCGAGATCATTGAGCCGCCTATCAGCGATGTAACGGATGTACTGCTTCACATCTTCAGGCTTTAACCCAGGAACCGCACCCATGGAAAAACACGTATCAATGAATGCATCTTCCAGATTTACCATGTCGCTGCATGCACTTTTTATAGTGTCTTGAAACTGCGGCGTCCAGAGATACTTATTTTCATCGATAAGATCGCGGAATAAATGACACACCGCTTTGCTATGAAGCGATTCGTCACGAATAGACCAGGTAACAATTTGCCCCACGCCCTTCATTTTCCCCATACGAGGAAAATTCATAAGAATAGCAAAGGATGAAAACAACGAAACACCTTCCAAAAATCCACCAAAAACCGCCAAATTCAAGGCAAGATCTTTAATATCGTGCACATTAAATTTATGGAGGTAATTGTACTTTGCGCGCATGGAATCGTATTCAAGAAATGCCGAGTATTCCTTTTCGGGAAGACCAAGCGAATCGTTAAGATACGAATACGCCCACACGTGCACCGCTTCCATTGCCGCAAATGACGAAAGCATCATTTTAATTTCTGGCTTGTGAAATGCGGGAATAAGGTGCTGGTTGTAGTTGTTATTTACCTCAATATCGCCCTGGGTAAAAAACCGAAGAATTTGAATAATAAGGTTCGACTCTTCAGGCGATAAGCGAAAGCGGTAATCTGCAATATCGGATTCCATGGGAACTTCGGTAGGCAACCAGTGCGCCTGGTTCTGTTTTTGGAAGTATTCGTAAAAATGCGGATACTCAAAAGGACGAAAAACCGCTCGTGGCGTAAGCAAGCGTGACGTTCTCCGAGTGTCAACTTCGGTGGTAACAAAGGTTTGTAATGTCGTTTGATGCATAAGCTCCTCCACACAACATATAGTGTATAACCCCGAGAGCATACCACTAGGGCTAGTGGTTACCAGACACGTGCTGTGGGAAAGTGCCTTTCGTTTTTAAGGTTCGCGGAATTTCGCTCTTGTGTCGTAAATGTTCGTCATGCCGGACTTGATCCGGCATCCATCGCAACTAAAAAACGATAGATCCCGGGTCGGTGCCCGGGATGACAAATTAAAACCCCAATGTAAAATTTACCTGCGTTTTTTCCCCCTCAGGAGCAAAGGCGATATTCACCGCTTGACGCTCTCCGCGCTTCGTATCAAACAAAATAAAGCTATTTTTAAGCCCAAATTCGTACACTTCTTTCGTTACTTTTACATCCTGCAAACAATACTCTCGAATTTCATTAATCTTCCCCTCTTTCCACCATGCAACTGCCTGCAAACCGTGTGCCGACTTTTGCGTACCGAGCGTCGCCTTTGCCACATCATCCAGCTTAATACGATAGCCCAGTTCTCTCTCAATTTTCTGCAAAATATCCAGCTGTGGAAGATGAAGTAAATTTCCTGCGTAATAATTATTCAACACCGGCATATCAAAACCGATAGAGTTATACCCAATGATGCGACCGCTTTTTTCAAGTCGTGCAAACAACTGCGGAAGATCAGCCTCTAAAAATGATTCGTACGTATCCGTTTCATAAAAATAACATCCTACAAGAGATACTTTTAACTTATCCGTAAAGTAACCACCCACTTCCTCAAAGGTATTTTGCGTTTCAATATCAAGCACAACCTCATTGTTCATATGCACGAGATTGTACGGGAAATACGAACGGTGCAAAAAAACACACTGTGGATAGTATTTTATGATACCCTGATACTAAAATAATGATTACTCTTTCACTATGGGAAACGTTGCAAAAAGTGGCATCATGGCGATTTTACTCCTTGGATCATTCATAGGAGGAGGATTTATTGCATATAAAACCGTACAATCTCCATCAGATGATGAAAAATCATCAAAAACAAATGCCGAAGCACCCTCACTTGAATCACCTGTCGCTTTTCTTTATCAATACGTTGGGATGATGCAAAACGGCATGGGGAAAAATGGCATCCGTATTGGAACAACAGAAAATGGATCAACTATCGACAGCTCAACAACGGATGCTCTTGCGTGGAGCGTGGGAGGTGATATCAAATACACCTACGGCGATCCAGTATTCAGTTATTTACAAAATGGCATGTGGGGAATGACGTCCTGGACCGCAAAATCCGATCCTCGTGGAGCAAATTTTCTTCTCTACCACGAAGCAAGCTGTCCTACGGTAAACGATGCTGATGTGATCGCAATAGGCCCCTCCTCTGCAACAGGATGCGTTGCAGGATCAAACATTACCGGCGGAAAAACATCACAAATTTTTGCCGTAGGAAAAGATGAATACGTTTTTCACATGATCGGCGGAGAAATTTATCTTGCACATCTGAGTGACAAAACGCACCGCCCTACAGATCTTGACAGCATGTGTGTTCTTGAGGAAACCGTAAGCGATATCGACGATCTTGATTGGGGATCATCAACAAAAGTTCTTGCAAAAGCTGATATTGACGGATTATTACTCAGCGACACCGCCATGGGAAAACGTGCGGATGGTACGTGGGTACTTTTTGTAAAAGGCATTGAAAGCGATAACGGATGTAAGCCAAACACTACATGCGAACTCTGTGCTCGCGGCATTTATCGCACCACAAGTACAGATCTTATCAATTGGTCATCACTCGAAAAAGTTGTTACGCACGCAAGCGTCCCCGAAGCAACCACCATGCCCGATGGTACGGTATGGGTATATTGGCAGGATTTTAGTGCCGTATGTGAAGCCGATGATCAAAAACTCGCTTCTCGTGCTCCTATCTCTGGTGCATACGAAGAAGCAGATACTTACGATCTCTCCGAGCCCATCACGCTCGAATTCCCGGATGAAGACTTTGAAACAAGCAGCAAATTCCACTACGCAACAAACGCTAACCCCGTCGCACTCCCCAATGATGCCGCATACGAAAAGCTTGAAGCGTGCCTAGAGTAAAAACTACAAAAACATACGACGGTATCTGTACGGGCGGGTTTTAAACCCGCCCTTTTTTGTTACATCCCCACAATCTCCGAATACGTAGGATAGGCGCGCAAAACAGAACGCATCGTTGACCACGGGATGTTCGCTTGCATGGCAAGAGCGTATTCGTGAATTACTTCGCCTGCACGTTCACAAAACAAATGAGCTCCAAGAATCGTCTCTCCATCTCCCGCCAACACCACCTTTAGCACACCTTCTCGATGATTGTCGATCGCTGCACGGCTTAATGATCGAACAGGAACCGTGTAGGCAAACGCTTTTGCATCGGTATTTTTTGCCGATGCCAAAGTTTGCCCTACGCTTGCAAGCTCAGGAAGCACAAAAGTGACACGCGGCACTACACGGTTCGTAAACGACTCATACATACGCGTTTTGCCTACGTGTGCCGCATTCCAACCGGCAATGCCTCCCTCTGTTGCAGCAACGCTCGTAAATTGCAGATCTCCCGTCACATCTCCTGCAAAAAAGATATGTTTTCGATCTTTGATTTTCTCAAGCTGTAATCCTTCAACGTTAGGTACACGACCCGTAGCAACAAAAAGCTCTTCGGCGATAACCTGCTGACGAGGCAAATCTTTTTCTTGATACGTAACAAAAATATTTTTTCCTTTTTTCTTTGCCTCAAACACCACGGCATTACAAACAACCTCTACACCTCGCGCGCGAAGCGCAGCTTCTGCAAGAATCGCCAAATCGGCCTCTTCACGCAGCAAAATCTGCGGTGCGTATTGCAAAAGCGTTACCCGAACGCCGAGTAAACTCCACAACGTTGCGAATTCACAACCAATAGGACCACCGCCCACAATAACTACCGATTTTGGCACATGCGTTTGCGTAACCACATCGCGATACCGAAGCACACGAACTTTTTCATCACATGCAAAAGAAAGAGGCGCATCAACGGCTCCAGTCGCAATCACAAATGCTTTTGCAGAAATCTTTTTTGTGGTACCAACGATAATCGTATGCGCATCAAAAAATCTCCCTCTCCCTTTCACAACATTAATACCTTTATTCATTAAAAAATGCTTTGCTGTTGTACCGTTTTCATACAACGTCTTCAGTAAAGCATCTTTTCTTTTGTGCATCTGCGCAAAATCATAACGAATATCTTTCGCAAAAATTCCCAGGTGTGCCGCGTCATGCTGAAAGGAATAGTACATTTTTGCGGCGTGGAGAAGCGCCTTGGTAGGAGTGCACGCAAAAAAAGAACATTCACCGCCCAAGCGATCTTCCTCAACTACACACACCGAAGCTCCCGCCTCTGCAGCACGTTCCGCAGCCGCAATACCCGCAGATCCCCCACCGAGAATGATAACGTCGTAAGTGTATAAAGGCATAGAAGGGGAAGGTTTGAAGGGGCGGAACATCTTCCGCCCTTAGTGAGGTTTGAAGTAATGAAGTTCTGAAGTTTGGAAGTCTGAAGTAAATGAAGTGTGTCATCCTGACCTGTCCCTCGTAGCTTTAGCGAAGAGGGAGATATTTTGTCGACCACAGTGCCCTGAGAACCCTCGAAGGGAAGGATCTTCAGAATAACAACCGGTTGTTAGTTGATAGTTAATAGTAGTGAGGTGAGTTCAGAAAACAATCAACCGTGAATTATAAACCATTAAACGGGAAGTTCCTTCGGTCGGCTTGTTATCTCCCTCAGGATGACACCAACTTCCCATCTTCAGAACTTCCCTACTTCATCTCCTCCCTCATTCCCTCCCACACTTCCCCATAACCCTGCTGACGCAAATAATACCACCACTCTACACCCCAAAAACTTATTTCAGAAAATCCTACAGAACGTGCGTAGGTGAGGGTATTCACGGCATCCTGTGCGGTAAAAAGCGATGCCACAGTGGCGTCTTCTAAAGAACGTGGATCTATAACAAACCAAGGCTCCATTTGCAATTCGGCAAGCACAACATCGTGCATTGGCAACAACGGAACGCGCATAAGTGCATACCACCACGAAGGAAGAGGGAAAGAAACCGATCCAAAAAATGCGCTGTGCGTCTTTCGATACATACTCACCCCAATACGATCCGTAAGTGATGCAACCGACGTCCACAGTTCCTGCTCGCCGCTCACCGTTAATTGAATCTGCGCATCAGGATCACCCTTACGTACCGCCTCAATTTCTTCCTTAAGAAGATCAATGTCTGCTGCTGGACAGTTGCCAAAAGTAAAAAATGGCTCATTTTCAACCTGCCACACGTCAACTACAGATGCATACCGCATTACCACGGCATCTACATACGCAAGAAGCTCTTGGCGATACACATCACGATCGACTACATCAACCCACGAAGGCACAAAACACTCCGGCCAACGCGGAACCTTCGCGCCCACAACAAGATGCACATCGGCGCCAGATTTACGAATACGCCCAATCGCGTCATCACTTTCGTCCCAAGAAAAGATATTTGACTCTGCCTCTACACGCGTCCAGTAAAGCGGCAAACGTACAAATGCAGGATGAAAGTCTTGTAAACTCGCATCAAGGACCTCTTGCGGATGAAGTCCTAATGACTCTGCACGTTCAAAAGAAAACGTAAAACCATATATTGGATCTGATGCAAGCCTTTGCGGAAGATGCGACAAAAAGAACACCAGTGCGCTCAAAGCAATGAGGGCTATGCTACAAAATAAGATGCGTCCTCCACGCATGAACAAAGGTTAAATTTCTTCTTTCTTTTCTCGCACAAATGCCAACCATCCTTCTACAAATTCAATAGCAACTTTTAACGGTGCTTCTACAATAAAGTCAAAGAAGTAAATGAAAACGTTAATTTTAGAAACTTTGGTTGAAAGCCACGAACCCGCCTGTACGATAGGAAGAAAGAGCACGTCGAAAAGTGATCCCAAAAATCCGGAGCGCGCATCAGAAAGAATAATGTCGCGTATCGACATGCGGATACGAATACCAAAGAACGTTACCAGCGAAAGGAAGAAGAAGAAGAGTGCAATAGACAATCCGTGGAAGTTAAACGCATGCAAAACGTATCCAATAATACCGTACACTGCAATAAACAATACGCTATACATCACCGCAAAAACCGTTGTCCACGAGGTACGCTTTTTTGCTTTGATACGCATATGCAAAAGCGGATGATCGGCTCCCACCGCAACCGCGCGTGCCGCAGCAATATAGTCTTTGGTATTACTTTCTCCAGGAAGGGAGAGGGAAAGGCCAATAATCGCAAGGAAAAGAGGATGGAAGAAAATGTTTACAAATAAAGGATACATCGGCACGTCCCCATTATGCAAAAACAAGTCGTACGGCAATTCAATAAGCAATGCTAAAAACATCTTTGTCAAAAAGAGAAAGGCAACCGATCGCACAACCGTTCTCCGTAACCGAACCTGAAAATCTTCTATACGCTTTTGCAGGGCTTTTGCAACCGCCTTATCAAGTGCCGTAGGATCGTTAAACAGTGGCGCATCGGGCTTTGCGGTTTGCAGCGCATCTGCCAACACACGGAAAAGACCTGCTTTTCTACGAATAAGCCGCATAATGCGATCAGCAAGCGGATTGGTAATGTCTGCTTCAATGGTTTTTACGATACGGGGAAGATGCAATGCAACATCTTGAATGCGCTCAGGCGAAGCAGTACACCAGTCGGGATAATAGAGCGTAAGCAAACGAAAGCGCATAATGCCCGGATTTGACTTCAGTAAAACACGGTGCACTGCGGTATACAGGCGCAAATCTTTTTCTTGTTCAGAAAGCGTAAGTGCAGGATCCCAATCGATACGCTTTTTCAGCGCATCGTACATAAAAGATGCAAGCGCCTCTTCGTGCGTGGTTGGTGCGAGCAGCTGATCAATATCGGTCGCTAGCACTTCAAAAATCCATCGATACAAATCTTCGCGCTCCTGCGCAGGGCGCTCGGCAGCAGCTTGCAAAAGCACTTCATACTTTTCAATAGCTTTTTCAATAATTTTTGAAAACGCTAAAGGAATTGTTTTGTTGGGAAGATATTTTGCCCACACTAATTCACGAAGTAAATCAGATGCATGCGCTGACAAATCTTTCTCAGCTCCTGCGTACCGCTTCATGATGCGAAGAATGGCATTTCTGCGCAATAAATGATCTTCTTGGTAATCAAACGTATTACGAATTTTTTCGTACGCACTTGCCGCAGAAGATGCAGGAGCACTTACCTCGAGCAACTCCTCACCCGTGCCGTGCATAAAAGGCGTATGAACGTGGAGCTGGGGCGCAAGATTTTTTAAAATATCAGACATACAAGCTAAAACAATGAACGTTCTTTTGATTTATCCAAAAGCGCACACGCTTCTTCGGCGGAATTAACAAGGGTAAAAAGACGAATATCCATCCGATCAATAGCATCGTACCTGCCATAGACCGTTTCTTCAAGAAAATGTACAAGCGGCGCCCAATAGTCTTTACCTACTAATACAATAGGAATGCGTTCGGATTTTTTTGTTTGAATAAGGGTTAAAATTTCAAAAAACTCATCAAGCGTGCCAAATCCTCCCGGAAAATACACATATGCTTGAGCACTCGCTGCAAACATCACCTTTCGCGTAAAAAAATAATGAAACGAAAGACTGTGCGTTACATATTTATTCATGTGCTGTTCTCGGGGAAGCTGAATATTCAGCCCCACCGACTCTCCCCCACCTTCAAACGCTCCTTTATTTGCCGCCTCCATAATGCCAGGGCCCCCGCCCGTAATTACGGTAAAGCCATTTTGTGCAAGCATCTTGCCTAACTTTTCGGCCTCTTTATACCAAGGATTGGTAGACGGCAAACGTGCAGAACCAAAAAGCGATACCTCTTTTTTAAGCGTAGAAAGAAATTGAAAACCCTCCACGAACTCAGCCATCATGCGAAAAATCCTCCACGTAAGATCGGCCATGCGAGGCTGACGTGCGCCTTGTTCACATAAATTCCGCTCTTCGGGAGTAAGCGGCACTTTGCACACTCCTTCCTCATTTTCCCTCCGTGATGATTTTCCGCCAAACAACGTGCGCATATGACAATAGTGTACCATTTTTTATCTCCCCCAAATAACTCGTTCTTGAGGAAGCATCTGCGCATACTCCATAATCTCTAGCCATGCGGTTGCAACAAAAACAACGGATGCACCTTCACACGCTTCAACAAGACCCGCTGCTCGCTCCGCATCACCTTCGATCTTTAAAACCCGTGGATCAAACCAACGAAGGGGAATCTTTTTTTCTCGCAAAGAGTTGATGATGGCAATCGCGGGAGAAGAACGAATATCATCTGTTCCTGGCTTATACGAAACGCCCAATACCGCAACATGCCCTTGAGATCCCGCTGCAACAAACGCCGTAATAATTCTTTCAATAAAACGCGCTCGCTGACGGATATTTCGCTGCTCAGCCTCGTGCACAATCGGAAGAGCAATTCCCAGTTCATGCGCAACCGCAAGAAGTGCTTGCGTGTCCTTAGGAAAACAACTTCCTCCATATCCCAACCCATGCGCCAAAAACCGCGACCCGATACGTAAATCAAACCCCATACTCTCTGAAATTGTGCGCATATCTGCATCTACTGCTTCTGAAAATTCGCTTATTTCATTTACAAAACTTATTTTCGTAGCAAGAAATGCATTTGCCGCATACTTTGCAAGTTCGGACGTAACACAGTTTGTTGCAATAATCGGCGTTCCACGTTCTTGCCAAGGTTTATAAACAGCAAACAAACGTTGACGAGCCTCCTCCTGTTGCGTGCCAAATACAATGCGAGAAGGCATAAGCGCATCGTGTACCGCCGTGCCTTCGGCGAGAAATTCGGGATTTGATGCGAAAAAAAGATGAGGAAATTGAGTAGCAAGTTTTGCGCATGTGCCCGGAGGAACCGTTGATTTAATCACGAATGAAGAAAGAGGAAACTGTTCCTCAGCCATTTTCGCCGACGCAATAACTGCAGAAAGATCCGCATGCCCGTCAGCGCCTTGCGGTGTTCCCACTGCACAAAAAATAATGTCTGGCGCAGATACAGATTCATCTACATGAGAAAACGAAATGCGATTCGCAGCTACTCCTTCTTGTAGCAACGCAAGAAGTCCTTCTTCAAAAAAAGGAATCTCACCTCTGCGAAGGAGTGCAATGCGATCCTTATCAACATCCCGCACGATCACCTCGTGACCATTGCACGCAAACGCCGCAGCCGTCACCAACCCCACCCATCCGGCACCGAGAATGTGAATCTGCATAGGAAGTTGTTTGGCAGGTTTAGCGGTTTAGATTTTTAGATGAAGGAACTACCTTTCACTTCAAACTAACAACTTCATACTTCAAACTCTTACTGAAAACTTCCCTCTCCCACCTTCACTCCCGACGGAGCCGGATTATCATCGCGAGGTTCGAGCATGATGACAACTTCAGAAAAAAGCTTAGGATCAATAACGCCCGTTGCAGGACCGGCTAAAAAAACACCCACCCATGTGCCGTCAGCACGAGGAGTAAGCGCACCCATATCTACCACATCCGCCAGTCCATCCTTTACCAACCACACATGATATTCCGAAGAAACGGTATCAATACCCGAAAGCGCAACAAGAATATCGAGCGTTGCAATGTCTCCGTTGATGACTCGGCTTACTCGTCCTATATCACCTCCACTTGCATACGAAAATACTGTCGCAAGCGCGGGTGCGTTCTCTACATCATTTTTTGCATTCTGGCTCTTTGACGCGACTGTGTCCGTATTTTTTTCCTGTTCCTCGGCATGTGCGCGGAATGCCCGTAATCCAAACCAAAAAGCACTAATTCCACCCACGAGCAATGCAAAAATCACGATCGCCGGACCAATGCGATGAACTTTTTTGCGAGCATGAATCATAGGTGAGAGTTTGAAGTATGAAGTTGTTAGTTTGAAGTGAAAGGATGCTTTTTCCTGAGTAGATCCTTCGCAGACCTCAGGATCTTGTGAATTCAGATCATTTCTCTTATCTGCCGTCTGCTGTCTATTATCTAAAAAGAGCTACCTCTCACTTCAAACTCTTAACTAATAACTTCAAACTTTTCCCTTTCCACTTCCTCCCCAACCGCCGCAGCCAACACCGGCGCAGGATTTACGGCGAGAATTGAAGGAATGATACACTCAGCGGTAGGCGAAGGAACCATGCCGGCAAGCGCATACGCTGCGGCAAGCTTCATGCGCATGGTGAGCTTTTTTGCATGAGCGTCGAGAAGCCCACGAAAAATACCAGGATACACAAGCACGTTATTCACTTGATTCGCAAAATCAGATCGACCCGTAGCGATCACCATCGCTCCTGCAGCACGTGCTTCATCGGGCATAATTTCAGGAACAGGATTTGCAAGTGCAAAAACAATTGCTCGGGGAGCCATGCTTTTTACCATTTCCCCGGTAATCACTCCCGGCCTACTCACCCCAATAATCACATCAGCACCCTGCATTGCATCAGCAAGTGTTCCTGTTTTTTGTTCGACATTGATGAGATCTGCAATACGCTCTTTTTCGGTATTCATCTTGTCACGACCTCGCGCAATAATACCCTGCGAATCAACCATTGCGAGATGCACAACTCCCGCCGCACGCAAAAGATCAATAATCGCAATTCCCGCCGCTCCCGCACCATTTACCACCACACGAATCGTACCAATCTCTTTTTCTACAACGCGCAATGCGTTCACGAGTGCCGCCAATGTCACAATCGCCGTCGCATGTTGATCGTCATGCATCACGGGGATATCAAGTTCGGCAGACAAACGTTCTTCAATAGCAAAACACGCCGGTGCAGCAATATCTTCCAAATGAATACCGCCAAACGTGGGTGAAATCATCTTCACCGCCTGCACAATGTCCTCAATATTCTTACTTGAAAGAACAATCGGCACCGCGTCAATGTTTGCATACTTTTTATACAGCACCGCCTTCCCTTCCATCACCGGCAAACTTGCCATCGGGCCAATATCGCCCAACCCCAGCACCGACGTTCCATCAGAAACAACGGCAACCGCACGACCCTTCATCGTATACACATACGCATCCTCAGGATTTTTTGCAATTGCTTCACACGGCGCGGCAACACCCGGCGTGTACGCAATAGAAAGATCATCTTTCGTCTCAAGCGGCATGCGAGACGCAATCGCCCATTTGCCTTGATGAAGTTTGTGTTGTTTGAGTGACTCTTCGGAATAATTCATAGAAAAAGGATTACACATCTCTCAAAAACGAACTCGGGAACGCTTTCTTTTTTGCAGTAACCGCCTCGCCAGAATGATCGAGAACGATCGTGGGCTCGGAATATTCTTCATCCCATACGTTTTCGGAAATGGATTTCATATTCCCACCCCCTACCCCCCACCCCGTACGGGCGGGTTTAAAACCCGCCCGTACGCCCCGCCCTTCAGACCCCCACCCCGACGAATGCCGCAAATACACCTCCTCAATCAAATCCTTGGGAATTTCATCAAGAAATGTGGATGGCTGGCGAAGGGTGACATTTTCATATCCTGCAGTAATACCGTAGCTCAAAAAAAGCCGACGCTTGGCGCGCGTGGTTGCAACGTAAAACAATCGTCGCTCCTCTTCAACTTCCTTGGGATTGGCAAAGGATTTATCACTCGGAAATGCACCCTCCGCAACGTTAATCACAAACACACTATCCCACTCCAAGCCCTTTGCTTGATGAATAGTGGAAAGCACCATCTTTTCTTCGGTGTAGGCAGCGATGGTTTTATCTTGCTCGGTATCCATCAATCCCCCAAAATCTCCGGTAAGCGTAACCGCATCCAAAAATGCTCCCAAATCCTGATATTGCTCGGCAAAAAGAGAAAATTGCTCTAAATCTTCTCGGCGTTCTCGTGCATTCTGATATTCTGCATCAAGATATTCACGATACATTTCACTTCCCGCAAATGCACGAAGCATGTGGGCCGGAAGTTGCTCAGACACCATGGAACTTAGCAATTGCGCCGTACGCATCCAGCCTTGTTGCGCTTTATCGCCAAGCTTGGGAGATGAAGCAAGTGCATCAGCCACGCGATCACACAAGCTGACGTGATTCGCAACCTTCGCCGCAGTTGCAAGTCCCATTCCTGGCTGAATCTGGAGCGCACGCATCCATGCAACACCATCTTTTACATTTCTCAAAATACGAATATGCGCAATCGCATCCTTAATATGCGCACGTTCAAAAAACTTCATGCCTCCACGATATTCATACGGCACCGCACGACGCATGAGCTCAAATTCAAGCGCTTGCGAATGAAATGCGGCACGAAAAAGCACCGCAATATCTCGTAAACGAACGCCTTCATTGATAAGCGCTAAAATTTGTTCCGCAACATACTGCGCCTCTTGACGTTCATCTGCTGCAGGAATAACCAGCGGTCGTTCACCATCTTTTGCAACAGAAACAAGCTCTTTTTGATATTGATCGAGATTATTTGCAATAACCGCATTGGCAACCGCAAGAATTTGCGGCGTTGAACGATAATTTGTTACCAAACGATGCACCACCGCACCCGAATATCTTTCGCCAAACGCAAGAATATTTTGAATTTCTGCCGCACGAAAAGAATAAATACTCTGCGCATCATCTCCCACCGCTAAAATATTGCGATGATGCGAGGAAAGCATGTCAACCAAATCTGCCTGAATAAGATTGGTATCTTGAAACTCATCAACCATAAGATACCGAAAACGTCGTGCAAGCGCAGAACGCACCTGCTCATCGTCGCGAAGAAGGTTGTATAGCTCAAGAAGCAAGTCATCAAAATCAAGCGCGCGCTGACGAATTTTCTCCTGCTTGTATCTTTGCAATACTCTTTCTATCTCTCCTGCAAGTGGCTCGTGCGTAGGCGCTCTTTTTTCTAAAGCTTCGCGCAATGACAATCGCGCATTTTCTGCAAAAGACGAAACCGATTTGATAATTGCCGCAGAAGGAAACTTACGCCCAAAAGCGTTTGCTTTTACTTCTTTAATGCACAATTTAATAAGATCTTGCGCATCATCTTCATCTAAAATAGAAAAATTCCGCCCATACGGCGTGCGATCACCGTAAATTCGGAGCAATCGATTGGCAATGGAATGAAACGTTCCCGACCACAAGCCCGCAGGATACACTTTCAGCAACGACTCCACGCGGGTAATCATTTCTTTTGCCGCTTTATTCGTAAACGTAAGCAAAAGAATTTCTTCGGGATGCACGCCGTGCTCCAACAACCACGCAACACGGTAGGTTACCACACGCGTTTTTCCACTTCCCGCTCCCGCTAAAACCAGATGCGGCCCCTCGCCGGAAGAAACAACTGCAAACTGTTCCTCATTCAGCTCCGCCTGATAATTGCGCACGGGCGCCGCTTCTCCGGTTCTCCCGGTCAGGACAAAGTCTTTCATAGCTCTTGGGATTGTAGCAAGGAAAGACGGCAGATAACAGACGGCAGATGGGGAAAAAGAAGCAAAAAGAAAAACTCGGGGCGGCTCAGACGGGATAACATCCGTCGAACCATCTACCCGAGCTAAGCGAATCCCTTCATCAGCGAAGGGAAAAAAGGAGCTAGCCTTTGCAAGGAAAGAGAATTCCTCGCAAAGACTTTGATCGTATTTCTCCCAAAATACGATCTCGATCGTGCTGAGTGCCACGATCACGGTGTGTAGCTTCCTGTGCCACACCGTCTCGATTGCAACCCCTGCAGAGAAGATCTAAACAAATATAGACCTTCTAAACAGGGGTGCGCGCTCGAGCTGCGCTGCGTTCCCTGACGGATGCGGTGACCCCCCGGTCCCGCAACTCGCCAGGGAACACTCCGACCCCGACCACGGTCCCCACGCAAAAACTCATTTTTGTGACAAAAGTAATCATACCAAAAAAATCCTGTTTTGTCAACAGGATTTTACAAATATAAAGGCTTTTTTAAAGGTATCGAGCCTTGTTCAAAGCGTGTTCATCGTTTGTGGATGCGTAATACACGATTCCTTGAGCATCGGTTAAAAAGTAGTAATAGTCGTTTGTTGCAGGATTCCACACGGCGCGCAGGGCGTTCATGCCAGGATTGCTAATGGGTCCCGGAGGAAGACCAGGATTTTGATAGGTGTTATAGGGAGATACTAAATCACGATCAGCAAAAGAAATGGAAGGATCATCTCCCCCCGTAACGTAATTCACCGTTGCGTCAGATTGCAGCGCCATGCCAATATCTAATCGCTTTAAAAAAATGTCGGATACTTGGCGCATGTCATCTGCCCCTCGCACTTCGCGCTCGATAATAGAAGCAAGGGTGAGAAGCTCGTGCGTGGTCATGCCCTGCGCATCTCCGGTTACGGCGCCCAGCGACGTTACACGACTTTCCATGGTACGTACCATGCGCCCTACCACATCTTCAGCGGTTGCATCCTTAAAAAAACGATACGTATCAGGAAAAAGATATCCCTCCAAGTCAACGTCAACAGGCTTTTGTGCGGCAAGTACAAAGGGATCACTTGCAAAAGGAGAAGACGGGCCGGTAACGCGCTGCCATTCTTCTTGCGTAATGCTTGGAAGGACCGAATGAACTTTTTCACCTATTTGCGCAAGCGTATATCCCTCAGGAATGGTAATGCTTACTTCGGACGTTCCCGAAGGATACACAAGCGCTCCCAAAATATCCGCCGATCGATCACCCGGAATAAGTACCGTAGTGCCAGCGTGGACTTTCGTGTCTAGACCCGCGAGCTTTGCCGCAACACGAAACCACCACGCACTTGGAATAGCATCAAGATCCGCCAGCCTCTGCGAAACACTCGCAAAAGATTCGCCTTCATCGACGGTAAACGTCATTTCCTGCGCATCAGATGAACGAAAGAAATATTGATTGATTTGCCGTACAGCCGCAACCACGCATATCATCAACAAAATAAAACCAAAAACCAAGGGCATGCGCGATGAGCGATGTTTAGCGAGATAGCTGTATTTTTGAGCGTGGAAGAGCATGATTACAAATACTTCTCCCCTGTCTTATCACGAATTTCAGCAAGAAGATCCTTGAGATGCTCAGCGGAACGCTTGTGACACACAAGGAGAGCATCCGGGGTGTCCACAATCATAACATCTTCTAAACCAAAAGCTGCAACAAGCCGTTCACCCGACGCATACACCAAGGATCCATGCGTATTTTTTACAATTGCCGTGCCCTTCACGACGTTGTTTCCCTGGTCAGACAATCGATCATGGAGCGTATCCCACGTACCAATGTCGCTCCATCCAAAATCTCCCCGCAAAATACGCACGTCGTGGTGATCCATTTTTTCCGTCACGAGATAATCAAACGCCTTACTTGGCAAAACGCCATACAGCGATGCAATGCGTTCGCCGTCTTTTTCCGCATACGCATCACGAAGCGCAAAGAGCGTTTCGCTCATGTCGGGAGCGTATTTTTTAAATGCTTCTAAAAACTTTGCAGGCGTCCACACGTAATAACTTGCATGCCATAAATACGACCCATCTTCAAGATATCTTTTTGCAACATCATACGGCGGCTTTTCGGTATGCCCCGCAAACGCAAGTACAGAAACCCCCTTGCGCTCAGCGATCACACTGCCCACTTTTGTATAACCAAGTGCAGTAGAAGGAAACGTAGGAGGCACACCAATGTCCACAAGCACGCCTTCTTCACGAACAAGTTCTTCGGCGACATGGAGCAACGTCAAAAAACGATCGGTATCGCGAATGTAATGATCGGCGGGCATGAACACTGTTGGTTCATCGGGCTTGCTGAGCGATAGCACTGCAGCCGCAAATCCCATCGCAGGACCCGTGTCACGACGATCAGGTTCAATAATAATCTGCTCGTCAGTCAACTCGGGTAACACGTTTCGAACATGCTCAGCAAATGCCGGAGAAACAGACACAAAAATATCCTCAAGACGATACGCCTTTGCAACCCGATCATACGTATCCCGCAAAAGCGGCTGATCCGATAACACATCAAAAAACTGCTTTGGCTTACTTGCCCTGCTCATAGGCCACAAACGCGTACCCACCCCTCCCGCCAAAATAACAATCCGCATATCAGGCTATTATAGAAAAAAAGGGCCGACCCCGCAAAGGGTCGGCCGCGGAAGGAGCACCGTTGCCGAGCGCTACTTCGTGGGACCAGGAGTGCCGATGATGATGAGACCGGCCTTGAGGCCCGTCCGAAAACGGGGCTTGTCACTCTTCTTCGGCTGGGTATGGTCGCCTGGCTTGAAAGTGAATTTGAGCATAACCTTCCCTTCTGACTTTTTTCCGAAAACCCAGCGATTGCGGATGATCCCGCCTCGTACTGGGTCAACATATAAAACCAGTTTTCCCCCAAAATGTAAAGAAAAACGGTCGACCCCTCCGAGGCCGACCGTGAGTTGCACCTTTGCTGGTGCGCTAGCCGCGCGGGCGCAGATAGCCCCCGCCGTTGGTGGTCACGGGCCGGAGGCTCGAGGGGAACCCGTTGCTGATATCTCCAGCTTTCACATTGGTCTTGGTCTTCATGATCGTCTTGCTCCTTGTGTCCCAGCGGTCACGGAGAACTCTCCGTTAGGCGCCGAGTCGCCATATGAAACCAGTTTTTGTACAAAATGTAAAGGACGCATCCAGAAAATTTAGATGTTCACAAAAGCAACCGCATACAGTATTCCCAAGCAGCAACCCACCAGAACATCGCTCAAATAATGCACACCAACGGCGATACGCGAGTAGATAATGAGAAAACAGAGAACAGACGACAGACCGCAGATGGTGAGGAGAGAAAAAGTATCGGAAAATGTGGGATAGAGCATGAGTATAGTTGCAAAAGCGGCGCTCTCGGTTGCGTGACCGGAAGGAAAAGAATACGTACGCACCCACATGGTGTACCCGGAAAGTTTTTCAAAATTGGGACGTTCGCGCTTGATGATTGCTTGAGCAACAAGCAAAGAAAGATAACTCAACACCAACGGAATAAGAGGCTTCCACCACGCCATCCAATCCATAGCAGTAACAAAAATCCATAACAACACAAAACCCCACATGCCGTGTGCAGCAATCCATTTCCAAAAAGACAACCGTTCTTCGCCAAAGGAACGAAGACGTTTAGTGAGGGTATGATCGAGGGAGAGAAGCATAGTGAAGTAGTGAAGTTCTGAAGAGGTGAAGTTGGGAAGTTGGGAAGTGAAAGACCCTGACGATAGGAAGGGTCCAGCGAATAAATAAGGAAATAATACTGACAAATGGGTTTCTCTGGACCCTTCGCAGAGCTCAGGGTCTCTCGCTCACGACATCCTCTTTTCCCATCTTCACATCTTCAAAACTTCCGATCTTCATCACTTCCTATCTTCCCTACTTCCCCCTTCAATCTCTCAATCTCTTTCCGTTGTTTTTCTATTTTCGCAAAAATTATTTCTGCGTTCGCAGGACGATTAAGATTCTTTTGCTGATATGCGCAGAGATCTGCAACAGGGCATGCCCAACAACGCGGCTTCCCGGGAATGCAAATTGCGCGACCAAACGGAACCATCACCGTATTCACGACGGATTGTACGTCTTGCGGAACAATACGCAGCAATTTCTTCTCAAGCGCTCCCACGGATGACGCATACGCCCAGCCTAATCGCTGCGTAATGCGAAACACGTGCGTATCAACCGCAATCGCGGGCGTAGCAAATCGCGCAGCAAGAAGCACGCTCGCCGTTTTTCGCCCAACGCCCGGCAACGTCACCAGCCCTGCCATCGTGCGAGGAATATTGCCGTGATACGTATCTTGGATCTTTTGTGCAAGCGCAACGATGTGCTTTGCCTTACTGCGATAGAGTCCGATATTCGCAATATATTTTCCCACGTCTTCAGGCGTTGCTTGCGCACATGCACGAGCATTGGGATAGGCGCGAAAAAGCTCAGGCAGTGCCTTGAGCACTTGCTCATCTCGCGTACGCGCAGAAAGCACAACAGCAACAAGCATCTGAAAATCACTTCCCCTATCAAGCGCACCCGACTCAGAAAAATGCGCACGAAGAATGGAGAGCGTTTTTCGAATACGGGTTTGACTCACCTTATTCGGTATAACGGACTTCACAGATAAGTTCGGGATTTTGAACTGGACTCACGGAACAACCCTCTAAAAAAGTAAGTGTTGGAACATTGTCTTGTATATCCAAACGCTGATACACCCAATCCATATACCCCGCATCACCATATCCCGTATAGAGAATAGCACTTCCATTCCAATCAGGAATAAACGTATACCCATCCATTGCACGATAAATACTAAGCGGATACACAATCCACGAACCTGCAACAGCATCCCACTCCAACACCTGAGGCAACCCCGAAACCATTTCTACTTCATCTGAAGGACCATACTCGTACTCTAACAACAAAAACTTTCTTCCATTTCCCGAACACATCGTATTTCCAAATTTAAAACGATCATCTTCATCTATGACGCTTTCAATGCCTGCAAAAAATGTTTCTTGATTTTCAGTGCGAACGTTGAAGTATGCAACAAGTGCGGAACGAACTCCTGCATCAGTAAGCATCTCTTTTGCAGGAACACCAAATTGACGCATCGCATCACTTGTTGCGTAATTGCGCACATTTGCGCAGTAAGAAACCTGCGCATTTGCGTCACTCCAATTATCGAGTGTTGCCGAAAGAGCAGTTTTTCCTTCGGGAACATCGGTAACAAAAGGTACTTGTATAAGTTGTGCATCAGTACCCGTAAGAGGAGGATTTTCATGCTCATCTTCTGTTTTGATAATTGGCGGATCAATGGCGATAACGGTATTTTCTTTGTTGAAACGTTCCTGCACATCATTAGCCAACCACGCAAAATATCCTGCCGCAAGCATACTAATAAGTGTAATGCAGCAAAGAAGTGCCATGAATATGACTCGTTTTGATGTGCGCTCTGTAGGGATGGAGTTGTACATAGGAGTGAAGAGGTTTAGGATTTTGGTGTGAAGATGAAAGACAGCAGATGGGGAAATAAGCGTGTCATCCTGAGGGAGATTTCAAGCCGACCGAAGGAACTTCCTGAATGGGAGATCCTTCGGTCGACGCGGCGCTCCCTCAGGATGACACAGAACCTACAAGACTCTTCTCAAGATACTCAATTGCTTCATTTCTCGTCACAATCTCGCCGCGATCACGGGCGGATTCGACGTTTGCAAGAAGCATACCAAATGCCTTGCCCGTGGAAAGGGAGATGTGCAGACGTGCAGCAATGTTTTGCAGATCGGTTCCCGAAAGAAGCGGTTCGGCAGCAGCGTGAAAAAGCGCGTAGCGACGAGAAAGCTCCTCTGCCCATACGCGTACCGGATACGGTCGATCATCAAGCGGCAAATCGCGTCCGCGGGCATTCGCTTCGCACACTGCCAAAAAAAGCGGCACACGATCAACACCCACATCACGCCAAAGCATACGCAGTGCATTGACGCTCTGCGCTTCCGTCAGTTCGTCGTTTTTCACTCGACGATAAAGCTCTGGCAATATTTCATGAAATTGGATACATGCGATTACGTCCTTTTCACACCGATCCCCAAACGTAAACCTATCAAAAAACGTTTTCGCAAGCGCAACGCCCGCCTGCGCATGTCCTTCGTCAGAAATTTTATTTTTTACTTTTTTTGTAACAACGCCCTTGCCGATGTCATGTAAAAGAAGTGCGAGACGAAATGTGATAAGAGATGTTGAGCTCAGCGAAACATCTTCGTGATCTGTCTCAGGAAGTTCCTTCGGTCGGCTTGGAATCTCCCTCAGGATGACACCTTTCTCTTCACTCACAACACCCTCCCCCCTACCCCCCACACCCACACTCTTCACCACATGTTCCCACACCGATCCCTCCGGATGCCAGTTAGGATCTTGCGGGGTTGTACGCAAAATATCGAGCTCGGGATAGCGCGCAAGAAGTCCGGTTTGTTCTAAAAATCGCAATCCTTTTTCTGGATGTTCAGCACGTAACATCTTTTTCCATTCTTCGGTAACACGTTCGGGAGAAAGCGTAGCGAGCTCAGAAGACACTGCCATTCGTTGAAAAAGCCTCATGCTCTCTTCGTCGATCGTAAGATCAAAACGCGCAACAAACTGCATCCCGCGATAAATACGAAGCGGATCATCAACAAAGGTGCGTATATCGACAACACGTAAAACACCGTGCACAATATCGTCTTGCCCTTGATACGGATCAATGATCTCTTCGGTAAGTACATCACACAATATCGCATTCATGGTGAAATCGCGCCTGCGCAGCGCATCAATAAACGATAGGTACGGATCTCCGGTAATTACAAATCCTTTATGCCCTTTGCCTTTTTTTGATTCCGCACGAGGAAGGGCAATATCAAGCACACCGTCGTCACACGTCAGCTTGTATACGCCAAATGCCGCACCCAACACATCAATAGGATGATCGGTGATTTCTTCAATAATCTCCTGTATGCGATCAGCAGGAACGCCATACACCTCCAAATCAACATCGCGCATCTCCTCACTTCCTCGTATGCGATCACGCACCGTTCCGCCAACGTAAAAAACCCGCGGCGCTTGTGCTCCCGTCTGCGGTTCATTTGCGATATGTATCGCAAATTTTTGGATGAATTCCTGGGTTTGCATGGGATTTGTACGTAGAGACGGCCGGACCGGCCGTCTCTACGGCAATAACGACGTACCCGTCATGTCGGGCGGCGGGTCAATGCCGAGCAACGTTAAAAATGTTGGCGCAACATCGGCAAGCATGCCAATAGGCGGCAAAAGCGAAAGATCGTTTTCGGGAACATCACCCGCAATACCAGACTTTCCTTCAAGCTCGTTGGAAATGATCCATAACGGCACCGGATTCGTACTGTGTTCCTTGTCCATACCGTGTGTTTGTAAATTAAGCACCTCTTCTGCATTGCCGTGATCGGCCGTAATGCATACCACCCCATCTTCGGCCAGCACCGCATCAACAATTTTTCCTAAGCATTCATCAATCACCTCAATACTTTTTATCGTTGCTGCAAGATTGCCAGTGTGCGCAACCATGTCCGCATTGGCAAAGTTTGCAATAATCACATCGTAATTCGCGTTGCGCACCTCTTGCATAATACGATCAGCAATAGCATACGCACTCATCTCTGGCTTTTCGTCGTATGACGCAACGTGCGGCGAAGGAATAAGCGCACGATCTTCATGCGGAAAAGGATTTTCACGCGTGCCGTTTAAAAAAAAGGTAACGTGTGCGTATTTTTCTGTTTCTGCAATGTGCATTTGCACAAGTCCTGCGTCCGAAAGCGTTTCTGCAAGCGTGTGGGTAATAAGAACAGGAGGAAAAGCAACAAGCACCGGAAGGCCCTTCTCATATTCCGTCATCGCAACAAAGGTGATGTTGGGAATGTACTCCCGCACAAATGCATCAAATGCCGGAAGCACAAACGCTCGCGTAAGCTCACGCGCGCGATCCGGACGAAAATTGAAAAAAATCACCGCATCACCTGAAACAACCGGAGCAACAGGTTTTCCTTTTTTTACAATGATGGTTGGGACAAACTCTTCGTCATACGTTTCTTTTGCGTACGATTGTGCAATCGCTTCATCAGGACTCTCTGCCGTAAGCACCGATTCGCCAAGCGCAATAGCCTTATATGCTTTTTCTACCCGATCCCAACGGTTATCACGATCCATTGCATAAAATCGACCCGAAAGCGATGCAAAAAATCCAAGACCAATTTCTTTCATCTTTGCTTCAAACGATGCAACAAATTCTTTTCCCGAATTATAGAGCGTATCGCGACCATCCAAAATACCGTGCACTGCAACACGTTTTACACCTGCAGCTTTTGCAGCTTTAAGAAGTGCGATGCCATGCTCATCAAATCCATGCACCTTTCCGGAAGAAATAATGCCGAGCAAATGAAGCGTTCCGCCACTTTTCTTTATTTGGTCAAATACTTGAGCAAATGCCGCATTCGTTGCAAACGATCCGTCGATCATCGCCTTATTAATACGCGGCAAAGTTTGGCTGTACACCCTTCCAGCACCAATGGCCAAATGCCCCACTTCAGAATTTCCCATCTCTCCCCACGACAATCCCACCTCTTCGCCGGATGCTTTTAAGGTGACAACAGGATAACGCTGCGTCCACTTAGTGAGATTTGGCGTACGAGCAGACGTAATCGCGTTGCCCTCACCGTGCGGCGCAATGCCATAGCCATCTAAAATAAGCAAAACAGCCGGACGTGGCCGGCGAACGTTCTCAAGAGAACTCTTTCCTGAACTCATAGCTCGGGAAAGTATAGCAGAGCTTTCCTACTTCATCGCTAAAGTATCCAAATCGCTCACGGTAACATAAGAAATATTCTTCACCGGAACAAGATCAAGGAATTCTTTGCGCTCCATAACACTTGAGAGCGAACGCAAACGATCAATTTCAGCAACAAGACGATCGTTTGCACGCAAAGTTTCTTCATGAAATGCCGCTGCATCGCGCAAAGCATATGCTTTTTTAGAAGAAGCATTTACTTGCATGATGTATCCCGTGAGTAATAACAGAAACGCCGTACCTGCAAGAGTGAGCTGCACGGTAGAAGAGTGTTTGAAAAAGTTTTTAGCTTCAATCATAGAGTTTTATGCACCTTCTCAGCAATCCTCAGCTTAGCGCTCCGAGATCGCGGATTCTGTTGCTGTTCGTTGTGTGTTGCAACGATAGGTTTCTTGGTAAGAATTTTGATACGATCGCTGTGTAAAAAAGCTTGCTTCACGATGCGATCTTCGAGTGAATGAAAACTGATAATCGCTAGCTTTCCTCCCGAATTCAGTACATCAATCGCTGCAGTAATTCCCTTCTCTACCGATCCCAGTTCATCATTTACCGCAATGCGTAACGCTTGGAAAACGCGTGTTGCAGGATGAATTTTTCCCGTGCGAGGAACCACGGATGCAACAATGGTTGCAAGTTGCACGGTGCGCGTAATACGCATATCGCGACGTACATCAAAGATCGCTTTCGCAACCTGGGGCGCCCTACTCTCTTCGCCATACTGACGAAAGAGCGTTGTAAGATCATCACGCGACCAACCATTCACAATTGCCTCGGCAGTAACGCCATCTTGCACGTCATAGCGCATATCAAGCGGACCATCGGCCTGAAAAGAAAACCCTCGTTCCGGATCATCCACATGTGCAGATGAGTAGCCAAGATCGAGCAGCACACCATCAACATGCGGTGCATATTCAGCAACATGCACATACGAATCGTGCACGAACTGAATGCGACTTCCGTAAGAAGCAAGGCGCTCGCGTGCAAGGGAAAGATTTCGCTCATCCTTATCAAACGCAATCACTTTTCCGCTTTCGCCAACCGCTTCTGCAAGCAGCTGCGTATGCCCGCCCAATCCACACGTTCCGTCCACAACCGTCATGCCCGGCGCAAGAGCAAAGCCTGCTAAAACTTCCGCAGCAAGAACGGGAATATGCGTTACGTTCATATACCCAAGTCGCCTAAAGATTCGGCGATAGCTTCGGCATTGTGCTCCGCTTCTTGCGTATATGCGGTCCACGTTGCCACATCCCACAGTTCCAAACGGTCGTTAACCCCCACAAGTACCGCGTCTTTTTGCAATTTCGCATGCAGTCGCAGGTACTCGGGAATCACAAATCGACCTTGCGCATCAAGCACCACGTCCATCGCTCCCGCAAGCATAAAGCGAGAAAATGAACGCGATGCCGCAGACCCGAGCGGAAGATTGGCAATTTTTGCCGATAATCGTTGCCAGGCTTCTTGCGTTAACACAAACAATGACGTATCCAACCCCCGCGTCACAACCGCCCCCGTTGCGAGAGCAGAACGAAACTTCATTGGGACAGCGAATCGTCCCTTGTCGTCGATCGTAAGATGAAATTCGCCAATGAACATGGTGATTGTGGTGGAGTTTTTGCAAAGGAAATGGCAATCCCCCACTTTTTGCCATTTGACACCACTTTACACCACTTTGCGCCTCTTCGGGAGGAAAAAGGAGAGAATCTGTGTATAAATAGTTGACAAGCTCGTGGATTGCGGTATTCTATAAATATATTGGTCTCGTGAGAGACTCCGAGATTTCCTCGACTCACGTCGGGGATTTCGTTTTTATAAGATCTGTAAAGGAATTAATGAGATCGTAAAATTGTTTCTCGGAAAGAGTGGTCATTTTTCGAATCAATCGTTTTGTGCTTATCGTTCTCGCTTGTACGAAAACAACCTGCGTTTTTGTGCCATTATATTCAATATCGTAAAACCAACTCCCTGTTTTTGCTTTAGTTGTTGTTGGAAAAACAAAAACCATATCTTTACTAAATTTCTTTACAATTAATACGGGACGTTCGAAGTGCCAATTTTTTCCATTCATTTCAAACCCAACATTTTCACCCAAGCTCGCCCACCACACTTCTCGTTCATAAAAATAGAAATCCGGACGATCCTGAAAATGAATAGAAATCTTTCTATTCGTCCAGGCGATAAATCTTTGTACGGGATCGAGAATATCTCCAATATTCATAGACTAAAAAAATTACTTTCACAGCCCCATAAAAACAAAAGCTCCCACAATTCCAAAATAATGGAAAGGGGGAGATTTGCTGACGTCGAGGTTGGAAGTAATTCCACCCGAGTAATTCCAGATTACACTATCTTTTTGGCTATTGTCAAAAGTATCCACAACGTGGTACTCTGTGCTATTCTCTCCTTCATCTATGACTCCTCCTCTCAAAATTTCCCTTATCGTTACTGCATGCATTGCGGGAATTTTGATGATTACGTATTTCGTTCATGCGCCTACAGCAGTAACGTTTTCTTTCACACTTGAAGATGCGAAAGACGACGAAGGTCTCCTGTCGACAATCATTCTGAAAGGCAACGGCAAAAACCTTCTCTTCCCCGATGTACCTGTCGGCACGGGTACCGGATGTTCAGTAACCGAAAAAACGAAATTCGACTTTGCAGATTCGCTTGCCGAGGTATACTGCTACTATGCCGGTGGAGGACAGCTTTTCCAAGCAAAAGAAACCGATGCAGGAGATCTTGAAGTATTCCGCTACACCGTTTCTGAAGTTCCTAAAAACGAAAACAAAACCTACAGTATCGATATCACTAATCCTCAATCAATCTACACGTTCGATCTCTCAAAAACGCAGCGTATCGCAAAGTAAAAAAGAATGATCCCACCAAGGGGTCATTCTTTTTAATGACAAAATACGTATTAATCTCATCTTATGGAAACGAAAGAAATGCTCCTCGCTGAAGCTGACGCCAACGTCCACAGCGCTCGGAAAGCGATCGAGCAAGAGGTACATACAACCACAAAAACCATCGAACGCTACCAACAACCGGGACAAAGCGATCCATTTGTAAAAGCAAAACTTCTTGCGCACTTTCATGAACGCCTTGATCAGCTCCATCATCTTTTTCCCAGTCCCTTTTTCTTTCGCGGTGACATTGTAAGCGACGAAGGCAAAGCGCAAACGATTCACTTTGCAAAATTTCCCCTTATCGAAAAAGGCATCTTTTCCTGGACTTCACCTGCAGCTCGACTGCGCTTTGCGGATATTGGCCCTGTTTCCTATGCTTTGCCAGATAATCCTGCATGGTCGGGAACGCTTTTGCGAAAAGATCAGTTGATGATTGCGGGAGGGGAAATTCGGTTTATGACAAGCGAAACCGCAAGCGAAGGACGAACGCTCGTGTATCAAGAACAGCTCTCTCGCCGAAAAACCGACTTCATGCTTCCCGAAATTGTTGCACGCATGGAGCGCGCACAAGATGATGTGATTCGCGCACATTGGAAAGGATCATTTCTCATTTCTGGTCCTGCAGGATCAGGAAAAACCACCCTCGCTTTTCACCGCATTGCATTCCTCCTACAATCTCCCGAAACAGCACAGTATTTTTCTGATGAAAACATTATTGTCTTTGTGCAGGATGAAGGAACGCGAAAGTACTTCTCTCGCCTTCTTCCCGAACTCGGTATTCATAGCGTGACCGTAACTACCTTTGCGGCATGGGCTTTTGAGCAACTCGGCATACACCAAGAAACATTCGTACGTCGACAAAACGGAACGGATGCACGCATTGACGCGTACGAATATCACAAAATACAATCGCTGCAAGACGCAATACTTTCTCCATCAGCAAAAGATCCTTTCACATTCCTCGAAAACAGCTATAAAAATCACTTCACTCCCGATGATCTTATTTTATTTACCGAGCAACGATCAGCTCATACGCTTGATCGTTTCGATGTCAGTCTTCTCCTCAAACACTTTGTACAACAAAAAGGACCCCTCCAAAAAGAAGAAATCTATTTTCAACAGAAAAAAGGATTTGAAGTAGCACGCAAAAAGCGTCATGTTCCGCTCACCTATTCTTTTATCGTTGTTGATGAAGTACAAAACTATCTTCCCAAACAAATCTCTCTCTTGCGATCATGCATTGATCCCGAAACACAAGCTATACTCTACGTAGGTGATCTTCGCCAGCAAGTACTTTTGGGTACGCTGAAAAAGTGGGAAGACGTCGGTGAGTTGTTCGAACAAGGAAGAAAAATAGAGCTCGATAAGGTGTATCGCAGCACCAAACAGATTCTCCACTACACACAATCACTTGGCTATGCTACACATATTCCCGATGAACTTCGCGAAGGAACGTCTGTCACTGAAGAAATCCATAAAGACGCCGTCTCAGAAATACAACGCATCAAGCAACTTGCACAAGTACAAGACAAAAAGATGCAAACGGGCGTTATTGGATTTTTAGAAACCTATCTCGAACTCTTCAAACAAGAGCTCGGATCTATCCCTAATCTTCACGTTCTTACCGTTAGCCAAGCACAAGGTGTTGAATTTGATCGCGTTTTTATCGTGGGAATTCATCATGATCTTTTCACGTCATCTGCAAAAGATAATAGGACAGATGCGGCATACCAAAAAGATCTCGCAGCTATCCGCAGAGATCTTTTATATGTTGCGCTTACTCGTGCAATGGACGAACTCTTTGTCTTTGGAAAACAGACTCTCTCAAAACTATCTATTCGCTAAATCTTCACGTGTGTAGAGATCGGTATTGCCCGTGTACGTTGTTGTGAGTGACGAACCAAAGCCAAATCGTATGAAGAACGCAGAAGATACGTCGATAACGGAAAGATCCCAATCGGTACCAAAGAGGGTTTGTGCGATTTCTTCGGTAGGAACCCAGCGAAGAGTAGCAATCGTTGAGTCATCATCAGAAGTTTCTACCGCGTACACCTCGGGCGTAGATTCGATTTTTACCAGCACCGTTTCTGGCTTGGGCGGCATAAGCAATCCCAAATGCGATGTGCTGAAATCTTCTACCGTAACAACCTCCACGGGCGACCAATTATCTTCATACGTAAAGTATGCAGTTCCATTTACAAATGGTCTGCGTGCACATCCCTCATCGACATAGTACACCGTAGAAAGCCAATCAAGCTTGATATACGAACCGGTTTCAAATGCACAGGTTCCCAACTCGTCTTCTATATCCGTATCCGTTTCATCATCGATATCTTCTTCGTCATCAGTCTCTTCGGCGGTATCATCTGCTTCGGCATTAATTCTTAGCAAAGAATCCTGTGAATCTTTTACAGAAGACCCATCTGCTATTGCATAACCAATAATGCGCACATCAAGAACGGTATCTTCGTACCGTGCAGGAACTGTCCAATCATACGTTCCGGTCAATTCTTCCGTTTCAAACAGCGTTCTCCACGACGTCGTGCGATGCACACGTGCCTGGAGAGCCAAGTTCTCAATCGAGGTACTTGCATCCCAATAGAAAGAGACAACTTCCCCTACGTCATACGTCGCCGAAGATACCGGACTCAGCAAATACACCAAAGGGGGAACGGGATCATCGTCACGACGACCTCCGTCATCATCAGTAACCGCAACGCTCACCGTTTGATCACTCAAGGCATCAAACGTATCATCAGAACTTGCATCAACGATTGAGATCGTGATTATGGGTGTTTCCGACGTACTGTTGGCGTCAGAAACCGAGGAAACAGTAACCGTTTGCGGCGTAGACCAATTTCCCGACGTAAAGGTAAGTGTTGCGCTATCAACCGTAGCTGAAGTTGTATCAGATGAAGTAACAGAGAAAACAACGTTAGACGTAGGTTGAGAAGCGAGCACTACCGTAAAGGTATCCGTATTACCTGTTGATCCTTCGTTTATTCTTGTGGTACCGCTGCTTTCTGCAACAACAAATGCCGCGGTATCATTATCGGTATTGGCAACAGAAACGTCCGATGGATTAATAGCGTCGTACACTGCATCGGCAGTATCAATCGCATCAATGGTGACAAGAATGGTGTACGCAATATTTCCATCATCGACATCATCATCCTGTCCGGTCACCGTAACCGTTTGTGGCGTTGCCCAATTGACCGTGGTAAACGTAAGAATAGATCCGCCGGTCACCGACCCTTCAGTAGCATCACTCTCCGCGGAATCAACTTCTACATTTCCTGTGGGTTGAGTATTTAACACAACGGTAAACGTTGCGGTTGCGCCAGCCTCTGTCGTATTGCCAAAAATCGCAGAAACAGTAACTCCCGCAGTATCGTTGTCGGTATTCGTTACGGAGACATCGGAAGCATTCAGCGTGTTGTAATTGGAATCAACTGACGTCGCAGCAGCAGTGACAATCGAATACGCAATATCTCCATCGTCGACGTCATCATTTACACCGGTAACCGTGACGGTTTGTGCGCTGCTCCAGTTTCCCGAAGTAAAGGTAAGCGTTGAGACCGCTATCGTTCCTTCTGTTGTATCATTCGAACTTATTCCAAGAGAAACGTCAGCGGTAGGTTGCGCAGTAAGGACGATGGTAAATGTTGCGGTTACAAGTCCTTCCGTTGTATTTCCGGAAATCGTACCTACCGTAAAACCTGACGTATCATTGTCAGTATTTGTTACCGAGACATTAGAAGCATTGAGCGTATTGTAATCTCCGTCAGGTGAAGTAGCGGCTGCAGTAACAATAGAGTACGCAATATCGCCATCGTCGAGATCATCGTTAACGCCGGTAACGGTTACCGTTTGTGGTGTAGACCAGTTGCCGTTCGTAAACACCACGGAAGAAACTGCAATCGTTCCTTCTGTGGTGTCACTTGAAGAAAGTCCGATCGTTACATCTGCACTGGGTTGCGTATCAAGTACGATGGTAAACGTTGCGGTTACAGCGGCTTCAGTGGTATTGCCAGAAATTGCAGAAACCGTGATACCCGGTGTTCCAATAGTCCAATTAGTATTATTCCCAGAAGAAACACAATCGGTAGAACAAGAAACCGCGGTAACATTTGCATTTAAATTGTCCTTTACATCCAAATACTGCACAGAACGCGAACCCTGCGGATCAATACTTGCTTGCGTATCCGTAATACTGCTACGCAAAGAAAGACGCTGACCTGACGCACCTTGGAGCGTTAGCGTTCCCACGAATGTTTGCGTTACTGATGCAGGGAATGTGAGTGTTGCTGCTGAGCTTACCGTTTTTGTAAAGTTATTGAACGTTGTTGCGCCGGAAATCGTCTGACTCGTTCCGTCAAGCGTAACCGTTCCGCTGTTATGCGTGAATGTTCCACTGGAATGCGTAAAACTTGCCGAAACGGTTAAGCTTGTTGGCGCAGTAAATACACCGGAAGAAAGCGTAAAAGTTCCATTCACATCAGCCGTACCCGAACTGCCGGTATAGGTTCCTCCGGAAACCGTAAGACCTGCATTGAAAGTTTGCGTTGCAGTGCTTGCGGTATAGGTTCCTCCCGAGACCGTTACAAGACCCGTTGATGTGGTCGTTTGCCCATTTGCGTCGTAAGCTCCAAGACTAATAGTAAACGTTCCCGCAATAACCTTTGCTCCAGCAGATTGATAAATATCCGCCGTATCTACGGAAGGAATGCTGAGATTGTAATAATCGGTACTGCCAAAATCCTTCAGCGTAAACGTATCTGCAGCACTATCGCCATCACCCACATACTGGGTAAGACCAGAATCTGTATCCATGGTTAAGCTCACCGTTTCAGAACCGCGAAGGCGGAAAGTGTCATTATTTGAATATGTTCCTGTTACGGTAAGTCCATTCCCGGCAAGGGAAAAAATACCGGTGGTTATAGTCAAATTTCCATCAAGCGTCTCCGTTGCGCCCATCGAAAAGACACTCGAGGCAGCTCCTGCAATAACCAGATGATGATAATTATCGGTAAAATTCGCAATGGTATAGGCAGATGATGTGCCATCATACGTTACCGTGCTACCGCTTTGCAGATCGGGATAGGTGGCGCTGTCTGCTGTAATCGTTTCCCCTCCTTGCAACTGAAGATTTCCCCCAGACTCAACGGTAATTGTTTCGGTACCAGCTCCTGTCACCGTAAGCGCAAAGCCGCTCAAGTCGAACGTTCCTTCTTGAATTGTTAAATCTTGACCGGAGGCATCCATCACTAATGCGCTCAGTAAATCTACTTCACCCGCCGCCTTATTCACGGTAATGTCTGCATTGAAACCTCCTGTTATACCCGTGAGATCAAACGCCTGTGTAGCCGTTCCCGAAAAGTAAAGCGTACCCGTTCCCCCATCAAAAAGCGTTCCAACCGTCACATTTCCTCTCGCATCAAGGGTTCCTGTGGCAGGTTTTGTGGTTTGACTCACTAATCCATCAGTAAGTGTAAGGGTATTTGTGACAATAAATGAATCGCTGTTAGCTATGGTTTTTGTGGTTCCTCCCGTTGCACCAAACGTTAAGTTATAAAACGTTTCCGAGGTACTTACATCAATGGTAATAGAGCCACCGTCGAAGGTAACCAAACCGCTACTCGCAGTAAATGTTCCGCCTGCCGTATGGGTGAATGTACTTGCGATGGTCGTGGTTCCGGAAGTTGTAGTAAACGTTCCGCCGGAAAGTGACCAGGTGTTATTGAAATCTGAAGTTCCTGATCCGCCAGAGAACGTTCCCCCTGTTTGACTAAAAGCACCGGAAAAACTAGTTGTTCCGCTTGAGGCGTTATAGATAGCAGTGCTGGAAATTGTACCTGTACTGCTGCTCACTGAACCACTTCCTCCAGAAAAAGTTCCTGAGCTCTGTGCGAAAGTGGTGGTTGTTAAACTAGATTCTCCCTGGGTAAACGTTCCACTGGAAGCTATTGCAAATGTTGTTGTGTTTAAACTAAAGGTACTCATGTTCCAAGATCCACCATTCAGATCAAACGTGTTATTAAGTGTAACGTTTGAAAGTTGCGTAACAGTTCCCCCTGTTTTGTTAACGTTTACTTTTAACTGAAGGGTTGTTGTTCCGGTAATTGTTTGATTGCCCGATCCGGCAAATAACAGCGTTGTAGTACTTGCACCTGTATCCCAAGAAGATCCAATACTTACAGCAGTTGTATCGGCTTGGCCCGTCCTACCAACCTGAACTGTCTCACCACTCAATGCCCCGTTATCTAACGCTAACGTATTTATAACGATAAGAGTATCTCCAGCAGAAAGAGTTTTGGTACTTAAACTGGGAACATCAAAAGTTAAATTATAAAAAGTTTCACTCGTTGTGACATTAATTGTGGTATTGCCACCGACAAACTTAAAGGTTCCATTATTATGTGCAAACGTTCCCCCAGCGGTATGAGTAAGATTGGTAACCGTTAAGGTATCTGAAGTTGAAGTAAATGTTCCACCGGAAAGGGTGTAGGTGCTACTCAGAGTAATAGCACCACTTCCGCCCGCAAACGTTCCCGAGCTTTGCGAAAAAGTGGAAGCAGTTATCGTTGATGCTCCTTGGGTAAACGTTCCGCTCGATGCCATGGTAAACGTTGTCGTGCTCAGGCTGAAAGAACTCATGTTCCATGAGGAAGCGCTGTTCATGGCAAACGTATTGTTAAGCGTAACGTTTGAAAGTTGCGTAACGGTTCCTGCGGATTTATTTACATTCACAATCATCTGCACCGTTGCAGACGCAGTGATTGTTTGATCGCTTCCACCACCAAACAAAAGCGTGGTAGTACTCGCACCTGTATCCCAAGCTGCACCGACAGTTACCGTTCCATCCGCTTCAACCGTTCCACCTGATAATGCGCCGTTGGTAAACGTAACCGCATTCGTAGCAAGAAACGTGTCACCTGCAGTAATCGTATTGGTAACAGTGTCGGTTATACTAAATACTAAATTGTAAAATGTTTCCGTTGTGGCAACATCATATATTCTCGTTGCTGTGCCACTAAACGTAACAGTAGCAGTGCCTCCATTAAACGTTCCCCCTGCAGTATGCGTCCATGGGCCCGTGTTCGTCATGCTCGGCGTGCCGCTTGAAGCAAGAGTGAATGTTCCGCTTGCTTGCGTATAGCCAGTTGTACGCAAGGCAACTACCGCGGCGCTGTTTGTCTGTGTAATGATCCCCGTATAGCCATTAATGTTAATTCCTGCAACATCAATGGATGCGGTAATGTTGGCGTCTTTATTTCCCGTAACCGCAAACGCACCATCAAACGTCGCCACGTCAGCCGTTCCTGGAGCAACACCACCACTCCAGTTGGCACCGCAAGACCACTTATTCCCGTCTCCCGCCGCTCCTCCACACGTTGCATCTATTCCACCACCTGTCCACGTAATTGTTGCTGCAGAAGCGGGGTGCGCAAAGAAAAGAAATCCTACAAAAAGAAAACTGAGAAGAAAAAAGGAAGGGCGCAAATGAAGGAAGAAGGAAAGCATGCAAGACATCAAAAATCTTTGTCTATGATATCATTTTTCCTTCTTTTTTTAGAGCTCACTTATCCCCATTTTTTGCACGAATCATCCCACTCTTTTTTCGCTGAAGAAGACGATGGTACGAACCGGCAAAACGATGCGCTTCATCTCGTGCACGTTGCAACACTTCTTTGTATTCATGTGCAATACGAAGCACGTCGGGTTGCGCAACAACGCTCACTAACCGATCCTGTTTTCGATCAAAACCCTTTGCAATTCCAATAACCGGCACGTGTACACCAAAAGTATCAACCACTTTTTGCACCCTATGTACCTGCCCTTCTCCCCCATCAATAACAAACAAATCCGGCAACGGCCACGCAAGCGGCTGGCGTTGCGCCCGAGTTAACCGACGACGAATCACCTCTTCCATCGACGCAACATCATCTCCTCCTTGTGCGGTTTTAATACGAAACCGTCGATACAACTCCTTGGCAGAACGCCCGCCTTTAAATACCACCATACTTGCAACGGCCGCAGATCCACTAATATGCGCAATATCGTACGCCTCAATACGTCCCATAATATTTGCCCCTCCCACGCCTTGCACACGAGAAAAAGGAAGTGTCGGCACATCGTCCTCACGCATAATAAGCGCCACATCGTTCATATGCTCAAGCGCCTGCACCTTATTGCGATAGCTTGCGGCGTCTTCAAAGTGCTCGTTGCGTGCCGCAGTTTTCATCTTTCTCTGCAATTCATGCAAAACGCTTGTTTTCTTTCCTTCAAAAAAGCGCATGAGTTGCGCAATATTCCGCCGATACGCACGAACAGAAATGGCGCCCGTGCACACGCCCGGACACTTTTTTATCTGCGCATCAAAACACGGCTTGCCATCCCTATGCCCTTTGCGAAAACCAAACGATCGCTGACCCGTAAACAACTCAAGAGGGAAAGAAGATCCTCCCGGCGGCGCACAAACCGACCACGGCATAATGGGACGAAGCAAATCGAGCGCAAGTTTAATAGCACGACCATTGGTATACGGACCAAACACCGCTAAAAAATACCGTTTCGCCTTATCAGATAACGTACGAGAAAACGGCTGAATACCCAAACGTTCCAAATCCCTTCCCCGTAACAACAGCGGCCGAGGATAGACCTCATTGGTTACACAAAAATACAAAAAACTCTTATCATCTTTCTCCAAAATATTGTACGGGGGTTGATGAACACGAATTTGATTCGCCTCCAAAACAAGCGCCTCAATGACCGTAGGCGTTTCAATATAGTCGATACGTGCGATGCTCCGCACCAAGGCCTCAATGCGTGCATCATGGGCTTTCGTAAAATACGATCCCACCCGCTTTTTTAAACTCGTCGCCTTGCCGATATACAGCAACTTCCCTTCCCCATCATAATAAAAATACACCCCCGGATTTTCGGGCAATTCGTTGTTTTTGATGACGATGTGCGAAGGGATCATACAGCGAAGGCATCTTGCAACCAGTTTACCGGATTGTGCTGGATGTAGGAACGGATACGATCTAATTCACCAATGTCACGAATGATACGTTCGTGAAACGATCTGTGCCAACAAAAATATCCTGATGCAACTGTTTTATTTATTTCACGTGATGAAAATGTTTTAAATCCCCGAATAATTTCGGTCAACGGATGATTTTTGATATGAATCGTATCCGCGTTCGCATTTGTAGGGGCGGGTTGCAAGTCCGTGGCTGTAGGGGCGGGTTTTAAACCCGCCCGTACGACCGCGTTCGTATATGCGTTATGCGAATCAAGAATTCGTATAATACCGTGAACGTGATTGGGCATGATAATAAATTCGTCCAGCGCAATATTTCCATAATGATTCGGTAAATCGAACCAAACCCGAGACACAATATCCCCCATTGCATTCAGAATCATTTTTCCATCCACCACCTCACCAAACATGTGTTCCCGGCGCGATACACACATCGTCACAAAATAAAGCCCCGGACGTGAATAATCATATCCAGGTAAACGCAACTGATCACGACCAAGAAATGTAATAGCCATTTTCCCACATTACCATATTTTCATTCTCAAATAATTCCCCAAAAAGAAAAGGGCGAAGTGTGCAGCCAACCTGCATCACCCGCCCCACGCCGATCTCTCCCGTCCCCTACGGCTTCTTCTCGAGCAACTTCTGGAGTTCGGTCTGTCTTGCTTGAAGCTTTTGTGCTTCCTGCAAGAGCAGCTCGACCTGAGACTGGATACTTCCCAGTTCCTCTACAGCAGCCGCCCGCGCAGCCTCAGCAGCCGCTCGTGCTTCCTCCTCCGCTGCCCGCCGCGCCTTCTCCGCCTCGATCAGGACGAGCTGATCTTGGTGAAGCGCCTCAGACGCACCGAGCTTACGGAAGTCCTCGGTAAGATCCCGTTGCCGCTCCTCGAGCTCCGCACGCCACCTTCTGTTTATTTCGCCATGATAGTCGTCTTTGCGCTCGAACCTAACGAATTCCTCGGCAGACATGCCCTGCAGCACGTCGGCGGGGATGACGATCTCCCACTCGTCCTCACCAGCGTCCGCGGGCGCGACCGTCACCGGAACCGGAGTAGTCGGAACCGACTGCAGCACCGCGAGCGGCACCACCAGCGATCCCGAAGCGTCAGCAGCAGGAATCTTCTCTTTCTCTTCGCCGGTCGCGGGCGGAGCGGCGTTGCCTCCGGTCTTCTTGTCATCGGCCTTCTTGACCTTGTCCTTCGCCTCCGCCGGGTCCGTACCCCCGGCGTGAGCGGGGTCAGGCTGCGCTTCGCCTTTGCCGCGCCGACGACGCGTCGGAGCAGATGCTTCAGAACGAGGAGGGCTCTTCACATGCACGCCCGACCCGTCCACTACGATGGTCTGGGCTTCAAACCCAGGCAGTGCAACGAGTGCGAACTTGCTGTTGACGGCCGGAACCGCCACAAGAATTCCACGCCCACCGTACCGATCACCATCCTGGCGCTCGTCTGCGCTCCGAAACCCGCACATTACAATCTGAGCGGATACGGGTTTCATTGTTGCACCTTCGGGCATACATGCCTCAATGATGCGACGCACCTCCTCGCCGACAAAACGCCCCTTCTCATCCAAAGGGAAACGCTCGCCCGAATTCTGCAGATTGACTGCCAGCCCCGCATAGGCCGGAGCAGTTACCCACGTTTCCCGCTTGCGAATGATCCGCACGGCGATGCGCGAAGGAGGAATGAGAAATTCGTAGGTGTTCTTCCCCTTATCCTTACCGCTCTTCACTTCGATGAGCGTGATGACCCCCGCCTGAGTAAGACGGGTCAACGTTGAGCAAACCACCTCCTCCGTCACCGGATGCCGAGCGATCGCGTTGATGGTCGCAACGAAATCGTCGAGAGACCCCTGAACTCTCGTTCGATCAACAGCAGCATGTCCACGAATGGGAAAAACGGGCTCCAAATCGGCCCGCAGGAGTTCCCATGCTTCAAACTCCCCCTCTTCCATGAAGGCGATCCAGACCGGGGGCTCGGACCCTTCGGGCCCGAAGGTCTTGACCTCGCCGATGCCCTTGGGAAGGGCGACCACGTCAACGCCGAGATCTTGCGCCGCCGGAGCAGACGTCGCGGACGACACTTCCGTCGCAACCGCAGCCGATTGCGGAGCCGCCTGCGCTACCGGGCTTGGTGGCAGCAGGCGAACGGTTGCTGCTACTGCCGATGAGGAAGATGCAGAACTTACTGTTGCCGGCGCGGGCTTTGATGATGGCATGGGACGCTCTTGACGAAGTTGTTGAGGGAGAGAGCTTGAGCGGGAATCGTTCTGCCGGCGGGGAGCCGGAGGGTTGACGAGAGAATACGCGGTCCCGTCTCTCAGAAGAAAATTTTCTGAGACGAGATAACGAAGACAGTCGTCGGCTGCTCCGATCTCCTTGGTATCCCTGCCTCCCGCGCCCTGGATCACGGACTGTAGGCGAGCTTTTTCCACCGGACCGTCCGCAAGCTCCTTCCCCAGAGCCCTTCTGATAGCGCCCTCTCCCGTGGGACGCTTCGAATGGCTGAATCGAGAGTTCTTAGGGGAGGAACCTTGTGTACCGTTGTCTAGCATCGTAACCTCCTTTGCATGCAGTCTCAGCGGGAATCGCCAAGCTCAGCATGACGGCGAAGTATAACAAAATTTACGTTTTTCGCAAGTATTTCTTGAGATACTGGCCGGTGTAGCTCTTGGCGTGGCGAGCAACGTCTTCGGGAGTGCCCGCAACAACGAGCGTTCCACCCTCCGATCCGCCCTCCGGACCCATATCAATAATCCAATCGGCAGTCTTAATAACGTCGAGGTTATGCTCAATAACCACCATCGAATTTCCTTTATCTACCAACCGATGAAGCACTTCCAGCAACTTCTTTACATCATCAAAATGCAAACCCGTTGTTGGCTCATCGAGCAAATAGAGCGTCTTTCCCGTTTGGCGCTTGGAGAGCTCGGACGCGAGTTTTACACGCTGTGCCTCGCCTCCCGAAAGCGTCGTCGCGCTTTGTCCAAGTCGGATATACGCCAAACCCACTTCATTCAGCGCACGAAGCTTTACGGCAATATCGGGAATCTCACTAAAGAAATCCGCCGCTTCTTCAATCGTCATCTCCAGCACCTGAGAAATATTCTTCTCTTTAAACATCACCTCAAGCGTTTCTCGGTTAAAGCGCTTTCCCTTACAGACTTCGCATGTTACGTAGACGGTCGGCAAAAAATGCATTTCAATCGCAATCATGCCGTGGCCTTCGCAGTGCTCGCAGCGTCCGCCCGGAACGTTAAAGCTAAAACGACCTGGTTTGTATCCACGCACGCGCGCTTCTTCAGTTTGCGTAAAAAGTTCGCGAATCGGTCCCCATGCGCCGGTGTAGGTTGCGGGGTTTGAACGAGGCGTGCGGCCAATGGGCGATTGGTCGATAAGAATCGCTTTGTCGATATATTCCAAACCGGTAATGGATTTGTGCGGTTCGGGTTTTTCAGATCCGCCGTTAAGCCGTTTTGCAACCGCAACGTACATCGTGTCGTGGGCAAGTGTGGATTTTCCACTTCCCGAAACACCGGTAACGCATACAAACTTTTTGAGCGGAAAATCTACATCGACATTTTTCAGATTATTCCCTGTTGCACCTCGTACTTTAATAAACCCCGCATCGCGATGCCGACGCTCTTCGGGAACGGGAATTTTCAGATCTCCCCGCAAATACCCTGCCGTACGAGAATGTGTATCTTGAAATACGTCTGGAGTTTTTCCTGCGGCAACAACATTTCCGCCATGCACACCTGCGCCCGGACCAATCTCAACCATGTAGTCCGATCGACGAATAGTATCTTCGTCATGCTCAACCACAAGTACGGTGTTGCCAAGATCGCGCAAACTCTCGAGCGTACGAATCAATTTCTCATTATCGCGTTGATGCAAGCCAATCGTCGGCTCATCAAGCACATACATTGCGCCCACAAGATGCGATCCAATCTGCGACGCCAAACGAATGCGCTGCGCCTCGCCTCCCGAAAGCGTTCCTGCGGTTCGGTTGAGCGTAAGGTAATGCAGACCCACATCCAACATAAAACCCAAACGATTTTCTACTTCCTTAAAAATACCCGTAGCAATTTCTTGATCGCGCTCAGAAAGTTCGATCGTTAAAAAGAACTTCACCGCCTCATCAACCGACATTTTCACCACGTCAACAATAGACTTTCCATCAACCAAAACGTACAACGCTTCTTTGCGCAAACGATCGCCATGACACAACTCACACAGCTTGTCAGAAAATAAATCCTCGGTTCCCAAGCCAGAACATGCAGAACATGCGCCATACGGGCTATTAAATGAAAACAACCGTGGCTCAATTTCGGGAAAAGAAAAACCATCATCCGCACAACTAAACTTTGAGGAAAGCGTGCGATCCTCCGTTGGAGTAATAACCTGTGCAACGCCTTCGCCTTTCCCGATCGCTTGCTCGAGTGCATCCGCCAAACGCTGACGACCATCTTTTGACGGCAATAAAAGTGCGGGGATCGTATCAACAACTACTTCGATGGTGTGCTGTTTGTACCGAGAAAGTTCAATCTTATCGCTTAAACGATGCATGACGCCATCAACACGCACTTTTGCATATCCTGCATTATACAAATCGTAGAGCAATTGATAATACTCACCCTTTCGCCCACGAACCACAGGCGCAAGAACAATCACTTCACCTTTTGGTTCCGATGCACCTTCTAAAATACCCTTCTTATTTGTACGGGCGGGTTTTAAACCCGCCCCTACGCCTAGCCCCCGCAACACCACATCAACCATCTCATCAATCGACAGCCTTTCAATCGGCTTATTGCACACGGGGCAATGCGGCTTTCCAATCCGCGCATACAGTACACGAAGATAATCGTAAATCTCCGTAATCGTTGCAATAGTAGAGCGCGGATTGCGACCATGTGCTTTTTGATCAATGGAAATAGCGGGAGAAAGCCCTTCGATCTCATCAACATCCGGCTTTTGCATATTCCCCAAAAACTGCCGCGCATATGCCGACAAAGATTCCACATAGCGTCGCTGCCCTTCCGCAAAAATCGTATCAAACGCCAAACTCGACTTTCCGCTTCCTGACAATCCCGTAAAACAAACCAATTTATTCCGCGGAATCGTCAGCGAAATGTTTTTGAGATTATGCTCTCGGGCACCTTTGATGCTAATTTCGTCGCGCATAGAATGGTTATATAGATCTTCCCATGCTCATACCAAGGACCATGAGTAATAGCCAAAAAAGATTAGAAAGAAACACGCATACCGAAAAAATCCGACGCTCTTTACGAAAAAAGAAAATACCGCTAACGATAAATAGATATACGGGTATGAGTATAAGAGAAAAAATGAAATATACAGAAAAAATACCTAACAATATATTCGTGTATTCTGATGTACCACGAAAAGTATTGGTATATGCTGCAGCAAAAAAACCTATATAAAGAAAAATGAGGGAAAAAAGGGGAAGGAATACTAATCGTGTGTACGTTTTTGAACTGGGGAGAACATTGAATTTCATATTTTTGACGATAAGATCGCAATGTGGTATCATATATTTACAAATTGCCATTTGGCACCTGAGGACCCCGCAAGGGGTCCGTTTTGTTTAATAGACCTATCATCTTCTCAACAAGCTGCGTAAATACATGAGGATGTACTTTTAATATTTTTCTTGTAAGACGCTTAGAACTCATCGTTTTAACTTGCGAGAGAATAACTGATCTTCGAATCCCGTGAACGTCCAATGAGAAATAAAATTTTCCTTCTTTGATCGTCGAAGTAAGCGGCACACCCCAAAAAAGATCTGCATTAAATTTTCGTACAACAAGAATGGGGCGCTCAAAACGCTCATGCTTTCCATCTTGTTCAGTACCGATATTTTCACCCAGTGCACACCACCAAATCTCACGCTCAAGAAAAAGTATGTGACGAGATGAATTTTCTATCTCTTTTTTAAGGCAATGCCATTTTTGAAAATCTTTCATAGAAATGTGATGGATCCTTCGCTAAGCTCAGGATCTTTCTCTTTATTTATGCTTTCTTTTTACCTTATCTGCCTTCACGAGCTTCTTTGCCGCAAGTTCAACGGACAAGACTTTGATCTCATCGCGGAGAATCGCCGCAGTTTCGAACATGAGGAGCTCCGCAGCTTTTTGCATTTCAATTTTCTTTTCTTTGATGACGTCGGCGAGTTCTTTTGGAGAAGCCGTAAGCTCAATCCGCAACACCTTCTTCATTTCTTCAGCTCGCGCACCATCGTCACCAAGCATGGCGCGAATATCAGTAATGTTCTTACTAATAGACTTCGGTGTAATTCCCTCGGCGGTATTGTGTGCGATTTGAATTGCACGTCGACGTGCGGTTTCACTCAGCGCGCGATCAAGCGAACCAGTCATGTTATCGGCATAGAGCACCACGAGACCATGCAGGTGACGCGCGGCACGACCAATCGTTTGAATGAGTGACGTTTCTGAACGCAAAAATCCTTCTTTATCAGCATCCAAAATTCCGATAAGCGAAACTTCGGGAAGGTCGAGACCTTCACGCAACAAGTTCACACCCACGATAACGTCGTACACGCCCTTACGAAGATCGGTGAGAATTGCGATGCGCTCAATCGTTTCTACATCAGAATGCAAAAAGGCAACTTTTACCCCTTCTTGCTTTAAATAATCCGTAAGATCTTCGGACATTTTTTTGGTAAGCGTGGTGATAAGCGCTCGCTCGCCTTGTGCAATGCGTTCTTTTACGCGACGAATGATGTCCGGCACCTGGCCATCAAAAGGCTTTCCATCTAGCCCCTCTTCGGTAGCCGTTACCGGCATGATAAGGGTTTCTGGATCAATAAGACCGGTTGGGCGAATAATTTGCTCAACAATGCGTTCGGAATGTTGTTTTTCAAAAGGACCTGGCGTTGCAGAAACAAACACTACCTGATTGACTGTATGCATGAATTCATCAAAAGTTAACGGACGATTATCTTTTGCAGAAGGCAAACGGAAACCATGATCCACAAGCGTTTGCTTGCGCGCCTGATCGCCTGCGTACATTCCCCCAATTTGCGGAATACTCACGTGACTCTCATCAATAACCGTTAAAAAATCTTTCGGGAAATACGAAAGAAGGGTAAACGCAGGCTCGCCCGCAGAACGTCCATCAAAATGGCGAGAATAATTTTCGATTCCCGAACAAAAACCAATGTTCTTGATCATTTCCAAATCGTACTTCACGCGACGTTGCAAGCGCTCATATTCCAAAATCTTGCCTTCTTTATCGAGTTCAGCGAGACGGCGTTCAAGCTCAGATGCAATTGCTCGCACGGCACGATCGCGCTCTTCTTGCGACGACATAAAGTGCTTTGCGGGAAATACCCATGCATCGACAAGCGTTTTTTTGAGCGATCGCGTTACCGGATCAAGCTGAAAAATTTCTTCAGCGCCTCCTGCACCAAAGACCACGCGATACAAAATTTCCTCGTTCGCAGGCATAAACTCAAGCACATCACCTCGCAAACGGAACTGCCCACGAAACACATCAACATTCGTACGTTCAAAATGAAGCTCAATCAATCGACGCAAAATGTCTTCACGAGATTGCCCGTCTCCAATACGCAAATGAATCACTTCTCGCTGATACGCCTCGGGCGAACCGAGTCCATACAAACACGAAACCGACGCAACAATAATCACATCACGACGCGACAACAATGCTTGCGTTGCCGCATGCCGCAATCGATCAATTTCATCATTAATAGTTGCCTCTTTTTCAATATACGTATCCGTTCGTGGCATGTATGCCTCTGGCTGATAGTAATCGTAGTAGGAAACAAAATATTCAACCGCGTTATTAGGGAAAAATTCTCGAAACTCGTTACACAACTGCGCGGCAAGGGTTTTATTGTGGGCAACCACAAGCGTAGGACGTTGCACTTCTTGAATAACATTCGCCATAGTGAACGTTTTTCCCGAACCCGTAACACCAAGCAATGTTTGAAAACGCTCGTTTTGTTTTAAGCCATCACAAAGCCCTGCGATTGCTTTTGGCTGATCGCCCGCAGGCTTGTATGATGAGTGAAGATCGAAAGAGGACATATTGAGTTTGTCATCCCGGGCACCGACCCGGGATCCATCGCATCTTAACTTAAGTACGATAGATGCCGGCCTGCCCATAGGCCAACGGCCGAGGGATCAAGTCCGGCATGACGAAATATAAAAGCAACTCTATCTTATCACATTGTATACCAAACAAAAAGCGAACACCTATGTTTTCCCCAGAACTCCTCCAACACATTGCCCTTGCACGACTGGTTCTTTTGGGAACCGTAGGAATGCTCGTGATTCTCGCAATTATCACAACGCGACAAAAAAACAATCCTGCAAAAGACGCCATAAATAGCGTCTCTACGATCTGGTCGATAGCAATTGGCGTTGCGTGGGCCGCAGGTGCAGCGATCATCCTCCTTCCCGCACACACTCTTCTTTGGGGAAATCAAGGAGATGAAGCATTTCAAATTGCGTTCATGGAAAAAGTGATCAGTGGACATCCTTTTACTGATTTTTTCTACGCACATCTTTCTCCTTTTTATCCGCCGCTGTATTTTTGGATTTTTGGAACAATCGGACGACTCTTTAACTGGGACGGCATTGTTGCCGCACAATGGGGAACCATACTTACCTATGCCTTTCTCCCTCTTGCCGCACTCGTATTTGCAAAACTTTGTCGATGGACAACGCAAGAACAGCGTACTGTTCTTTTTCTTTCGATAGCGACACTATTCTGCATCCCCGCAGAAGCACTTCTTTTAAAACCGTATGAGGCTGCGGCAGCACTCTTGAGCGTGCTTTGGATTGTTGCGTTTACAAAAGTGCTCCGCGAACCATCGTGGAGATTGCGCATTATTCTTGGAGTAACGGGAGGTGTGATTTTTTTAACGTATTATTTTTGGTTTGTGTTGTTGATTCCAGCGATGGTGGGGTTGATAGTGTTTCGTCATGCCGGACACCGATCCGGCATCCATCGCAATCAAGAAAATGATGGATCCCGGGTCGAGCCCAGGATGACACAGGACGCACTCTCTTTCATCACCATCGGCATCATCGTCACGACCATGGCAATGCCCTTTCTTATTCCGTACATCATCGACTTTGCAAGATTTGGACATGAAAACTACCAAGCAACGTATTTCTTTCCTACCGATGCTGATCTGTATGCGCCGTGGCTTTCGCTGAGTCTTGCGGGATTGCTCGCCTTGGGAAGTCTCGTGACGTACATCGCAAAAAGAACATGGAGTGATGCACAAATTGCGTCGCTCGCACTGTTGGGAAGTATTTTCGCGTGGCATGGAGTGCAGCTTATCGTTCTTGCTTTTGGAGGCAAGCCGATCATGCTGAGTAAACCATTTTTGTTTTTAGGGAGTATTGCGTTGTTTTTGCCGGCAGTTGAGTACATGAATGAAAAAATAGATAAGCAATTAGGTGCGCTAGGCCCTTCCTATCGTCAGGGTCTTCTACCCCGTATCCTCATCGCAACAATACTCATGATCTCACCCCTTCTTCCTAACGGACTTTTTCTCGATGATCCAAAAATACAAACACAACTTGAACAAAATCTTCTTCCGCAGACCAGTGCATTTGTTGCAGAAAATATTCGCATCTTTGTCCCAGATTACGCAGATCGAACGTGGCTCGTGAGCGGACTCCAAGATCTTAATGGCACTCTCCCATTCACTCATTATCTCGCCTGGAATCCACATTTTAGCAATCCCGCTGCACATTGGGGATCACGACTCGAAGAGTTGCAACGCATCTCACATCTTTCGTCAGCAGCAGAAACAACACAGGCATTTGATGATCTGGGAATAAATGCACTTCTTTTCTATCGAGCAACCGATGAACAAGAAAACCCTTATTATCCTTTCTTTTACGAAGAGGATGCATGGCCAAATGGAACAGAAAGTAGAGAACTCAGATTTGACGAAAAGCTCATAAGTCTCGAAGATTGGCAGGTGGCACACGAAGATAACGAATGGAGAGTATTATTAAGGAAATAAATCTATTTATGACTATTCATTTCTCACAACATAAGCTCATCGGGCTCACCGCTTTGTGTTCCGCAATCGCACTCGATTATTTCGTGTTTGCCAGTATGTTTCATGAAGAGATACCCAATGGTCTTGCATTTCTTTTTGCAGAAGGCATCTTTCTCCTTGGACTTCTCATTGTAGCAAAAGTAACGGAAAAGACTCTTTTTCCTCTTTGGTACTTTTGTGCATTTTTTGCCCTCATCGGATCACTAGCACCCTTTGTGACAAATTCAGAAATAGGACTCTACATTGCTACTACAGAAATTCTTCTCGCTAACACACTCCTCATTATTTCTTTCCTCAATACAAAAAACGTTCCTTCACGATTCTTTGAGCTTATTAATTGGACAATTGTTCAGCCATTTGAAAAACTTGTAAAAGGCGTGGCGTGCGTCTTTGAAAAAATAGGGATGTTTTGGAAGCAAAGAAACAATAAAGAGCGTGCGATTGTTATCGGCATTCCCGCAGCACTCGTCACCCTGCTTCTTCTTTCTCAAACAGATCCTCTTCTTGCGGAAATCGTAGACAGACTTGCCGAGTTTCTTCCTGACTTCTTCTTTGCGCATCTCTTTACAATCTTCTTTGTCGCACTAGGTCTCTTCATACTCCTTCTCGGACCAACTCTTCCAGAAGCCGACATTGCACCGTACCCACAACATCATCAATCTCCCATAGCCTGGTCTCTCGTTCTCGGACTGCTCAACGTTCCTTTGGCAATCTTTGTAGGATCTCAATTAGCAACCTATCTTTTGCAAAAAATGGGAACGATGGACTTCGCACTTACCTATTCAGAATACGCGACACGAGGAGTTGTCGAGGCATGCGTAGCAACACTTCTCTGTAGTACGGCGGTTGCGCTGGCTTGGTCAAAGGAAGAAAAGAATCAAGAAAAACTCATGGTACCCACGGGCATCATGGCATGCGCACTCATACTCGTAACAATCGTCGCAGAAACAAGAGTTCTCAATTACATTCAAGAATTTGGCTTTACACCCACAAGAATCGTGGGAGCACTCGGAATTCTTACCCTTCTTGGTGCAATCATTCTCTCAAACATTTTGCTCCTCACAAAAAAGAATATCCATCAGCCTCTTTTTGCGAGCGGCGTCCTGATGATGATATTCATGGCACTTATTCCGCTCATGCAGCTCGATACACAGAGCATGCGTCTCAACATTGCACGAGCGACTGCAATAGAGCCTCTTGATTCAGATGACATCTCCGATCTCTCTTCAGAAGCCTATCCCGCATTCCTCAAGGCAATCGAAGAAAACGTTCCAATGGAAGGCATGATCACCGAATGTAGTAATAGTAAGTCCCGCGTATCATATAACCGTTTCATTCGTAAAGCTGAAAAAAAAGAAGATGTTCGATGGATGAATATGACATTACCGGGAATTGCCATGAATCAATTCCTTGCAGCACATGATTTACCGGAGGAATGCAAATAGAAGAGAGATCTTTTATTTGCTTCCTCTCCAGAATCTAACGCAACGAGTAGAATCCTACCCGTATGCCAGAATCC